>DATKXY010000011.1:0-4559 GCA_035528795.1 archaeon | reverse complement strand
CATTAAATAGTTACCATTTAGATGTTGTTTATATGTTGTAGCCTGGGTGATATTAATAAAAGACAAGTGGGATGATAGATCATCCCAGGTGAAACCAGGCCATAAAAGCCCTGAAGTCCGAGGACCCTGTTTCTGGAGCGTGTAGAAGACAAGTAATTTCCATTTTCGCCATCATAGATGTACAACGCCCAGGCATGCCTTTGCGCAGGCTTCCTGCGCGTAGGCGAGCTTGGCGAAGCGGAGTAAAGGACTTAAATGCCAGGATTAACTTTTGTTTCTTTTTGTTTAAAAAGAAATGGTTTTGCTTCTTTTGCCTTCAAAAGAAGAAAAAATTTACTTTTACGGATAGATCTAAACAATTTTTTTACACCTGAGCAGTAAAACTGGCGAAATCCGATAAACTAGAATCTTTATCCCTTAAAATAAAAACCCTCTGTCATACAGACAGGGGGCTTTCTTATTGTTATATCAACACAGGATTCAAAAACAAAAGGGCGCCTTATTCAGGCGCCCTCTGTGTCTCAACCTTATCGACCTGGATCCGCAACCTTATCATTTGACCTTAACTTCGACCGGTTTTGCCTTGACTTCCTCTTTCTTGGGCAGATTGAGAGTTAAGACACCATTTTTGTATTCACCCTCAATCTTATCCTGGGCCACTTTATCTCCCAGAGTGAAAGAGCGGTAGACTTTGCCATAGCTGCGCTCACGGCGATAAACGCCGTCTTCCTTACCTTCGAACTCATCGTGCTTTTCAGCGGAAACTGTCAGCACATCCTCCTCGACCGCGACTTTGATATCCTCTTTCTTCACACCCGGAAGCTCAGCGCTCAGGACATAGCGGTCTTCCTTTTCCACCAAATCCACCCGCAAATCGTTTTCCGGAGCCCCGACAGGCCAATCACCGAGTAAGCTCCGAAAGGTCTCAGGCCAGAAAAGGTTCGCTTTGGGTTCATATCTGACGAGTCTCATATTGATCCTCCTTTTAAGGTTACCAGTTTAATGGTTACAATTTCAAAGCTCACGATTAATTTCGACCATATAAAAAGCAAGAGCTGTGCCAATGTCTGGAGTGATTTACTAACTCATTGAAAATACTATAATTATTTGTGGATGAAAAAGAATCAGTCATTGACTTTTCCGATTAAGTCTGCCATTATGACTCATTAATGCAAAATACGGCAGATAATAATGCCATTATGACATAATGCTGATCGGAAAAAGAGGGAATCCACCTGTTGGTAGTGCGGGAAGTCAGGCTTCTGCAGGTTTTAATGGCGAGAAAGGGTGAAAATCAATAAAGGCCTTTTTCATTCAGATATGAGCTGTATTTTTTGTCTGTTACCAGGATGTGGTTTTTTAACCAATTCTGCAGGTAATTCAAAATGTCCATTGAAAGAGTTGAATTGTCCTGCGCCAATTTATTTTTAAATTCTTTTACACTGGCAGCGAACTTCTCGTGTTCTTTTCTGTGCCTCTCCAGGCCCGGGTAGCCGTAGGACTCCAGCAGGCGCTCCTCGGTAATAAAATGGTACAATGTATAATTATCCAATTCAATAACTGTGGTGCCGAGGCTTTCGCTTTTACCTTGTCTAATGCTTTCGCCCAGGTCGTCTATCAGCCTGAAGAGCATTTTATGCTGATCGTCTAAAGGAGCGACATTTACGCTGTAATCAGGATTCCAGCCAGCCAAGATATATAATCCCGTTTGAAAAGTGGTAATCCGCATTATTCTTAAAATTGATCGCTAATCCAGGAGTCGGAATTCGGAATATTTGTTGAAATGATCAATAGAGGTTTTTAACCTCCTGACACCTGTCTTGTACGGTCATGGCATGCTCTGCCCCGGCAGTTCTTGTCCGGTCTGCAGAATAGAGATAAGGCCTTCCGTTACCTGGACCTGCGCATTTCCGGTATGCTGACAGGCGCCTGCAAAACACCGGTGTCTATCAGCTTCTCCCCCGGATTCGCAGATCTTGGGTTTCCCACATGATTTATCCTTGAGCCGTTTATTTTCGACCGCCCTGCAATGTTTTCCCGTCATAGCCCCAGCCCTTGCAGGATGGAACATCTATTAAGACCATGCTGGTTGTACTGCAGGCTTTCAATATCAGACTTTCTTCCGGGTCTATCCGGGCCTGATCTTTGCTCTTGAGCCTTTTATCGCTTATCTTTAAATCTCCATCCGTCAGATAAATGAAAATGCGGCGGGATTCATCCGTCTCCAATTCGATTTGCCGTTGGGGATCGAGGTCGGCTCTATAGATAGTCGCATCTGTGTGAAACCGCACCACATCAGGCAATTCCCGCCCGGAAGCCACAGGCAGCAGGCGGTTTTTCCAGGAGGATGGTATAAAGCTTTTCTGGTCGTAGCTTGGTTTTAAGCCTTTGACATCCGGATAAATCCATATTTGATAGAAATGCACCGGTTTATGCGCCAGGTTGTATTCGGAATGGGTCAGGCCTGTGCCGGCAGACATCCGCTGAACATCGCCTTCCCTGATAACAGCCTTGTTTCCCATGCTGTCCTGGTGGGTAATTTCACCATCCAGGACAACTGTCACGATTTCCATCTCCCGGTGCGGATGGTTTGGAAAGCCTGTCCCCGGTCCGACCAGATCATCATTGAAAACTCTCAGGGCGCCGAACTGGATATTATCCGGGTCATAATAGCTCGAAAAAGAAAACAGCCAATAGGTTTTCAGCCAGCCAAAGTCGGAAAAATGTCTCTCGTTTGCCCGAATGATTTTAATCATTTTTCAGCCGCCTCTATGGACAGCCTGAGCCGTGCTGGGATATAATACGTAAGAAAACCAGTTGTCACAACTGCTTTCTCAGGAATTTTTTCAAGCATAATCCATAATTATCCTGAGAACTTTATGCTGTCAAGAATTCTTAATCATCAGGAAACTCATCCCTTTTTGAGGACCGCCGGCTGATTTTAAAGAAATAATCAAGGTAAGTCTGTTGGATACTATGGCTCTCAAATTCCGGTGCCCGCTTATATCCCGTGATTTCTGACCAGAGGCCCGAGATGCGCAAGGTATATCTAATGCTCGTTCTTTTTTCCCTGGCAAGTTTTTCTTTGCTCAAGCTTTCATTTTCACAGACCCTTGCGCCGGTCTCTGTGGATTGGACCTATCGGGGTGACATTAACGAGGATGGCCGGGTCAATATTTTAGACCTGCTGGAGCTGCTGAAGCTACTAGGCTCGGCACCGGAGAATGACTGTCAGAGAGAGATCGCCAATGTTGACAAATCAGAAGATGGGCGGGTCAATATTTTCGACCTGCTCGGCATGCTGAGAATTCTGGGAGGCTCGCAGAGGCCCGAAATAATTTACTGGGGCCCTGCAATCACCGGCATGAGCTCGACTGTTGCCGATATTGGAGATACCCTGGATATCTACGTGGAAAATTTCGATCAGACCGTTACTGCAGCCGATATCAAGGTTTATCTGGATTCCGAAGAGGTGGCTCTCCTGGAATTCGGACTTGAAAACTTGAGGATCATAATCCCTGAGTGGTTCAAAGGAGGCGAGCTTACTCTCTCGGTCGGCGCCGATACCACAAACAGCGTACATCTCAGCCGGGATGTCACCCTGGTCCCGGTTCCCGCCGGTACATTCCAGATGGGGAATGAAGGGGCCTATGAGAGGGAAAAGCCCGTTCACTCTGTAACCCTGGACGCTTTCCGGATGAGCGCCACTGAGATCACTAATGCACAATATGCTGCTTATTTGAATTCCGCGCTGGCTGACAGTGAAATAACAGTCATATCCAGCAGCGTAAAGGGAGCTGCCGGCGAATACAGGGGCGAGATTTACCTGGAACTCTTTGGCAGTTTTGATTCGAACAACAAGTGCTGGATCAGGTTTTACAGCGGCAGATTCAGTGCCGAGCCTGGCAGGGAAGACTGGCCGGTGGTTTATGTGTCATGGTACGGAGCCAAGGCGTTCGCCCGGAAATCCGGAATGGATTTACCGACAGAGGCGGAATGGGAATATGCGGCACGTGGCGGACAGCAGTATGGCTATGGCACGGACAACGGGAAGCTGAACGACTCCAAGGCCAATTACCGGTGGAAGATCGGCCATCCGACAGATGCAGGCAGCTACCCGGCGAACCCGTTCGGCCTGTACGATCTGGCCGGGAATGTCTGGGAGTGGTGCAACGACTGGTATGACGCAGACTACTATAGCAGCAGCCCATCCCATAATCCGGGCGGTCCTCAATCCGGCTTTTACCGTGTTTTCCGGGGCGGCAGCTGGAGCGTTTTCGATTACTTTTGCTTTTCAGCCAACCGTGACGCTTACTATCCGGACAGTTGGAGCGCCAATATAGGGTTTCGGGTGGTGAGACGCTAGGCGCTTAGTTTATCCACATCGACAACAAATTGTCGATGAGGAGTCAGAAGACTTAGTCAGGAGTCAGAAGGCGTAGCGAATACGCTTTTGGTAAAAAAAACCGCAACTGCCTGGAGAAAAGAGTTTTAAGGCTTTTTTCATTTTCTCCTGCATTTACCAGTCTGATATGCGATCAAGGGAACTACCTGTCCCT
>DATKXY010000010.1:0-19261 GCA_035528795.1 archaeon | reverse complement strand
TCGAGTACGAGTTCCCTTTCGGCTGGCAGGAACTTGAAGGGGTCCACAACCGCACTGATTTCGACCTCTCGAGGCACAATGAGTATTCCGGCAAAGCGCCGTTGAGCTATTTTGATGAAACGACCGGCGAACGTTTCGTGCCCTATGTGATCGAGACCTCGGCCGGCGTGGACAGAACGCTCTTGACCTGCCTGGTAGATGCCTACGACGAAGAAGAGGAGCGGGTGGTGCTGAGGTTATCGCCGAAAATCGCACCGATCAAGGCCGGGGTGTTTCCGCTGGTAAAAAAGGAAGAAATGGTGAAAGCCGCCGAGGATGTATACGAGCGCCTGCGCAGGAAATTCAAGACTTTCTACGATCACGGCGGCTCGATCGGCAGGCGCTACCGCCGCCAGGACGAGGCAGGCACCCCTCTGGGAATCACCACGGACGGGCAGACTATCGAGGACAATACAGTTACTATCCGCGAAAGAGACTCGATGATCCAGCACCGGGTTCCTATCCCCGGGATCGTGGACTGGGTGGCTCGTTATATCCAGGAGGGAAAACCCACTTCTTGATCATTTTCCCTGATCATCGGCCCTGAGGCTGAAGTTAAAAATATTACGAGGTTTTTCTTTAAGGGCGAGGCATGCTTCGCCCTTAACTCTCTCAAGATGGCTGGAATAAAGCCTAAAAAAACGCCTGCTGCAGAAAAGCTTGTCCCGCTCCTGGACCTGGGTCCGGAAGAGGTTGCCGCAGAGCTGACAGGCCGACTCGCTTCCTGGGACGAGAAGCCTTACCGGACCAGGCAGATCCTGCGCCAGATCTACCAGCGCAGAAACCTGGACTTCTGTCGGATGTCCGATCTCTCCGCCGGACTTCGGGAAAAACTGGCCTCGACTTACAAGCTCCTGGTGCTCGAGGCGCAGGAGGAGAGCTTCTCGCGCGACGGCACCAAAAAGACGCTCTGGAGCCTGGAGGACAGCGCTTGTCTGGAGAGCGTCACCATTCCCATGAAACGTGACCGCTCAACTCTCTGCCTTTCCACCCAGACAGGATGCGCTCTCAAATGCACATTCTGCGCAACAGGCCAGCTTGGGGCTGGCCGCAACCTCACTCCGGGTGAGATCCTCTGCCAGGTGCTTATCTTAATGGGCTGCGGGAATGACTCCGGCATCGGGCAAGAAGACCGGTCTCGAGCTCCGAATATCGTTTTCATGGGCATGGGCGAGCCGTTTCTGAATTACGAAAACCTGAAAAAAGCTCTCAGCGTGCTCAACCATAACGATTTCATGCAGGTCGGAGCGCGCCGGATCACGGTTTCGACTGTTGGCCTGCCGGATGAGATCGTGCGTTTCTCAAGAGACTTTCCCCAGATGAAACTGGCGGTGAGCCTCCATGCGGCCCACGAGCCTTTGCGCAAAAAACTGATGCCTGTTGCCCGGAGATTCTCTCTGGCCAGTGTGATCGAAGCCTGCCGCGAGGCTAACCGGATAACCGGCAGGCGAATCACTTTCGAGTACCTGGTAATCCAGGGCGTCAACGACCTGCCTGAGGATGTGGAGGCTCTGACCCGGTTGACCTCGAACCTTCCCTGCAAGATCAACCTTATCCCCTTTAACCCTGTCGAAGGCGTTCCTTTCAAGCCCCCCAGCCAGGAGGAACTGGAAATTTTCCAGAAGAGACTCCTCGTTTCCTGCAAGCAGGCGGTCACCCTCCGCAGGTCACACGGAACCGATATCGAGGGGGCCTGCGGCCAGCTTGCGGCCCGCCCCGCTCTTCGGCAATCTCAGCGCTAAAAGCCGGAAATTTTTAGGGAAAAAAAAGCGGCTGGCCACTCATGATGACCAACCGCTTTTTAGGGTTTGAATTATTCCAGGCCGGCTAGCGCTCGAAAACCGCGGCAAGGCCGCCGCCGGGAGCCATTTTTACGGTCAATGTCCCGTTCGAGTCGACTTCCTTCTCGGAAAATTCCAGATCCTGGGCCTGGGTGTCGGCTTTTTTCCCATCCGCCCAGACCTTAGCCTTCCAGGTACCGCCGCCCAGGAACTGAAGCGGAACCTCGAGTTCTCTCGCCTCCCAATCGGTCATCGCCCCCAGGTACCATTTATCGCCCTTCTTGCGCGCCAGGACAATGTAGTCCGCCACTTCGCCCTGGATGAAACGTGTCTCATCCCAAACCGTGGGCACCATGCTCAGGAAATCGAGCCCTTTCCCGTCTCTGTAATTGCTCGGGCTGTCAGAGAGCATCTGCAGAGGGCTTTCGTAGACCACGTACATGGCGAGCTGATGGCACCTGGTACCCTGGCTCATTGGATCCAAATCTCTGGATTCGAAGGACTTTTTTGTAGCATTGTTGAACGCTCCAGGCGTGTAATCCATGGGACCCAGAAGCATCCGGGTATAAGGAATGGTTACATCGTGTTCAGGGCTGCACCAGTCGCTCCATTTGCTGTATTCCATGCCGACCACAGCCTCGCGGGTCAGGAGGTTGGGCCAGGTGCGCCGCATTCCGGTGGGACGGTAAGCTCCGTGAAAATCCACCACCAGGTGGTTCTCGGCGGCTTTTTTAACCACATCGTGATAGAACTGGACCATTTCCATGTCGTCGCGGTCCATGTAATCCACTTTCACACCGGCTATCCCCCACTGACTGTAGAGCGGGAAAGCCTGATCGATCTGCTTTTTTACATTCTCCCAGTTAACCCAGAGAAGCAGCTTGACTCCCAGGGAATCAGCGTATTTGACAAGATATCCCATGTCCACTTCAGGCAGGGGCTTCGTGATATCCTCTTCCGGATCGCGATGCGCACCGTACCAGCCGGCATCGATCAAGCTGTACTCAAGACCCGCTTTATGTGCGAAATCGATGTAGTGTTGATAAGTTTTCGTATCGTATCCGCCGGTTGTCACCTTCTTGCCGCGCTTTTCGACCACCATGCCGCTCCACCAGTCCCAAGCTGCTTTGCCGGGCTTGATCCAGGATAGATCGTCCAGAGCGCAAGGATCACTGAGCGCAAGGATGATGTTCGACTCGATAAGCTTTCCGGGATGATCCGCAATCATCAGCACACGCCAGGGGGTTTTGAAAGGCACCTTGCCCCGCACCTTGCCTTCTTTTTCCCCGGGCAGCGGCCACAGTACCGTGGTCAATCCATTCTGGATATTCCGGGCAGCAGTGAGATAGGAAGCCGTGTAGTCATTGAGGTTAGCCTCGGCGATACAGACTGCAGTCCCATCCTCGTAAAGTATAAGAAAGGGCAGAGCGGCAATGCTGTCGCGACTGATCTCGGAAACCCTGATCTTGATGTAATTATCTTCATAATTGTGCGGTAAGGAGGGAAAAAACATCGAGTAGGCATTTTCATCCTTGGGCAGGTAATAACCAGTCAGCTCATCAACCAGGATAAAGTTTTCCAGAAAGCCCGAGTGCTTGGCCGAGGGAATTTTTATCTTGGGCTCCTGTTCGGGGAAGCTGTAGCGGAAAGCTATTCCATCGTTGTAAGCCCTGAAAATAAGGTCGAAAGTTTTCGCCGGTATGGTTTTCTCGCGCAAACTGATCGTTACCTGGTTGTACTCGACCCTGACATGCGCCTGTTTGCTGAAAGGCGTATCGAACTCATCCACGCCGCTGCTGTCTGTAACCCCAATGATTACGAGGCCTCCCAGTACCACTCCCTGATTGCCGAAATTCATTCCCAGCGGAGAATCTGTCAACACCTGCTTGCCATCCAGTGAAACATTGTAATACATGTTAATTCCAAAGGGATAGACATTTGATACCGCCAGGGAATCGTACAGATCCTTGAGTTCAAAATTAAGTACTATCCTGCTATCCGGACTTTTTACAGTAATTGTGCCGCCGCTGTAATACTTCCCGCATGACAACAGAGCGAGAATAAAAATCAACAGTACGGCCCACGTGGCGACCAACCGTCTAAGCATGGAGAGTCCCCCTATACTTTAAAAAGTTAAAATGTTTGGATTTGTGCCCTAAAAATTATAGGTCTTAAATTTAAAATAACCGGAAAAACCGTCAAGTTTACTAATACTGCGTGGCTGGGCTGCATTTTCTGCTGGAAGAACGGAGACTTTCAGGCGATTATCCTTAAAGGTGAATTATATAACTCAAAATGTTTTGAAATGCAATAGATTAGTAACCAATACGCCGGATGACTCTCTATCACCCCTGAGCCCGGCCTCAAGTAATCGCTTGCTGTCCTGTCTCCCATACTTTTACCCCGGAGTTTTGGCGCAATTTCAGAGCAATCCTTTCACTTTCAGGCGGATAGAATAAACATCCGGACGCGCGGTGATAAAAAGGGTCCGCCAATCTTCGCCGCCGAAACAGCAGTTTGCCGGAGTTTGCGGGGTAAGGATTTTCCCGAGGAGCGCGCCCTCAGGTGAAAATACATGAACGCCGTCACCGGCAGTCACATAAAGCCTGCCCTCGGCATCCACGCACATCCCATCCGGACCGCCGGGTGAGATTACGGCGAATATGCCTATCTCATTAAGAGTATCCCCCTTTACGCGGAATGACCTCACATGGTGGGGCTTTCCACTGTCGGCGATGTAAGCTAGATTTTTATCTGGGGAAAGAACGATACCGTTCGGCATGTCGAAATCAGAAATCACGGCCTTGGGCTCCTGCGCACCGGGAGCCAGGTGGAAAACGTAATTTGCGGGCTGTTCCTGTTTTCTCCCGCTCAGCCCGTAGGGAGGGTCGGTAAACCAGATCGAACCATCCTGGCCTATGGCCGCATCATTCGGACTGTTGAGTTTTTTGCCCATATAAGTCTGGCAGAGTGCGGCCACACTGTCCGTTCCCAGGGTGATACTCACGCGCCGGTTTCCATGCTCGCAGGCAATGAGCCTCCCGCTTCTGTCCAGGATCAGACCGTTGGACTGGCCGCTCGGGCTCCTCCAAACCGAGAGCGTATCTCCCTCTGCCCAGCGGTAGATGCGGTCTGCAGGTATATCGCTGAACAGGAGGTATCCCCCTGCGCTTCCTTTTTGCTCCACCCAGACCGGTCCCTCGGTAAACTGGAGCCCGGTGGCTATCTTGATCAGAGCGACCTCCTTATCCATTAGGGAGGCGAACTCCGGCTGGATGATCAGCACAGCACCGGAAAATAGCTGAGCCGGCAGGCAAAGTAACAACAAAACCGGAACGAAGTGTTTCATTTTTTCCTCCTGAGCCTTTTCAGGCCCTCAAAGTGCTGCCTGTTGTTTGGACTGAAAATCTAGCGCTCTGACGACTTAAAAATGAATAGTAACTTGCAAAGATTAACTGACTAAAAAAGTTTGAATCATATTTGAATAGGCTATAGGCTGAAGGCTGTAGGGGGGCACAATCAAACCTCCAGAGCATAGTATGCAATCTATAGCCTGGACAAAAAATAAAACCTTGAAATTGCAACCCTATAGCCTATAGCCTACAGTCTCCATCCTCAGGGTCTATAAAACGTGAATAGCTTGGCCCAAAAAGGTTCAACCCTGAAAAACAAAGTTGTAAATGCACTGGAAATCCTTGCAATTTTCTTAATGGACACCCTCATGGGGCCACAATCAAACCTTCACGCAAGACAGAAGCCCGCTTGTCTGCAAATGGAGGCCTGCCTACAGTTCCAGATGGCAATTCACCGCTGGTCTGGAAGCTATAAGCCGCCAGAGCGCAGAGCATGGAATCCACCTGATCTATAGAGGGCCTCAGAAGCCCTGGGCAGTTGAATCCATACTGCCGGATAAGCCTGTAAACCTCTGTGGAATATAGAAAAGGCTCTTTGCTTTTTGAAGGGATTTTTAACTCCGGCCACAAGCGCTTGATTACATAGCGCGGGTAAGTCTCGAAAACTGTGGTCCCGGCAGCCCGGTTCGATTCAAGACCCGGAATGTCCGCCATCCCGTTCCGGTATACAGACCAGAAAATTTCCACCCCGGCCTCGATCAAACCCTTGTACAATTTCCAACCAGCGAGCTCTTCCCGGTCCCGAGGTAATGTTTTAGTCGGCACGCCTGCTTCTCTATCCGCAAGCCGCATTTTTTCTCCCTTCAGCGGCAGTCCCTGCGGGGCGTCGATACCGATATAAGCCGGCTCAGGCCAGTGAGGCGGAGGGACCGGCAAAGGGATTCCGGCACTGGGGATGTATTGATCGAGATAAAAGTATTTTTTGTCCGGGTTGCACCAGGCAACATGGCTTGGAGTACGAAAAGAGCCTGTATCGACACCGCAGACACAGCTCATTTGAAACTCTCCCTGTTAAACCGCTTACCGGCGACTCCTCTTTCAGTCCGGTAAAATTTACGCCTCCGGGCCGAAATGCCTTGCAGCTACACCCGCTTCCTGATAAAACGGTTTTCCCGCTCCTGCTTAAGTTTTATATTAGAACAAAATGTAATTCTTGACAAGGAATCTTACTCCCTGTTAAAAATACCAGAGCCTCGTCTCAATAAAATGAATGACAGTCTGAGAATCAACCAAACTATTGTAAAATCATATCTATAACGGAGGGCAGAGTGGGAATTTTCTGGGAGCTTGTTCCGATACTGGCCATTCTCGTGGCCTACTTATTAATCTGCCGCGTGGGAACAGTCCTTCTGACCCTGACCGGTCTGGACCAGCCCACAGCGCAGTTTCAGGCGCTGAGCGCCCTGACCGGCACGGGATTTACCACGCGATCTTCGGAGATGATAGTGGGCCATGATGTCAGGCGAAAAATCGTGATGGGGCTGATGATTATCGGCAATGTCGGGCTTGCCAGCGGCGTGGTGGCCTTGATCACGATTTTTCGCAGCCGGGAAATGCAGATAAATCTCCTCCGGGCTGTGATACTGCTCGCCATAGCAGCGCTGGTCTTCTGGCTCGCAGGGAGAAAAAAGCTGTGGCGGAAACTTAACGAGCGGCTCGAGATTTTCCTGGAGGAAAAGCAGATATTCAGGAAAAGCACGGCTGAAGAACTGTTGAGTTTCCACGGCGATTACTCGATTGTTGAAATCACCGTGCAGGAAGCAGACCAAAATGTCGGCAAACCTTTGCGTAATACGGATTTCAGGCTGCGTAACATTCTTGTGCTCGCTGTCGAGCGCGAACACAAGATGCTGCCTCTCCCCGGGCCGGACGAGGTAATCAAAGCCGGGGACAAGCTGGTCTGTTATGGAAATGTGGAAAGCATAGCAGACAGCATAATCCAACTATGAGGTTTAAAATTTCTTAAGCTCGATAGCAAGCGCTTCCTTTAAGTGTAAAACCATATTCGCGAGCAAGCGGTGCTAAAAATATCTCCGGGAGAGGTCAGGCATGAAAAAAACAGGATTGGCCACGGCCGCTTTTATCAGCTTTTCCCTTACCTTTTTACTGCTGCCTGAGATATCCCTGCGGGCGGATACATTCACCTGGCACCCCGCCCCCCCTGAGAGCCAGGGCATGGACAGCACGAAGCTCGCTCTGATGAGTGAAGAGCTCGCCTCCAGGGGCACAAAAGGCCTGCTGGTTATCCGGCGGGACCGGATAGTCTACGAGTGGTATGCTCCCGGCCGTGGGCCGCAAAACAGGCATTATACGGCATCACTTGCCAAAGCCCTGGTAGGCGGGATATCTCTTCTTCTGGCCCTGAACGACAGCCGCCTCGAGGTGGATGACTTGGCGTACAAATTTATCCCAGCTTGGGGAAAAGACCCCTTGAAGAGAAAAATCACTATCCGCCACCTTGCCACCCACAGCTCGGGTATCGAGGATGCCGAAACACCGGGCAAAAGCCATTTCGAGCAGACAGGCTGGAAACTCCGCTTCTGGCAGCAAGACCCCGACCCCTTCTCGATGGCGGTCTATGAAGCCCCGGTGATTTACGAGCCGGGCCAAAGGTACGAATACAGCAACCCCGGGATGGGAGCCCTGGCCTATGCAGTGACTTCAAGCTTTAAGGGCAGTCCCTGGAAAGATATCCGCACCCTGCTCAGGGAGCGGATCATGGACCGGATCGGAGTGCCTGAAAATGAGTGGTCCATGGGCTACGGCGCGACCTTTGAGGTTGACGGTCTCGAGCTCTGCCCCAACTGGGGCGGCGGAGATTACACAGCGCGCGCAGTGGCCCTGGTGGGCCGCCTGATGCTGCGCAAAGGGAACTGGGAGGGAAAGCAACTGGTCGATTCGGCCTGGGTGGAAAGAATGGTCAGCTATGCCGGCACCCCCATAGAACGGCGCACTGAGGACGATGCGAATCCCGCTTCCGGTTTGTGCTGGTACACCAACTACGACGGAGTCTGGGAAAACGTGCCCCGTGACGCTTTCGCCGGTGCAGGCGCAGGCAACCAGGTCCTGCTGGTGGTACCGAGCCTGGACCTGATAGCGGTCAGGAACGGCAGCCAGATCGACACCAGCAATTCGGGATCCAGGTTCTGGGGTGGAATAGAAAAGTATCTGTTCAATCCGGTGATGGATGCCATAATCAGGCCGCCCTGCCCGGGAAGCCGGACAATCCTCGGTGTGCGCTTTGCCCCGGAGGAAAAAATCATCCGGCGCGCCGAGGGAAGCGACAACTGGCCGATCACCTGGGCCGCTGACAGCAATCTTTATACGGCCTACGGCGATGGTTGGGGGTTCGAGCCCAAAACCGGGCAAAAGCTCTCGAACGGCTTAGCCAGAATCAGCGGGCCGGGCAGCGACTTCCTGGGTGAAAATATCCGCTCACCGGATGGAGAAGCTTTGGGTGACGGCCCATCCGGGGCCAAAGCGAGCGGAATGCTGATAGTTGACGGCACTCTCTACATGCTGCTCAGGAATTTGGACAACTCGCAGCTAGCCTGGAGCGAAAACCACGGGCGCAACTGGAATTTCGGTTTCAAGTTCACTACCAGTTTCGGCTGCCCGACCTTCCTCAATTTCGGCCCGGACTATCAGGGCGCAAGGGACGGCTATATTTATCTCTACTCCCAGGACGGCCCGAGCGCTTATGAAAACTACGACCAGGTGGTGCTCGCCCGGGTTCCCAGGGACAGGATCCGCGAAAGAAGCGCTTACCAGTTTTTCAAAGGCACTGACAGCGGGGGCCGGCCCATCTGGAGTCCGGACATAAACGAGCACAAGGCGGTTTTCAGCTTTCCCGGCCACTGCCACAGGCTCGATGTGGTCTATAACCCCGGGCTCAAGCGCTACCTGATGGCCTTAGCCGCCAACCATAATGGCGCCTGGGGTATTTTCGACGCTCCGGAACCCTGGGGACCCTGGACCACTGCTTTCTTCACTGATTGCTGGGGCCTGGGCGACACACACGGCTACCGGATCCCCTCCAAGTGGATCGCTCCGGACGGCAAAAGCTTTTATCTTGTCTTCTCCGGAAGACCCTATAAAGATACGACCTACGATGCTTTCTGCGTGCGTCACGCTGTAATTGAAACTTCTGAAAAGTGAAATGCTGGATTCTGTTAAAAAAAAGGTCGATTTTTACATCCGGGATCTCCACACCCCGCTCGGCAAGGCAGTGGACTTTGTAATCCTTTCGGTCAACCTGAGCGCCTGCGTGCTTTATGTGATTATCACCTACCAGCCATTGGACCAGGTGCCGCGGAGCCTGTTGTTCCTCGAGGTGGCCCTGGTCGCCGTGTTTATCGTGGAGTACCTGCTCCGCCTTTGGATTGCCCCGTATAAGCTCCGGTTTGTTTTCAGTTTCTACGCCATTGTGGACCTGCTCTCGATCATGCCGATCTTTTTTCAGGTGTTTACAGCCGGCTTTTTACGTTCCTTGCGCGTACTGAGAATTCTGCGCTTCACCCGCTTTCTGGAAACCGAGGTTTTTTTCTTCGGCAGACTCACCAGGCTGCAGCTCCAGGCGGTCAGGGTATTTTTCACTATCATTACGATTATCTTTATTGCGGCGGGTTTCATCCATTATGCAGAAGCCAGGGCAGTCGGCTCACATATCAAAACCTTTGGCGATGCGTTCTATTTTGCAGTGGTGACCCTCTCTACTGTGGGTTTTGGGGATATCACCCCGGTAACGAGCCTGGGTAGATGGTTTACCGTATGCATGATTTTCAGCGGGATAATCCTGATCCCCTGGCAGGCGAGGCGCCTGGTGCAGCTAGCGCTCTCCGCCGATGCCGGTAAAGAAAAGATAGTGACCTGCACCCGATGCGGGCTTGACCGTCACGATCAGGACGCCTCCCACTGCAAGCAGTGCGGGGCAGTCTTGTTCAGGGGATGAGACAGGCTGACAATCGGTCTCCGCTCCTCAGCCTGCAACCCGGCCTTTAAAAGAACGATGTAAAAAGGCTCGTGCACAGTATATCAATGCCTGGTCGAAAATAAAGGAAACTCTCATGAAAGTGCTGCTTACCGGAGGGGCTGGCTATATCGGCTCGCACGCTAACAAGCTCTTGAACCGGAACGGTGTCGAAACCGTGGTGCTGGACAACCTTTCCCGGGGCCACGCCGAGGCTGTGAAGTGGGGACGGCTCGAGGTGCTGGATCTCCTTGATTACGAATCCCTGGCCAGGCTTTTCCGCGCAGAACATTTCGATGCGGTCCTGCATTTTGCAGCCTATATCTTTGTCGGCGAGTCAGTAAAAGACCCGGAGACTTACTATCTGAACAATGTTGTGGGGAGTCTCAACCTCCTGCGGGCCATGCGGGAACACTCCGTGGACAAGATAATATTTTCCTCGACCGCTGCGGTCTACGGCACCCCCCGCCAACTGCCGATTCCGGAGAAGCACCCCCTCGAGCCGATCAGCCCTTACGGCTGGAGCAAGCTCGCTATTGAAAGGATGATTATCGATTATGGCCGGGCATTCGGCATGCGCTCGATTATTTTCCGCTATTTCAACGCTGCCGGGGCAGACCCGGAATGCGAAACAGGCGAGAACCACGACCCTGAAAACCACCTTATCCCGCTGGTGCTGAAAGCCGCTCTTGACCCGGGCCGCACGGTGACCGTTTTCGGCACTGACTACGACACTCGGGACGGGACCTGTATCCGCGACTATATCCACGTGAACGACCTTACCGAAGCCCACCTTCTAGGTCTGCAGAACCTGATAGAAGGGCAAAGCGACGAGGGAGAACTGTCAAAGGTTTACAATATCGGCAACGGCAGCGGATTCAGCGTGCAGGAGGTAATCGAAACCTCAGCCAGGGTAACCGGACGGGCACCTTCTGTGCGCTACGGCGCCCGCCGGGCCGGGGACCCGCCGGTGCTGGTCGCCTCGAGTGACAAGCTCCGCTCAGAGCTCGGCTGGAAACCACGCTACCCGGACCTGGAATCCATTATCGCCCATGCCTGGGCCTGGGAGCAGAAGCTTGCTTGATCTCTAAATACCGGAAAACCTGCTGTTGACTCTCAAAGCACTGCAAGGGCGACCGGCCGGTCGCCCCTACATAGACTCTTTTTCCCCCCTTAAAAAAAGCGGCCCCTCGAGGAGGGGCCGCCTGAGTGACTCAATTCTGAAGGACCTGGCAAAGATTTATTACTTGGTCTCCGGGTTGTCGTGGGCGATTTTCGGCCAGAAAGTATCGTAGTCGAAAGGCTTGTAGGTCGGCGATTCCTGGTTGTGGCAAGTCAGACAATCCTCTTTTTTCGGGATTATCAGCCCGTTCTGGATCGCCAGCTCCTTGTCCTGCATCACGCTCAACTTGGAGTAGTCCTTTCCGGGACCGTGGCAGGCCTCGCAGGATACACCCTCGGTCTTGTCGTATTTGGTGTCGAGCATTTCAGCCGGGGCATCCCAGCCGGCTACATGACACTTGAGACAGGCCGGGTTCTCCTGGGGCGGCTTATCAGCTTTGCCAGCCTTTTCAGCCGCCTTTTTGGCTTCCTCTGTAATCAAAGTCTCGTATGCCTTCGTATGCTTGGACTCTTTCCATACTCCGTATTGATCGCCCTTTTTCTTGCTCATGTGGCACACCCGGCACTTGGAAGCGCCGACAAACTGGTGTTTGTACTCGGCTCTGGCCGAAAAAGAAAGCAGAAAGACCAGGATCAAAGCCGTCATGAGCAGGCCCGCAAAATGCTTCATATAAACCTCGCTGCTCTAATTGGATGTGAACGACCGGTTTCCAACTTAGTAAACACTTAACCGGGATTATTCGCAAATTTGCCGGATGATTTGCTTAAGATATTGTCGGGTTTCACGTTAACTGAATCTCTTTTAAAATCCCCCCTGGCCCCCCTTTGAAAAAGGGGGATTGAGGGGGATTTGGAAGAAAATACTCCCCAAGCGGAATTTTATGGATAATCCGGCTTAATAATCCAAAAAGTTTGGCCCGCATCCTTCAGACGAGCTGAAACCGTTAAAAATTCAATTTTTTTTCGAGATCAGTAGGTCTTTATCCTCTGGTTCTCGAAATCCCAGTAAACGCTGTTTCCGGTCTCTATGGAACGGTTCACCATATGGGCTACAGCGCAGGCGCGATGGCCGACCTCGGCATTCTCCTCAGAAGACGTGCGCGAGCGGATACAATCGAGCCAGTGTTCCAGATGCGCCTTGGTTGAATCCTCTTCCTCGATGGTTTCAAATAATTTTTCCGGCTTGTTCGCTGCTTCCCTGGCCTTGGCTCCGGTTTCGTATGCTATCCATTTCGGATCCGCATAGTAGGCCTTTTCAAGCTCGCTGGACCAGCTGCGGACCACCCAGCGGTCATCCTCGACCGGGGTCTCCGGGTAGAATGTCAATCCCCGATAGCCGATTTCCAGGCTGCCCTCTGTACCGAGAATCTGGAAACCCGAGCCGCTTGACATCGTGTTGTTGAAAGTGCCGGCCATGTTGACCATAAAGCCTTCTTTGTACTTAAGAGAGGCGTTGATCGTATCGGGCACATCGCGGCTGGACCTCCAGCGGTAGAGATCGCCCATGCCCATCACCTGGGCCGGGGCATCGACCGCCATGAGGAAATGGATCGTGGTGCAGAGATGGACGAACAGGTCTGTGGAGATGCCACCTGAGTAGTCCTTATAGCAGCGCCAGCGGAAGAAGCGCGGGAGGCTGAAAGCGACTTTGGGCGCCGGGCCGAGGAACATTTCCCAGTTTACAGTCTGCGGGTTGGCATCCGGCGGGATGGGATAAATCCAGGCGCCCCCGGCAGTGTTGCGGTTGAAATAGGCGCGGATCATGGTGATCTGACCCAGCTTGCCGGAGGCGATCACATCGCGGGCCTTGCGCTGGACCTTGGAGGAGATCCCCTGGCTGCCGACCTGGAAAATCCTGCCGGTTGACTTGACAGCGCTGATTATCTCCAGGCCTTCATCAACAGTATAGGTAAGCGGTTTTTCACAATAGACATCCTTGCCTGATTGCACGGCATCAATGCACATCTTTTTGTGCCAGTGGTCAGGCGTGGCAACAACCACGGCATCGATGCTCTTGTCCTCGAGGATCTGCCTGTAATTATCCACTGCCTTGGGCTTGCCCTTGCAGCGCTCGATGGCCCGGGCAACCCGGCCTTTGTAAGCATCGCAGACCTTGGTGATTTCCATGCCGGGAATCTCGAGCATGGAATCCATTATCTGCTGGGCCCGCGCCCCAACGCCGATATAGCCCACAGTGATCCGGTCCGATGGCGGAACCGCGGCATTGAGAATTCTGGAAGAAAGAATCATCGCTCCAAGTCCCGCCCCGGCAACTGTGGCTGACTCCTTGAGGAAATTACGCCGGGTGATTTCCTTGTTCTTTGCTACCATTGGCACCCCCTGTTATGTTTAATAACCGTTAATGCGCTCCGCAGCAGTCAATCAGGCCCCCTGCGCAACGCAAAAAAAAGATTACGACAAATGTCGACCGAATGTATTTTTACACCTTGAACGATCTTTTTCGATCTGGAAGCCAAGACACTACATGTATTAACTTACAAGTGTAAAAAAATTGATTTCGGGTTTCGGCTATGAAAAAATGAAGATGATAAATGCTGAATCGGATTTGGCCGGTTTCGACGGAAGCGATTATAAACCTGGTACCTTTCTCATGACAATGGTACCCCTTTTGCAACAACGGCGTCTCTTTTCAAACAGCAACTCCCAATCTTGTAATATGGCCCATTCTTCTGACAATCAGTCGCCCAAAACGCCCCTGCCCTGAGATTCCAGCTTAACTGTTAAAGGACAGAATGTCAATACTTTTGGCTGGAAAGAAAAGCTGCTCAAGACTGAAATTCAAAAAGGAGAAAAACCACCCTGACTTTTTGGGACCGGGGTGAATTAATATAAACGTTTGAAAAAAAATTCAAAAATGTTATTTTGATCTTTTATTTTTAAATAACTGATTAAGGAACCGGAACGGCTTTTGCAGGTATTATTTCCCAATGACTTAAAAACGACAGTTCCGGTCGCTATTATTTCGATCGTTAAGGATGGTTATGTCTAATTTAGCCAAGCGTGTCCTGCTGCTGGCGACCTTTTTTGCGGCAAGCAGCCTCTATTCTTATGATTTCACGAAAATCCCCTCGTTCGCGGGCGCAGCTAATCAAAAAACTCTCCACAGATCAATGCCCAACCCGGAAGCCCCTGCTTTCCGCGAGTTTATCTCAGGCGTGCCTGCCGGCGCCGGCCTTGCCGCGGCACAATGGCCCAGGATGATCCGTATCGGGGTGGTTCGGGTCCAGTTCCAGCCGGATGAGAACCCTGCAACCACCGGCAACGGTACCTGGGGCAATATCCCGTTTTTCACTTTCAGCGAAACCGGAGAGGTGGTCCAGGACCCCACAGTGGATTCGCGCTCCAAGACCTATATCCAGCGCAACATTCTGTTCGCGGCCCAGTATTACGAAGACGTGAGCCAGGGCAAGGTAATCCTGATTGTTCCAGAACCGGTCGATATCTCGGAGATCTACACCCTGCCCAAAGAGATGGCCGAATACGGCAAGGACGACGACTACAGCCTGCGCACCGCCAACCTGGCCGTGGATGCCATAAAGGCCGCGGACAATGAACTGGACTTTTCCAAATACGATGTGATCATGGTCTTCCATGCAGGCTGCGGCCAGCATACGGATTATGTCCCCGACTCCCCGGACGACATCCACCCGGTATCGATCAACCGCGTTCTCCAGCGCGAGATCCTGGCCGAGGGCAACCCCTCTTATATGGGTATTCCAACGAACGACCGCAATCCGGACGGCACGCCTTTTTATGCCTCCTTTATCCAGATTTTCCCTGAGACCGCGGTGCAGGATTATGACCTGCCGCCGGACGAGAATGGCAACATACCCAATTTCGAGGGCAAGCTCCAGGGCCTGCTGGGAGCGGTCGTGCACGAGCTGGGCCACTATTTCGGCCTGCCCGATCTGTATGACACCTTTGAGCCCACCCGGCCCACTCTCGGTTTTTTCGCCCTGATGTCCGCCGGCTCCTATAACTCGGTAAGCCGCATTCCCTGCCACCCAATGGCCTGGTGCAAAGTGTATCTCGGCTGGGAAACCCCGGCTGTTGTGACCGGCAACCTGGAGAATATCGCACTCAAGGCCACGGAGCTCTGGGGGGAGGGAATCAAGGTAATCAAGGTGCCCATTTCCTCTACAGAATATTTTCTGCTCGAAAACCGTTTACGGGATGAGAATTTCAACAACCGGTTCGATTTCAACGAACAGGGGAAAAACTTCTTCCCGGATGTGATGGTGGATGATTACCAGCTGCCGGACGGGTCATTCGCCGAGTTTGACTGGTCGATCCCTAACGTACTGGGGCCAAACCTGCCGGAGATGGGTGAGGAAGAAGCAGCCCGCCTGGGCTCCGGGGTGCTGATCTGGCATATCGACGAGGAGGTTATCCGGCGGAATTTCAAGAACGACCTGACCCTCAACTTCGTGAATACCGAGCCCCAACATCTGGGAGTCGCCCTCGAGGAGGCGGACGGTCTGGAGCACTTGATCGAGCCCTTTCCAGCTTCGCTTGACCCGGGGTTCGGCAGCCCGTTCGATGTCTACGGCGGGGGCGTGACGGGAGTGAAAAGCACGGAGCTCGGGAACCTGAACCTGCTTTTCGGAGTCTATACCAACCCGAACTCGATAAGCTATACCGGGCTGCCCTCGAATATCGAAATCAGCGGCTTCCGCTCGGTTACCACCGCGCCGGGCGAACCCCTGGTGGACAGCCTTATCGCAGTGGACATCCGTTTCAATGCCGTAGCCGATGGCGCTTACCTGCCACACCCGCTCGAGGGCTGGCCGCGCCTTCTGAACACAGGCACTATGGGCTCCAGCCCGCTGGCTGTGGATCTCAATCCCACCATTCCCGGGCTCGATGTGGTACAGGTCACTGATAACGGAATGATTTACCGCGCCACGCCCGAGGGCCATCTTATTCACAGGGGCACGGCTCCTGATTCAGTCCTGGGTTCCCCTGCAGTCGGAGATATTGCCGGTGACGGCCTGCCGCGAGTGGTGGTAGCCGGGGCGGACGGTTCCATATGGGCCTCTTATATCGGCCTGGAGCCTTTGGAAAACAGGATGACACTTTTCCCCTTGCATCTCCCAGGCCGGTTTACCGCCTCACCGGTTCTCGCAGACCTCGATGGCAGCGGCTCACTGGAGATAATAATCGGCAACCGCAACGGTCAGACCGGCTCCCAGCTTTTCGCTGTCAACGGAGCAGGTTATTTCGCAGACGGCTTCCCGATCAACCTGGATAACGAGGTGGCCGCCTCTGCCGCCGTGCTTTACGGGGTCTCAGGCGTGGTCGAGGCGATCTATGTCGGCACTCTGGCCGGGAGCCTTTACGCTTTCGACCGGGCCGGCAAGGAAATTTTCCGCTGCGACCTGGGAGTCCCGATTCTAGCCAGTCCGGTTGTAGGCCGGATGGGGCTGCCTGGTGCGGGTGAAGGTTTCCGCATCTGCGCTTTCGCTTCGGACGGCAGCATCTGGAGTTTCGATACCCGTGGCGCTCTCCAGCCCGGCTGGCCGGTCCGCACAGGCGGCAGGTGCCTGGCCGGCGGGGCGCTGGGAGATGTGGACGGCGACGGACTCAACGAGCTCGTGGTGCCGGTCGACTTTCCGGATACACTTTACCCCGGACAACACAGGCTCTATGCTCTGGCTTACAACGCTTCACCGCTTCCAGGCTACCCGGTACCGATAAACGCCGCCGAGGTGTTCAAAGAGGAACGCTTCCTGAGCGCCCCCTCGCTGGCTGATCTCGATGGCGACGGCGCAGCGGAGATTATCCTCGCTACCCGGGGCCGCCTGGGGCTCGTTTTTTCTAATCAGAGCATCCCCAGTCCGGCAGCCCGCTTCATCCTGGGATCGAACGCCCTGGCCTGCCCGGTTCCAGCGGACCTTAACGGGGACGGCATACTCGATATTCTCTTTGCAGACGGCGAGGGATACCTCTACGCCTACTCGACCGGCGCGCGGGATTTCGAGGTGCAGTGGGCCGGCTTGGGCGGCGGGCCTGCGCGCACCGGCTTAAGCCTGAGAGTCCAGCAGCACCCCGGCGAAACAGGTGAGAATGAGGTTCTGCCCGAGCAGTTCTGCTATGTCTATCCGAATCCGGTACGCGGTTCCCAGGCCCAGGCACACATTGTCTATCGCCTGGGAAAGGCCGACGTCCAACGGGTGACAGTGGATATTTTCACCGCCAGCGGGGAAACCGTGGCCCGGCTCGAGGGCGGCACTGTCAGCGCCGGAGAGCTCGCCAATGAGGTGATCTGGAAGGTGGACAGATTCGCCAGCGGAGTCTATCTTGTACTTATCAAAGCCGACTCACAAACAGCGGGCACAGCAAAAGTGCTCCGCAAAATAGCGGTGATCAAGTAGAGTGAGAGTATAATCAGGCTTATTCCATAAAGAGAAAAGGCAGATTGATGAAAACCGGTTCTTACAGCGCAAAACTCGCATCAGCCGTGCTGGCCGCACTGCTTTTAAGGCCGATAAGTTCAGAGGCCATCTCGCCTGATGCTGGCACGACCAGTTTGAACTTCCTCAAAGTCGATGTGGGAGCCAGGCCTGTGGCTCTCGGCGGCGCATTTTCAGCGGTCAGCGATGATGCCAGCGCCTGTTTCTGGAACCCCGCCGGGCTGACCGACAGCCGGCCGCTCGAGCTTTTCTTTATGCATCACCGGTTTATCGCGGATATCACCCAGAGTGCAGCCAGCTTCACTTTCGATGTCCCCCGGGTGCGGATGGGAGTTTCCATGAATTATTTCAGCATGGGCGAACTCGAGCGCCGGAGCAATAACTCGGTTCTGCCTGAGGGAGTTTTCACCCCTTTCGACCTGGCCATTGGGCTGAGCGCCGCCTACCAGGTAAAAGAGGATCTCTCTGCCGGAGTGACCGCGCGCTTTGTGCACGAGAACCTGGACTCGGAAACCGCCCAGGCCTTGCTCTTCGATCTCGGTATCAAGGCCCGCACCATGTTCCCGGGCCTCACCGCAGCTCTCACAGTGCGCAACCTCGGCACTCAGCTTAAATACGAAACCAATGGTTACAAGGCTCCCCTGATCGTGTCCTTAGGGGCCTCTTACAGCCGGATGCTGCCCTGGCGGAACAGCGCGCTCGCTCTCAGCGCTGAAATTATCACTCCCAACGACAACGATACCCGGTTCGCGATCGGCGGAGAATACAGCTACAAGGAATTCCTGATCGGCAGGGTGGGTTATTGCTCGGGTTTCGAGAACACGGATTTCTCTTGCGGCTTTGGTGTCAACTATCTAAAATTGCGCTTTGATTACGCTTTTGTCCCCTATGCCGATTTAGGTAATTCTCACCGCTTCAGTTTCATTTACGGATTTTAGTCTGATGAGCCTCCCGTATCTTTTTCTCTTCGACATAGACGGGACCCTGCTTTCTACAAGCGGGAGCGGATATCGGAGCTTTACGCGCTCCTACCAGGAGGTGCTGGGTCTGGCTGGCCCTCTGGGCAGCATTCCCATGGCCGGGAAACTGGACCGCATGATATTCCAGAAAATAGCCGAACATCTCCGGCCGGACCTGGCAGGCGGCGATCTCTCTGTCTACTGGCGGAGGTTCAGGGAAAAATATATCAAGCTGCTGCGAACAGAAAGCCGGAATCCGGATGGCTGGTTCCTTTATCCGGGTGTCAAGCCATTGCTCGAATTCTGCAGCTCTCTGGGAAGTCTGGCCCTTCTGACCGGCAATGTCCGTGAAGGGGCCTATATCAAGCTCTCCACACTTGGGATAGCAGAATATTTCCCCACCGGAGGGTTCGGCGAGGAGTGTATCTCGCGCTCTCAGCTCGCCAAACTCGCTTTCGAGGAAGCCTCGAGACATTTCGAGACAGAATATACGCCGGAACGCACTTTCCTGTTCGGCGACACGGTTCCGGACATCCAGGCCGGC
>DATKXY010000009.1:0-11992 GCA_035528795.1 archaeon | reverse complement strand
TGGAGCTACTACTCCTGGGCCTGCGGTATGGGGGATTGCCGGGCCGTGCTGGACGGGAAGATGGTCAAGGACGGACCGCATGGCACTTACAGCTTCAAGGTTTATTACGACCTCTCGGCTGATAAGAGCCACGGGAACCAGCCTGCGGAGTTCCCCCTGGTCTATGGCGGCCAGTCCGGCGTGGATTATGTCGGGATTGTGGTGGATTTGCAAGTCAACCCGGGGAGCCTGCCCGCTCTTTCGCTGGGACGGAACGTGATCGCCTATACAGACCAGACTCAGGGCGGGCATAAGGTGAAGATCACTTACAAATGGCGTGAAAGATACGGCGATCACCCGCCTTCCGCTCCCCAGGAAGCCATCTCACCCAAACACGGCGCGCTTGTCACGACCCGCACCCCGAGGTTCGAGTGGTCTGAGGCTGTCGATCCGGACGGAGATAAAACAGTCTGCTGCCGTTTCCGGCTCAGCCTGCGGCCTGATTGCGCCTGGCCGCTTTCGCCCACTTTCGACAGGGATATCCGTCAGGGAGCCTCTTTCCAGGCCCCGGAGGGCTGGCTCAATCCCGGGACGACTTATTACTGGCGCGTGAGGGCCGAGGATGCCGGTGGCAATCTCAGCCCCTGGAGCAAGGTGTTCAGCTTTACCACCAAATAACTCGGAGGATGAACCAGACATTAAATAATCATTCACAACGGAGGGTTTAAATCATGAAAACTTCACTCAATGCATTGATCCCGGGCCTGCTCTTGATCGGTTTCTCCATTATTCAAGCCGGGACAGGATCAGGAGAAATCAAAGAGCATACGGAGGTTATCGAGTCCGGCGAGCATACCTACGAGATCGAGGTGGGCGGCACGGTATGCCCGGAAAATCTGGAGATTACGATCGAGAACATTGGCGATATGCCAGTGAAAAATCCCAGGATTACGGTCAATGGCAGGTACAACTGGTATACGCTGGAAGACATGGCTGCCGAGATCACCACCGGGTGTGTTACGGAAAAAGAAAAAGCGATGGCTGTTTTCGATTTCGTGGAAAAACAATCCTACTGGTGGAGCTATCCAAAAGACAGGACCAGCCTGAACCCAGTCCGTCATTTCAACAGCTACGGCTACCATATCTGCTCCCAGGCCGCCTGCCAGTTTGTGGGCCTCTGCCGGGCCGCCGGACTCGAGGCCCGGGTGGTCGAGATCTGGCACCATACTGTGTCCGAGGCCAAGTGGGACGGTGTCTGGCACCACATGGATCCGGATATCGGGGTCTGGTATCTCAAAGGCGACAACAGCACTGTGGCCTCTATGGCGGATTTGGAGGAACATCCGGAATGGGTGGCCCGGGCCTACAAACCCTATCGCTGGTACCTGACTCCCGGGGACAACCGCAAAATGATCTACAAGCCGGATGCCGACCCGGCAGGCGAGGACCTGGCCACGATCTACGAGACCAAGGAAGACAACTATGTGGAGACCGGCTACGATGAGTGGCTCTATCAGGAACAGAATATGAGCCTCACCCTGCGGCCGCTGGAAAAGCTTGTGCGCTGGTGGAAGCCGGTGTTGAGAAAATACTATGATCAGAAAATATCCCACGAGCCGCCGCGTTATGCCAATGGTCAGCTTGTTTTCGAGCCGGATTTCAAGCGCTTCACCTATGAGGGCATGGTAGAAGGTAAAAATGTCAGGTTCTACGCCCAGGACAATAAATACCCGGTAGTCCATGTCGACAAATTGCAGGACCGCAAGTACGACCAGCCCTCAAGGCTCACAATACCCATGGAGAGCCCCTATGTGGTTGTGGGCGGCTACATCGATTCCCGCTATTACAAGGGCGGCACCTCGGGCCTCGATGAGATCTCGCTCGCCGCCGATCTAGACCCGGCTTTCCACAGAAGCTCATCTCTCTGGAGCTATTACTCCTGGGCCTACGGCATGGGCGACTGCCGCGCCGTGCTGGATGAAAAGATGCTCAGGGATGGCTCGCTGGCCACCTATGGCTTCAAGGCAATCTACACTATCTCCGCGGATAAGAGCCATGAAAACCAGCCAGCGGAGTTCCCCCTGGTATATGGAGGCCAGTCGGGTCTGGACCAGGTCAAGATCGTAGCCGACCTGGAGGTCAACCCCGGCAGCCTGCCCGCGCTCTCTCTGGGCCGGAATATTGTCAGCTACCGTGACGAGTCCCCGGGCGGAAGAAAGGTTAAAGTGACCTATAAATGGCGTGAAATCTCCGACCAGCATGCGCCATCCGCTCCGCAGGAAGCTGTCAGGCCCAAGGACGGGGAAAAGGTATCACCCGGCTTTCCATTTTTCGAATGGGCGCCCGCCGCTGACCCGGACGGCGACCAGATAGTCTGCTACCGTTTCCAGCTCAGCCTGAGTCCCGACTGCAAGTGGCCGCTCTGTTCCACTTTCGACCGGGACGTGCGCCAGGGAAACAGGGTTTTCCAGACCCCCAAGGGCTGGCTCAACCCTAAAACCACCTATTACTGGCGCGTGCGCACCGAGGATGGGAATGGTAATTGGAGCCCCTGGAGCAAGGTGTTCAGCTTCACCACCCGTTAGTGCGCTCGGACCACCGCGGCAGGCAGTCGGTGAATTTTCCGGGATAGCCGCTGATAAAAAGGATCTGAATGCCGCGATGGAAATATCTGGAGCAGTTATATGGCCTCATCTTCAAATACCTGGCTGTGCCTGCTGATTACCGGCCTGTCGCTTATCTGCCCGGTTAGGTCTCAGGCAGAGGAGCGCCCGTTTTTTCAGGAATCATTTGTATTCAAAGGCTCCGATCTGATCCCGGAATGCTATCGCCCCACCCTGCTCTGCCTGCCTGACAGCACTCTCGCTTGCGCCTGGGCCGAGGGTTCCGGGCAGACAGCCCTGGATTTATCGGTCAAGGTATCTTTCAAACCTGCGGGTGAAAGCGAGTGGATCCAGCCTGTTACGGCTGCCGATGATGTCGGTTACCCGGACAGCTACCCTGTGCTCGCCTTGCTGCCTGGGAACAGGATCCGGCTTTTCTATGCCACTTGCTATCGCGAGAAGCGCAAGGCCCCGCCGGGTGCGAGCCTTGCTTCCTGGCATCTGAAATACCGGGATTCGAACGATGCCGGGTACTCGTGGGGCACCGAATTTTTCCTGGTGCCGGAATCTGACCGGGTGCCCTGCGGCCGGGTGGTGAGCCTCTCGAATGGCGACCTGATATTGCCGGTCACCGATATCCGCCGCTCTGCATCTCTATTCATTCTCTCCCGGGATAAGGGCGCTTACTGGAAAGATCTGGCCGGGTTGACTGATCCATCCGGCCTGGCAGACCCCTCTGTCGTGGAATTAGAACCCGGCCGCCTCCTGGCCATGCTCAGGCCGCATGAGACCGGGGAGCGGGAACATTTTTTATGGAGCGCGGAATCCGGGGATAACGGCCTTACATGGTCAGCCCCGCAACAGACAGGGCTGAATAATCCCTGCAGCCTCGCCGCGCTGCTGATTCTGGGCAATGGTCATCTGGTTCTGGCCTTTAATGATCACGAGCTATGGTGCACTCCGCTCACTCTGGCTCTCTCCACTGACTGGGGTAAAAGCTGGCAGTTCAAGAGGAACCTGGAATCCGGTCAGTGGGATAACCGCGATCCATCCCTGGTTGAGACAGATGACGGCCATATCCATGTGGTCTATGTCTCCCGGAATATTTATCTGAAGCACATAGAAGTGACAGAGTCCTGGATCACCGAAAATCAGTGAGAAATAGCAGATGCCGGAAATAAAGGCATATTATAAAAAAATTTCAGGCCTGGCGCGGGCTGCGGTTTTCCTGTTTCTCTTTACAGGAACTATTTCAGCAGCCGGAGATGAAAAGCCTTTTTACCGGGCCGAGCTGATATTCAAGCCCACTCTCCGCTTTCCCCGCTGCCATTCATCAGCCATTATCGCCCTGCCCGATGGAAGCCTGATGGCGGCATGGTGGAACGGCTCCGAGGAAGGGGCCAATGACGTGGTAATAAGAGCTTCCCGCCGCCCCAAGGGAAAAGAGGGCTGGGAGATTCCCCGCATATTGGCGGATACCCCGGACACCACCGAGGGAAACCCCGTATTTTTCCTGGCTCCCAATGGCGAGCTCTGGCTCTTTTATCGCGCCGGCTTGCCCTGGGCCAGGCTGATGTGGATCAAATCGCCGGACATAGGCCAGACCTGGGGAAAACCGACGGTTTTCCTGGATCAGCCGGGCTGGAGCTTCCGCAGCAGGGCCCTGCTTCTTTCGAGCGGCGATATTTTTATCCCCACGATGACACATGGGAAGTCCGCTTTCACTCCCACAGGGTCATCAACGGTTTTCACCTATTCCATAGATGGCGGAAAGACCTGGAGCCGGACAGAAGAAATTATCACAGAACCCCGCAGCAACGAGGCAGCGATTATCCAGAGGTCGGACGGCAGCCTTTTAGCTTTCATGCGCCCTTACGACCCGGAGCCGGAAAAGCGCTATCTCTGGCAGAGCGAGTCTTTTGACCAGGGGCGGAGGTGGTCTGAAGCGCGCCGCACCACCCTGAAAAATCCATCCTCCGCGATCGAGCTCCTCACTCTTCAGAGCGGCCACATAGTGCTGGCTTTTAACGACAGCCAGCAAATGCGCTCCCCTCTTTGCCTGGCGCTTTCTCTCGACCAGGGCCGCACCTGGAGCTATAAGCGGACTTTGGAGGATGCGCCGGGCCGGTTTTCCTATCCAGGTCTGACACAGGCCGCGGATGGACACATACACGTGAGCTATACATTCAGACGGACTCATATCAAGCATGCTGAGGTGAACGAGGCCTGGATCATGGAAAGGCCGTGGCGCGATTGACCGCCTGATGGCAAAAGAAGCCGCGAGGCGGATTGAAATAAACAGGAAAGTGAAATAGATAATAACCCGGATTATTTATAAAAATGTTTGGGTTCTCTAGATATTCGGAATCGCGGATTGCACGGATAAAAAATTTGATTTCACGGATTGCCCCTCCCCACACATCCATTGCTATCCTGGCGGGGGGTGGGGAACCGTGTGATCCGTGCAACATCCGTGTCATCCGTGATTCTGAGAACAGAAAATACCTGAAAAATTTGTGAATAATGCAGGATAAGATACTTTTGAAAATGTTATCGTTTTACCCAAAGAATAATGCTCGCTTTTATAACTCTATAAAAATCAAAGTATTATTACAGGGGCGATTCGGGAGCCACTCCTTTATAGGCGCCTAAGCGCCTGACACCAAGAAAGTTTTATGGATGTCGCCTGGTTCCAGAATAGCTGATATGGCAATTGAAGTTCACGGTAAATTTCAGCAGGGTTAAAGCGGTACCCCGGTCGCCTGAAAATCCAGATATTATCATCGTTCCGGAGATTTTCGACAACCGTTGGAATTTCAGCAAGAAAGCTCCGGAACAAAATATCTTTAAAACTTTGTGCCCCTGCCACTTTGTGCCTGAAAGTTTAAATTTTACGAATGACCTGTTTTATATCGGATATACCTGAAAATTTCAAAAATCTTTGGCTAGATAGAATAACCTGTGAGATTTTTGCCCCGGTTGGCTGAAAAGGGGATTAAGGATATTCCCGGACAATTGTTTATTTTCTGCAATCTGAATTTTGGAGGAATTATGCTGAAATCAAGTGTTTCTTTGTGCTTTCCATTCATTTTTTTGCTGGCCGTGCCCGGTCGAGCCGAAAGGCGCGAATGTACCCAGATTGTCACAGTCAGCGACTACACCTATGATATCGAGGTCGGCGGGTTCCGGGACCCGGTGAATGAGACTGTCATTATCGAGAACCTGGGTGACCGGTCACTTGTCAACCCGCGTCTGACAGTGAACGGCAGGTACGACTGGTTCGATGTCGAATCCATTGCTCAGGAGGCGACCCGCGGCTGCAGGACCGACGAAGAAAGAGCTTTCGCCATTTTCAACTTTGTCCGCACCAACACCCAGCACCTCTCACCTCCTGGAGACAGGGAATGTCTTAACCCGGTGGTCTTTCTGAATAATTACGGGTATGCTAATTGCGCCTACCATTCCGCTGCGGCAGTGGCCCTGGCCCGCTCGCTCGGCATGCAGGCCCGCGTGTGGGAGGTCTGGAGGCATACAGTCAACGAGTACCGGTATAATAACGCCTGGCATATGATCGACAGCGATATCGAGCTCTACTACCTGATGGATGACAACCGCACAGTCGCATCTGTCGAACAGTTGGGCGCGGACCAGAAAGTCACGGGCGGTAAGCCTGAAAACGCCCATTTGACTGAATTCTCAGGCCGCAACAAATGTATTCGGGTACTGTATACGGATATCGATGGCAATCCGGTTTATGAGTACCAGGATGGCAAGACGCAGCGGGGTTACCGCTATTTCTTCGATGACTACAGTTATGTCCAGGAGTACTACGACTTTTTCACTTACGAGCCTCATACCATGGCCATGACAATCCGCCCCAATGAGAAGCTGATCCGTAACTGGAAGGGCGGGTCCAGGTTTTACGACTTTAGAAGACACCTGGCCCAGTATGAGAGAGACCCTCAGCCGTGGAGGAAGCCGATCCGGTACGGCAGCGGCCAGATTGTCTGGACCCCGGACCTCAAATCAAAGGCTGCCAGGGCCTGTTTAAGCGGTGAGGTCAGGGAGCTCCAGGGCGATTATTTTACCGTGTTTTCCTATGAGAACGGGCTCGAGCCCGCGATTCACGTCAAGCACAAGCAGGGGGGAGTGTACGATACCCCAAGTTTTGCCATGTTTGCGGTGAGAACGCCTTATACTGTTACAGGCGGCCGGTTGAAAGCGAAAGTTTACCGCGGCGCATCCACTGAGTGGGACCGAGTGAATGTACTGGTAAGCAATGATCCGCGCGGGGGAGACCGGGAACAAGTCTGGGAGGCGCCGGAGGGGGCCACGGGCAGTATGGATGTGGATGTGAGTCTGGATGGTGTGCTTTACCCGGCCGGGGAGCGGGGCAGGCATGTCTATGCAGTCCGGTTCGAGTTCAGCGCCAATGAAAAAAATGACCCGCCCACACAGAGCGGCGTGGAATCGCTCCAGATGATCACTGATATCCAGTGCGCTCCCAACTCGCTGCCGACCCTCTCGCTGGGGAACAACACTGTCCGCTACCGTGATGAGACGCCCGGCCCGCACAAGGTGAAAATCACGCATATCTGGAACGAGCGTACGGACAACCATCCTCCCTTGCCGCCTGAAAAGGCTTTATTTCCCTGGGACGGCAGGGTCGTGGATGACCTCGCGCCGCACTTCAAATGGCAGTCAACCAGGGACCCGGACAGGGAAGACAAGATATCCGATTATTATTTCACTGTCTCTTTCGATCGCCAGTGCCGCTGGCCGGTCGCCACGGCCCTGATGACCGAAACCGGGTCCTCCACTCCCGAGTGGAAGTTACCTGAAGGGTGGCTCAACAGGGACACGACTTACTACTGGCAGGTGAAAGCCAGGGACAGCCGTGGCATTTGGGGTGAATGGAGCCCCGTGTTCCGGTTCAAAACCGCAAAGTGATATTGATTGTGATTCGTTTATTTTCAGCTTATGTTTGGCAACACGCCAATATGACACCTGATGTTAGAACCAACCTGACCTTTATTAAGGATAATGGCTGCCATGAAACTATATCTTTTCGCTCTCGTTCTGTTTTCCTGCGCTGTTCCCAGTATCAGGGGCAGGAAATACACGCTTTGTCATCTGCTTACAGCTTCGACCTTTTTAATCCTGCTGAGCTTTCTTCCGTCTTTCGCCGGTAACGCCGCTGATCCGGGCGAGGTCATAACGCCCTATCCCACGATTACCAACCTGGCTGTCGAGTGGCTGATCGAGGGCGATGACAACCTGAACAGCGTTGTCACAGTGGGATACCGCAGGGGTGGAGAAGATGCGTGGCATAAGGGATCACCCCTGGTGCGCGTGCCTGCGGACAACACAGGCTCGCGCACCCGGCCCTGTTACCGCTGGGAGAACAAGCATTCAGGCAGCATATTCGACCTGAAACCGGACACTGAATACGAGATCAGGCTCAGGCTCTCTGACCCGGACGGCGGCAAGGCGGAAAAAGTTATCCGCGCAAGGACCCGGCCTGTGCCCAGGCCGGCCCCGGACTCAGTGGTAAAAAAGGTCAACCCGGGCACTTTCTGGGATTCTTTACGTACTGCGCAGCCTGGAGACATACTGCTTCTGTCCCCCGGCTATTACGACAAATGGTATAGCAAGAGTGTCATAGAGCTCAGCGGCGAGCCGGGAAGACCGGTTGTTATCCGCGCCGACCGCGCGGACAAGATTATCGGCAGCACATTCGACGATCTTTCTCTTGAGCACTGCAGACATGTAATTATCGATGGGTTAACAGTCAACGGGACTGTGAGCCTGCGCTTTGCCGAAGATGTCGCCGTGCGCTACTGCACGGTTAACGCCAAGTACGGCATAGTGGCCAAGCCCCAGCCGGGCTGCAGGAACTGCTATATCGCGGACAACGTGGTTACCTATGTCATGCCGTGGGTGGCCGAGGGGATCGGCTCGAGCATGGTCTACGGCGGCCCGGCCAATGTCGGCGAGGGGATCGAGATCACCGGGCCGGGCAATGTGATCTGCCACAACCGGGTCTCAGGCTTCCGGGACTGTATCTCCACCATGGAAGACCTCTGGGTCTACGACCAGATCTGTATTGATATCTATAACAATGACATTTCTGTCGGCACGGATGACGGGATCGAGGCGGATTTCTGCATGAACAACTGCCGGATCATGCGCAACCGGATCACCAACTGCGGCATGGGTCTCAGCTCTCAGCCCGGCCTGGGAGGCCCCGTTTATTTTATCCGCAATGTCATGTACAATATTGTCATGTGCCCTTTCAAGCTCGAGCGCTATAGTGTGGGCAACCTGTTCCTTCACAATACAGTGGTCAAAAGCGGGGATGGTTTCTATGAACACCACGGCCAGAACGAGTATTTCCGCACCGTGTTCAAGAACAATCTCACAGTGGGCGGAATCGGCGGGAGCAGGCAGGGTCGCTATTCAAGCGGCACAGGGCTGGCTGTCTCCCTGGAAGGATTTAATTCCACTTGCGAATTCGACTATAACGGAGTGGGAACTTACAATACGCCATTTGCAGGGCTGGTGGGCAATAAAAAGTTCACTGATCTCAGCGGCTTACGGGCGCTTACCGGGGGGAAGCACTCCGTACAGGTCGATATGAACGTATTCAAAGAGGAGGTAAAATTTCCCTATCCGGCCTATCCGGAACGGAAACCGGCGGACCTGCGTATCAAGGACAGCTCCGCGGCTGTGGACGCCGCAGTCTATATCCCTAATATCAATGACGGCTGCACAGGCAAAGCTCCGGATCTCGGAGCCTACGAGCTGGACCGGGAAATCCCCCTGTACGGCCCGCGGCCCGAAGGGGTGGATGAAGAGACAATGTGGAACCGGACCCAGCGCTGAAAGACAGGGCGTGCTGTGTCCCAGACGCGCGAATTATCTCTGAAATCAGCCGGGCCGAGTTGTCAAAACCTGTTGTCGCTCGATTTTTGTTATAATTGTCTGAAATCCTGAAAGATGAGAAAGAAAGGCTGGCGGAAATGTCGGAAAGACCTTTTAACAGCTATTTGATTGCCGGTTCGCTCTCTGCCGTTTTTTTGTTTGCCGCCGGAATTCTTCAACCCTCAGCCGCCGATAACGCCACTCTCCCGGGGGAGGTGAGCGCACCCTATCCCACGATCACCAACCTGGCGGTCGAGTGGCTGATCAAGGGCGATGACAACAACAACGGCGTGGTGACAGTCCGGTACCGCATGCTGGGAGAGGAGAAATGGCACGCGGCCATGCCGCTCGTACGGGTGCCTGCCGGCAATACGGGTGATCGGACCCGGCCATGTTACCGCTGGGACAACAAGCATTCAGGCAGCATATTCGACCTGAAGCCGGACACTGAATATGAAATCTATCTCAAGCTTACAGACCCGGACGGTGGACAGGCGGAAAAAACAGTCCGGGCGAAGACCCGCCCGGTGCCCAGGCCCGCCCCTGACGGGGTGGTGAAGAAAGTCAACCCGCGCACATTCGCGGATGCCGCGCTTACAGCCCAGCCCGGGGACATATTCCTTCTCTCCCCGGGATATTACGAGGAGTTCACCCTTCAGCGGGACGGCGCTCCGGGCAGGCCGATCGTAATCCGCTCTGACAAAGCGCACCAGGTTATCAACAGCACATTCGACAGGGTAAATCTCGAGTTTCGCAAGCATGTGATTCTCGAGGGTGTCACGGTGAACGGTCCGGTGGAGCTGCTCTTTGCCGAGGACATCGCTGTCAGGGCCTGTACCGTGAACTCCAAGTATGGAATTATCGCCAAGAGCCAGCCGGGGTGCAAGAACTGCTACATTGCGGACAATGTGGTCACCTATGTCATGCCCTGGGTCAGCCTGGGCATGGGCTCGGGTATGAAAGACTACGGGGGGGCGGCCTGTGTGGGCGAGGGGATCGAGATCACCGGTCCCGGGAATGTAGTCTGCTACAACCGGGTCTCAGGCTACCGGGACTGCATTTCCACCATGGAGGATCTCTGGGTCTATGATCAGACCTGTATCGATATTTACAACAACGATATCTATGTCGGTGACGATGACGCAATCGAGGCCGATTTCTGCATGAGCAACTGCCGGATCATGCGCAACCGGATTACCAACTGTTATATCGCCCTGAGCTCCCAGCCCGGCCTGGGGGGACCGATCTATTTTATCCGCAACGTGATGTACAACATAGTCCATTCATCTTTCAAGCTCGAGCGCTACAGCGTGGGCAACCTGTTCCTTCACAATACGGTGGTCAAGGTCGGCGGGGGATTTCGCGCAGTGCACGGGCCCGGGAACTATTTCCGCACAGTGTTCGAGAACAACCTCACGCTCGGCGGCCCGGGAGGTGGCTTCTACGGCCGGTACTCCGCCGGAAATGGCGAAGCCGTTTACCTGCCGGGTTATAATTCATCCTGCGAGTTCGACTACAACGGGGTGGGTACTTATCAAACCCCGTTCGACGGGCAGGTGGGCGATAAAACTTTCACCGATCTCGAGGGCCTGCGCATGCTTACCGGCGGCAAACACTCAGTGCGGGTCGATATTGGCGTGTTCAAAGAGCAGATAGAGTTTCCCAATCCCCCGATTCCGGAGCGCAAGCCAACCGACCTGAGCCTTAAACCAGGCTCCGCGGCTGTGGATGCCGGCCTGGTCATCCCCAATGTGAATGACAATTACACCGGCAAAGCCCCGGACCTGGGGGCCTACGAGCTGGGCCAGGAGCTTCCCCATTACGGCCCGCGGCCCGCTGGTGTGGATGAGGAGACCATGTGGCAGGAAACACATCGCTGAAAAGGAGTTTATTTTCAGAAATTGGTTGACGTGGAAACAGCGCACCGGAACCATGCTTGTAAATAAATTATAGTTTTACTACCCAGGTTATAAAATTGTTTAGATCTATCCGTAAAGGTATTTTATTCTTCTTTTGGTGGCAAAAGAAGCAAAACCATTTCTTTTGTAACCAAAAGAAACAAAAGTTAATCCTGGCACTTTAGTCTTTTACTCCGCTTCGCCAAGCTCGCCTGCGCGCAGGAAGCCTGCGCAAAGGCCTGCCTGGGCGTTGTACATATAATATGGCGATGATGGAAATTACTAGTCTTCTACACGCTCCAGAAACAGGTTCCTCGGACTTCAGGGCTTTTTATTGCCTTTGATTTCACCTGGGATGATCTATCATCCCAGTGTCATGTCCCGGAAATAATATTCCATATTTTGTAAGGGCGCACACGCGGGTGCGCCTACTGGGCTCTCGGGATATTTCATACTATTTTGCGTTCAAGTTAAGATTAACAATCCAAGGCCAGCCTGTTATGCTGTGAACCCGTTGGGGATTTTTTTCCAAACAGGCAAGTTGATCGACAAGTTGATCTTCGACGGCATTCATTGAGTTGAAAGCTC
>DATKXY010000008.1:0-38301 GCA_035528795.1 archaeon | reverse complement strand
ATACATATCCAATTGGTCGAATATCTTGGTTTAAATAATGACCAATGAACGGACACAGCATGCTGTGTCCCTACAGATCTATATTTTTTCGTTTCTTTCCGGGCGACGCGAAGCGCCATGAATGGCTGACTCCTGAATTCTGCTGAAAAACAGATTGAGAATGATCTCATGTCGATCAACTGAATAGATTACAATAAATTTCAAATATTTTTAGCTGGACTTTCGATTAGATTGACATTTTTCACATGTATTTTATTAATAGTATCCTGTGCTGTTATTGTTTAATCTATTCCGTATAACTGTAAAACTCCGTTTTTCAGAAACCGATAAAAACTGCTGTCAATTATGGAATCTTTACTGCCAGCAGTCAGGGATTGTGACATTTTTTCTAGCCAGGCGATTGATCTGATTAAAAAACACCCGGAAACCGCTGAATCCGGTTTGGAAAGGATGGTTGTTTTAATGACACAGTTCGCGGAAGAAATCTGTAGGACCGGAAAAGACAAAGCCGAAAGAAAGCTCGAAAGAACTGACTTTTTTTTCAGGCTCACTGCCCTGTCTGTATTTGTTTTGTTTTTTTTCAACCTGTCATATGCCCAGGATAACACCACTCCGGGACTGCTCAGCTTGCCATACCCCACTATCAGGAACCTCGCTATCGAGTGGCTGATCACAGGTGATGACAACATGAACGGCGTGGTTACCGTAAAGTACCGGGCCGTGGGTGATGAGGAATGGCAAGAGGCCATGCCCTTGAGGCGCATACCGGCCGGCCAAAGTATCGACACGAGCCCCATATTCTCCTGGAAAAACAAGCATTCCGGCAGCATTTTCGACCTCGAGCCGGATACTGAATACGAGATCAATCTCAAGCTTTCGGACCCGGACGGCGGGGAAGAGGAAAGAACCGTGCGGGCCAGAACCAGGGCTGTGCCAGCCGCAGCCCAGGACGCCATGATAAAACAGGTGACTCCGGAGACTTTCAATGATTCGGCAGTCGCGGCCCGGCCGGGCGACATACTGCTCATGGCCCCGGGTTATTACAAATACGGCTTCGCCCAGCACGATGGAGAGCCGGGAAAGTACGTAGTGTTCCGCGCTGACAGAAGTGATACGGCAAAAGCAGTCACTTTTGACAGCTTCTCGCTCAGGAACCGCAAGTATGTGATCCTGGAAGGTGTCACAGTCAATGGCAGCGTGAACATCCTGGGAGCTGAGGAAGTGGCTGTCGTCCGCTGCACGGTGAACGCCGTGTACGGAATCGTGGCCACATCCTACCCCGGGGCCAAGAACTGTTATATCGCCGACAACGTGGTGACCTATAGCATACCCTGGATAGAGGAGAGCCTCGGCAGCGACGGCATTAACGAGGGGGAGGGCATCCAGATCACCGGGCCGGGAAATGTGATCTGCTACAACCGGGTCTCAGGCTACAGGGATTGTATCTCCACCATGGAAGACAACGATGCATACAACCAGTACTGTATCGACATTTACGACAATGATATCTATGTCGGCGCCGATGACGCGATCGAGGCCGATTTCTGCATGGGCAACTGCCGGATCATGCGCAACCGGATTACCAACTGTTTCATGGGTCTGAGCTCCCAGCCGGGTCTTGGCGGGTCCACCTATTTTATCCGCAATGTGATGTACAACATTATCGACTGCCCGTTCAAGCTCGCCCGCTACACCAAGGGCGATGTGATCCTGCACAACACCGTGGTCAAGGTGGGTGACGGTTTCAGGGTGATACACAACCCCTCCCTGGCCCTGTTCAGGAACAACCTGACAGTGGGCGGAGAGGGAGGAGGGGATTTCGGCAAATACTCCAGCGGCGAAGGCCGGCCGGTCGAGTTCACCCATGCCGACTCCACCTGCGACCTGGACTACGACGGCATCGGTACCAAGGGGACCCCGTTCGTGGCGCGGGTCGGACCGGTCAAGGTTTACAGCTTCGAGGACCTGGTTGCGCAGACCACGGAAAAGCACGCCGTGCTGGTGGATATGACAGTGTTCAGCCCGCAGGTCGAGTTCCCCAACCCGCCGTTTCCGGAGCGCGAGCCGGCTGACTTGCGCCTGGTCGCCGGCTCGGCAGCCGTGGATGCCGGGCTGTTCATTCCCAATGTCAACAGCGGCTACACAGGCTCCGCTCCTGACCTGGGAGCGTACGAGCTGGGCTCGCAGGTCCCCCATTACGGTCCGCGGCCTGAGGGCTGGTCCCCGGGCGCCCAAAAGTCCTGCGATTTTTCCGGCGACAGCCGGGTCGCTATCGACGACGTGATCGCCTTTCTCCTTGTGGGCCGCGATGACCCGGCCAACCCGCTCGTGGATTGGAACCGCGACGGCGCGTACACAATTGCCGATGCGGTGGCGCTGTTAATCGATATCCTGAACGGCGCCTGTCCGGATGTCTCCCTGCAGCTTGCCTCTACTGGTGACTTGAGCGCATTCAGGCCGGGATTGTCACAGGAAGACATCCGCTATATCGAGGGGATGATAGACCTGATGAACCTGTCCTCTGAGCAGCAGGATGCATTGCGACTTGCACTTTACGGTGAAGACCTCCAGTCAGGCGCTCCGAAAGCGTTCTCCCTGGAGCAAAACGCCCCGAACCCTTTCAATCCCTCTACCACGATCAGCTACACAGTGCCGGAGGGCTCCGGGGGAATTCTTACCCTGAAAATTTATGACCTGCGGGGCCGGCTGGTGTGCACGCTGGTGGATGGTCTGCGGGGAGCGGGCAGTTACACTGTTTTCTGGGATGGGAATGATGATCGAGGCCGCGCGGCAGCCAGCGGAGTTTATCTCTACCGTTTGGAAGCGCGGGATTTTATCGGAGTACGCAAGATGGTGCTTTTGAAATAAGAAACGCACCGATTCATTGATATTTCATAAAGCAGGGACACGGCATTCCGTGTCCCTGCTTCAGAAATAGTACCAGATCGAGAGGTAGTCGTTCACATCTTCTCCGTCTTCCATAAGCCGCCTCAGGTAGTCATAGACCGAGACATCGGTGTACAGGTACGGTGAAGTGAGCGCGAGCATTGTTTCCCAGGGATAAAAACGGTACACCCGCATGCCGTCCGGCAGGATCATCAGTATCTCGTGGTCCTGCCATGACTGTAAGTAGCTTTTCCCCAAGGTCGGCACGTTGAATACCGGCGTGTCTGTGCGCACCATGCCGGGCAGAAGGCGGGCCTCCTCGGTCCACTCCTGCAGCAGACGGGCGATAGGCACCCGGTAGGCCTTTGTCTCTTCTTTGCCCTTGGTATTGAAACAATAGTAAGGGTCCACGCCGCAGCGCTTGAGAAGCTTCCTCAGGGCTGATGTCTCGAATTTTTTGCTGGTGTAATAGGTGAAAACCTGCTGGTTGTAAATGTTGAATCCCGCGGCCCTGAGGCGCTTGATAGCCTCAAGCGCTTCGGGTGTCATCTCCAGCCCGCTCTCGAAATGGGTCACAATGCAGACCTCGCGCCTGCCGAAATCATGGTATTTCAACAGAAGCTGGATTAATTCACCGGTTATCCGGCAGGGCATGGTCACCGGCACCCTGGTCGAGATGCGGATTCTTTCCAGGTGCTCATTTTTTACCAGCTCATCCAAAATCCAGGCCAGTGTTTTGTCGTTCAGGGTGAGCGGGTCTCCACCGGTTACCAGCACCTCCTCGATATGGTCGTTTGCCGCGATCCACTCAATCGCTGACTTGAGTTTTTTACGGTTTATGCCGATACTGCCGAGACCTTTGAGTTCCCAGTTGCGCTGGCAGTAAACGCAGATTTGCGGACAGCTCTCGAAAGCTTTGAGAATAAGCACCTGCGCATAGCGCCGGGTTACCCCATCGATCGGGCTGGTCGAGGATTCTCCCATGAAATCGAGATCCTTGCCCGATTCGAGCGCGTGAATCAGCGACTCGAGATCATGCTTGTTCGGCAGAACCTGGGCTCTGACCGCTGTATCCCGCCCGGTGGATTTTTGGGGGTCGAAAAGACTGAGGTAGTAGGGAGTGATCTGGAAAGGCACTCTGTGCTTTTCCGCCGCGACGAGACCCTGGCGCTCTTCATCCGAAAGCTCGACCAGTTTCTCGAGAGTGGCCAGATCGCGGATTATGTGTTTGAGCTGCCACTGGCAGTCGTTCCACTCTTCCGGGCCCGCGCCGAAATATTCCATTATTTTCCGGATCATTAAACATCTTCTTTCGTATATCTCAGGCTCGAGGCCGTTATGGTAACGGCTCAGGTATTTTTTTATGCGGTCGGAATATTTGTCAAGCAGGCTCGAGCGCAGCAATCCCGGCGCATTATCGGATTCTAAAGGAGCTGTGAGCGGCTGCCCGCGCTTGTAAAAGGCGAGCTTCCCATTGATCCCTGAAAAGAGGTAGATCAGTTCGCAAAGGAAACCGCGGTTAACCTCGGCTACCTGTTTCGGCCGCCCGTGGGACAGTTTCCAGATGTATTTGAGAGCGCTGGCGCCGACCAGGTTTTCGTTCTCCGTGCGGATAATGTTTTTCAGGACTCTGATACAACTTTTAGCGCGCTTTTTTTCAAAATCATGCAGATCTTTGAACTTACTATCGGAGTAAATGTTAAAGTAACTCCGCTCTAGCCGGTTTAAATACCTGAAAAGATCATTCCGCGCCTCAAAGAGAGAGGAGCTGGAAAGCAGTATTTCGTGAATGTTCCGGTCTGCTGACCAGAGAAGCCTGGTGAGTTCCTCCTTGTTCAGCCGCAGGATCTTTTCCAGAGTTATCCCGACCAAAGGCTCACCGGCAGCAGTTACACTTTTCTCTTTGCGGCTTGGAATTTTTATATCCAGTGCAATCTGCCGGTCCGGCAGCCTGTAGCTGCTGTTTTCCAGAGGTAAACTCATTTTATCAGCCTCCAAATTGTCAATGTCCGAAAAGCCTTTCACCTCTTTATTTCGAGACTAACCCCCAAACCCGAAATCTAGCTTGGAATGAATGCTGATCGAATGCGTGGATTGCCGTTTGGCGCGGGGCTTGCCCGTTTTGCGCTGGTTGAAAAAGAGGCAAAGTCGAGAGAAAAATCCCCTGATTCTATTTTAATTATAGTCCAAACAAAGTTTTTGTCAAGAAAGCAAACCGGAAGTAAATGTTTTTGGGACCTCTATTTGGATTAAATTTCCAGTAGTCGGAAAACAATTGACCGCATCTTACGGGGCCAGGATTGCAGATGACTCGTTCAAATCTTTGTCTTTTCAGACTGTTCAACGGAAGCGGCCTTGACATTCAGTGCCGATAGCACTAAAATTTTAAAATTCTTTCAGGATTATGGGTACAGACCGGGTGATATGCCTTGATACAAGGTGACTGCAAATCCGGGGCCGGGGAAAAATCTGCGCGCCTTTCACTTGGGTCAGGCGGCTGATCTTGAATTCAGGCCGCAGGAATCAGTGTAGATTAATCGGACAGGCAGGAGAAAAGCTTATGCGAATGTTGCCGGACAGGGGATTGCTTTTAGGGATAGTTCTTGTTCTGTTGATAAGAGTCCCGGTATCTCTCAAGGCTGCTCAAATGGCTGACAGCACGATTGAGGGACGCATCCTGTCAATTCTCTCCGGTTACGGTCAGGATCCGACCAACTGGGGGGTCCAGGTGCGCTCCCTGGAGCGAGGCGATAATCTGGTCAGCTTAAATACACGGCGCCTGTTCATGCCCGCCTCAAACCTCAAGCTGATAGTCACTGCTGCGGCGCTCGACGGGCTCGGACCGGATTTCCGCTACAAGACCACTGTCATGGCGGATGGCGAGATCATAACTGCCGACAGCCTGCTGAAAGGAAGCCTGATTGTGCGCGGAAGCGGTGATCCGACAATTTCCGACCGCTTTTACCCCTCGGTCACTACTGTCTGGGAACAGCTCGCCTGCCAGGTGGCCCGGGCCGGAATCCGAAGGATAACCGGGTCTCTGGTAGTTGATAACACTTTGTTTGAAGCCCCCTTTCTGGCCAAAGGCTGGGGCTGGGAGGATTTGATGTGGTGGTATGCGGCCCCGGTATCCGCCCTGGCTTACAACGACAACTGTATCGATGTGGAGATCTTTCCTGCCCCGCGTGTGGGAGAGCCTCCGGAAATGCGCATCAAACCCAAGGGATCACGGATTCAGCTGATAAACCAGGCTTTGACTGTGGAGAGCCGCCAGGATGACCACTTGATTTTTTCCAGAAATACGCCGGGAGACGGGATTGCCCTCAAGGGAGGCATTTATAAGGGCAGTCTGGGCTTTCTGGAACATGTGGCTGTTGACTCCCCTGCTAAATTCGCCGGCAATGCTTTCGCCGATGCCCTGGCCTCTCTTGGTGTCCGGATTGACGGGCCGATTACAGTGCTCGAGGCGCTATCCGACAGTGCAGACTACCTCGACCGCTCCCCGCTGATCCTCGCCCAGCATGTCTCGGTCCCGCTCTCGGAGATAGTGCATGTAATCAATAAACGAAGCCACAATTTTTATGCCGAGCAGCTACTCTTCACTCTTGGCGCTTATCTGGGGAAAAAGGGGAGTTTCGCAGAAGGCATAGAAGTGGAAAAACGTTTCCTGCAAAAAATCGGTCTCGATACCAGAGAGCTCAGTCTTGAGGACGGTTCAGGACTCTCCCGGCTGAATCTCGTTACTCCGGGAACTTTTGTTACCCTGCTGGCCTATATGGACTCTCATCCGGCCCGCGAGGAGTTTTTCTCGAGCCTCAAAGTGGGCGGCAAGGACAATGGCCTGCAATCGATGCACAATACGCAGGCTGAGGGTAATATTTATGCCAAAACAGGATACATCTCTTCTGTAATGGGGCTATCAGGATACGCTAGAACAGCGGATGGGGAACCGGTAGCCTTTTCGATTCTAGGCAATAACTGGCTTATCTCCCGCAGTGCAGCGAGCCGGCTGATTCGCGATGTCTGTGTGGCGATAGCGGAGTTCAGCCGCCGGTCGCTGCCTTGATCAGGGACAGCTAAGCGCTGAGATCGATACCCCTCCGCTTTCCTTTTCTGATTTTCCTCTTCTTTTCCCTTCCTCGATACCGGGCGCCTTCATCTCTTAAATGAATCTTGGTCTTTTCCGGTTTGTGAAGGGCTTGCGTTTTCTTGTTCTCTGCTATCTTTTTTTCCCGCTCGATGGCCTCGGCTTGAAGCCTGCTGAGCTCGGGGTGCATCTGCTGGTTCTGGTGCACTCTTTCGGCGAAGTTTATCTGCTGAATCACTGTCACATGGTCGAGCGGGCGTACCATAATGCTCTCGTGTAAAATGGATGATTGAGTCAATCTATTTAAAAAGTTGCGCAAAGCGCACCAGTTGCTCATTCGGAATATCCATGCTCCACTGGGCGGCGGTTTCCTCGATAACCCCGGCGATCTTTCTCCTCAGATCACGGGCCGCTTCCGGGAGACCCTTGATCGGGGGTTTAACCGGGATAAGGTAATCCCCTTCCAGTTTGAGGCTTTCTTCTTTTATCAGCTTGCGCAGGATATAGATCAGGTTGGCGCTGATCAGCATCCCCTGCTTCACTTTGAAATTCAAACTCGGGAAGTCGATATTATGCCTTTTACACACCCGTTCCACGACCCAGATGAAAAAAAAGGCTTCCGAGGCGGAAACCCTTCCGCCTGATGTCTTTGCCAGCCTCTCCAGAGCCAGGTAGACCAGGCTTTCCCTTTTTTCTAAAGTGCGGCGGGTCTCCTTCACGCTGGAGCGCCTTTTTTTGTAAATCAGGCTGCCTCCCACACCCAGGGAAACGCCGGCCAGAAAAAGTATGGTTTTCTTGGATCGCATTTTCTCCCTGTGCCCTGACAAAGACAAGATCAATCCAGAATCTCAATACTATTATATCATGAATTGAAAGAAGTGTAAAGTAACAGTTTGTTGATACTCATGTTTCTTGAACCGGAAAGTTAGATATTTTAACTCTAATCTCTTAAAGCACCAGCTTTGCCGGTGGTCCAAGCTTTGCTAGGCTGGTAAGTGAGAGAAAATATCACCGATAATATTTGTTAACTTGTACATGGTTTGAATCACGGATGTCACGGATGTAGCACGGATCACACGGTTTCTCCCACAAGTCCCCGGGAGAAACGCGTTTGGGGAGATGGGATGGGAACCGTGAAATCAGCTTTATTATCCGTGGAATCGGTGATTCAAAAACAGTGGTGACAGATTAAACCCTGATAAATGTGCAGGTCATACAGACAACCTGGGTTGAGAGAAAGAGAATTTATCATTTCAGGATTCCTTTCAAGCCACCCCTTTCAGGGATGTTTATTGACTTGAAAATGATTTGCCGGCAGAGTATACTTTTCCATCCGGGTATGGCTGAAGTGTGATCGGTTCCTTAAAGTCCAGATTTCCATTGTGGTTGGTCATTCTCACTTTTATATATATCCAGATCGAGTGGATTCTCTTTATGTATCGATCCTTTTCAGCATTACCTTGATTTTTGGAAGTTAAGAGGGTAATTTTCTTTCAGTTTAGAAAAACGCCTTTGCCATGAAAGCTTCCAGTTATAATAGAGAGAGTTGATCGATCCGGATTTCATGGCTAATTATGAACTGTCAGCCGGCCGGTTTTCGCCGGAAAGCCGCAGCTTGCAAGGAGCAAATAATGCGTTTTAACCTGGGCAGAGCCAGCATAATGCTTTTAATCCTGGCATTGGTTGGCGCATCCGGTACGCTCCGGGGCCAGAGATACGATTTGCTTGAAAAAAGGTTGCCGAAGTTGGGCGAAAAAGTGGGGCAAGTCCGCCTGCCCTCCACATCCAAGACCACGCAGATGGTGCCCCTGGAGGGCAAGATCGACCGCGAAAGCTACCGGCTCGGTCCCGGCGATGAAGTGGATGTCTCGATTTGGGGGGCAGAGGAAGACCAGTCTTATCAATTATTCATCTCAGCCGAGGGCAGGTTGCTGGTGCCTTCGGTCGGCCCTCTGGACCTGGCTGGCATGACATTGGTTGAAGGGGAGGAACTGCTGCGCCAGAAGCTTTCATATTACTATTCGAATGCCCGGATTTCGCTCTCGTTGATCAACCCGCGCAGCTTCAGGGTTTTCGCGGTTGGAGCGGTCAATGAACCGGGCACCTATATTTTGAGCGCAGTGGATCGGGTGGGGGATTTAATCAGATCGGCCGGCGGGATAAAACGCGGCGGTTCCTGGAGACGGATCCGTCTGCTGACCAAAGAAAAAGAGTTGATAGCCGAGCTTGACCTTTTGAGTCATGATGTGCTGGGAGATCTCGCAGCCAATGAGCTCCTGACAGACGGCTGCATCGTGGAAGTGCCCTCGGTTGAGAATCTGGTGGTGCTCAGGGGGCGGTTTGCCAACCTGGCGGATAAAGATTCGGTAACTGTCAAGGCAGGCCAGAAAGATGTTTTCAACGAGTACGAGGTGGAGTTTCTCCCCGGAGAAACACTGGGCGACCTGCTCAAACTGGTAGGCAAACCCCTGATGCCGGAAGAGAACGGCCCGCCGAGCGTAATAATAAAAAAGCCCGGCGGCTCTGACTTGGAATTCATCGGGCTTGATAACCGGCTCCTGGAGCAAAGGCTCGAGGACGGCACGGTTTACGAGTTCCCTGTCCGCAAAAACTGGGTTTTCGTAACCGGTGCCGTGAATAGTGCCGGCCGTTATATTTACCAGCCCGGCTTGACAGTGCAGGAGTATTTGGGTCAGGCGGGCGGGCCCAGCTACATGGGTTCGGACAAAGTCTGCTATCTCAGGCGGCTTGACGGGACCAGGGTTAAAAGCACCCCGACAGAAAAGGTTCTGCCGGGTGATGAAATCTTCGTGCCGGAAAAATTCCATTGGGACCGCCTGTTCCCCATTATGGCCGGTGTTGCTACTGCAGCGATTTACGTTATTTTCAAATAAAGTCAAAAAGGAGCCGCTCCTTTGGCCGAGAAATCTTTCCACCTGCTGGACGCTGTTTTACTTATCCTCCGCCGCTGGCGCCTGCCCGCGACAATCTGTGCTGTCACCGCGGTTGTGGCTTCCCTGGTCAATTTTCTCGTTCTTCCCAAGTGGTATGAAGCTACAACCATTATAATGCCCCCTCAGGAGAAATCTGCTATCAGCGGGCTGGGTATGCTTCTTTCCAGGATGACAGACCTGCCTGGAGGATTGAGCCGCATAGCCAGCGGGATCGCGGCGATCAATCCGTCGCAGTTTCTCTTTGTAGTGATCCTCAATTCGAGAACAGTGGCCGACTCCCTGATCGATAAGTACAATCTCGAAAAAGTCTATAAATCCAAGTACCGGTTCGAGGCCAGAAAAAGTCTCAGGGAACATACCACAATCGATTTTCCTCCCGAGGGGCACTTGGTGGTATCAGTGGAAGCTAAAGAAGATCCGGAGCTGGCAAAAAATATGGCTAATGAATATGTTATCCAGTTGAACAATGTGATCCTGGACCGGGGGATCTATACAGCGAGCGGGAGCCGCAAATTCCTTGAAGAACAATTGACTCAGGTGAAAGAACATCTGCGCACTCTCGAGGACAGCCTGCTTGGCTTGCAGGACAGGTACAAGGTTATCGAGCCCACTAGCGGCGGGGGACTGGGGGGAAGGCTTGCTGAGCTGTCCGCCATCCCGGTGGAGGGTACTCTCGAGATCCTGGGGATGCTTCAGGCTGAACGGGAATCCAAGAACGTGCTGCTGGGGATCAAGGAAAGCGTTTATACTTCCCGTCATCCCGAGGTGTATCTGTTGAAAAAGGAAATTGCCGAGCTGGATCGGGCCCTGGGCAAGATCCAAAAAGGGCTTCCTGAGATCGCCATGGATTACATGCGGCTTTACCGGGCGATCAGGCTGCAGGAGGAGTTGTTCATGCTTCTCCACGCCCAGTATGAAGAGGCGCGGATTAAAGAAATGGACAATACTCCCACAGCCATAGTGCTCGATCCTGCGGTTACTCCGGAATACAAGAGCAGGCCCAAAAGGCTGCTCAATATCTGCTTGAGCCTGGGGGCGGCCCTGGTGCTGAGTATCCTGTATCTGGTGGTTCGGGAACGGTTGAAAGAAGAGGAAAGCCGGAGCGTCTGATCTTATCAGCCCGAATGCGCAAAATCGAATGGCCCAAGGTAAATCTGCATTGGCAAAAGCTTTAAAGCCACCCTTTTTCAGAAGGCGTTCTTCCCTGGAGAAAGTTTCACTCTTGCGCGTGGCGCTTTTATCTACCTTCCATACTACAATTCTCTCCCAAGTCCCGGAAGCTGCTGCCAAAATGGCAGGGATATTCGAATCTTAATCCGCCGGGTGCTCAGGTATTTTAAATTCCGGGCCAATCTGGATTAGCGGTCTTCCGGAAGGTTCAAAGGATCTACGGAGGGCTCCAATTGCTGCTGGCATAGAAATTGAGTTTATGCTTTACAAGAGCACTAAAGAAATAATCTTAATGATTTTGTCTGGCAAGGCAGGTAAATCCATTTAATCGAAAAGAATTCCTCGAAGCTCTGCCTCAGGCTAGCCTGCCGCTGATACCAGGCGCAGGGGTACGGCATGCCGTGCCCTCTACGGGGGGGGGAAGTGTTGTATCGAATTCATCAATCGAATTCCGAACAGATACCTCGCGGCTTGCCGCGGGGTGGTTAATTGAGGAGTTTATCAATGTTAAGTTTGGACCGTTTTACACTAAAAGCACAGGAAGCTGTGGCGAAGGCTAACCGGGCGGCGCAGCAGAAAGGGGCTCCGGAGATCGGGCCGGAGCACCTTTTAAGCGCGCTGCTCGAGGAAGAGGATGGTTTGGTCAAGCCGTTACTCGACAAACTGGAGGTATCCCTGCCCGGCTTTCGCGAGGAAACCGGGCGTCTGGTGGATAGAGGGGTGAGAGCCTCAGGAGCAGGGCTCGAGATTTACCCGGGCGCCGCTCTGAAGCGCGTTCTCAGGCAAGGTCTGCAAGAAGCGGAGAAAATTGGGGACGAGTATGTGAGTACAGAGCATCTCCTGCTCGCTCTTGCAGATTCGGACAGTCCTGTGTCCAGCCTGATGCGAAGGTTTGGCGCCACGAGAGACCGGATCCTTCAAGCTCTGGCCGGTCTGCGCGGAAGCCAGAGAATTACGGACCAGAATCCCGAGGATAAGTTCCAAGTTTTGAAACGCTACACCCGGGATCTGGTTGCCCTGGCAAGATCCGGGAAGCTTGACCCGGTTATCGGCCGGGACAGCGAGATCAGGCGGGTGATCCAGGTCTTGAGCCGGCGCACCAAGAATAACCCCGTGCTTATCGGCGATCCCGGCGTGGGCAAGACCGCAATAGTCGAGGGGCTGGCCCGGCGAATTGTCGATGGCGACGTGCCGGAGGGGCTGAAAAGCAAACGCCTGTTGGCGCTCGATATCGCGGCTATGCTGGCCGGCGCAAAATACCGCGGAGAGTTCGAGGAGCGCATGAAAGCTGTCCTGCGGGAAATCGACGAGTCCAAAGGCGAGGTGATCCTGTTTATCGATGAGCTGCACATCCTGGTAGGGGCCGGAGCGGCTGAAGGGGCTGTGGATGCTTCCAATATGCTCAAGCCTGCCCTGGCCAGAGGGGAGCTGCACTGCGTGGGTGCGACTACCCTGAACGAGTACCAGAAATATATCGAGCGTGACGCAGCATTCGAGCGCCGCTTCCAGATAGTCTATGTCTCCGAACCCAGTCTGGAGGATACTATCTCCATTCTGCGCGGGCTCAAAGAGCGTTACGAGGTGCACCACGGAGTCCGTATCCAGGACGCGGCGCTAATCGCAGCGGCTGCCTTGAGCCAGCGCTATATAACTGACCGTTACCTGCCGGATAAGGCCATTGATCTGATAGATGAAGCCGCCAGCAGCCTGCGTATCGAGATCGACAGTTTGCCGGCGGAGATTGACCAGGTGCAGCGGCGGGTTCTGCAGCTGCAGATCGAAAGGGAAGCCTTGAAAAAGGAGCGCGATCCGGCAAGCCGCGAGCGTCTGAAAAAACTGGAAGAAGAGCTGGCTGAGCTGGAAGAGGAGGTTAAAGGGCTCAAACTGGCCTGGCAGAACGAGAAAGAGCAGATCCGCAGAATAAGCTCTTTCCAGGAGCAGATAGAAAAAGCGCGCTGGGAGGCTCAGGAAGCGGAGAAAGTCGGTGATCTCCAGCGCGCCGCCGAGCTGCGCTACGGCAGGTTGAACCAGTTGGAAAAAGAGCTTGAGACAGCCCGCCGGAGGCTGGCTGAGCTGCAGAAAGACAAAAAAATTCTGAGCGAGGAAATCGAAGAGGGAGATATTGCCCGGGTCGTGGCCATGTGGACCGGTATCCCGGTGGATAAGCTCATGGAAGGGGAGCGGGAGAAGCTCCTGCACATGGAAGAGCGTCTCAGACTGCGGGTGATCGGCCAGGACCAGGCCCTCGAGGCTGTTTCAAACGCCATCCGCAGGGCGCGCGCCGGCCTCACCGAGGGGCACCATCCAATCGGCAGCTTCATTTTCCTGGGTCCGACCGGTGTCGGCAAAACAGAGCTTGCCCGGACCCTGGCTGACTTTCTTTTCGATGATGAGAACGCCATGGTGCGGATCGATATGTCCGAATACCAGGAACGCCATTCGGTGGCCCGATTGATCGGCGCTCCCCCGGGATATGTGGGCTACGAGGAGGGCGGCCAGCTTACGGAAGCCGTGCGCAGAAGGCCCTATTCAGTACTGCTTTTCGATGAGATTGAAAAGGCGCATCCGGATGTTTTCAACTTGATGCTGCAGATGCTCGATGACGGCCGGCTGACCGATGCCAAGGGCCGGACTGTGGACTTTTCCAATACCGTGATCATTATGACCTCCAATGTCGGAAGCTCGATAATCGAACAATCCGGCCGCAGCGGCAGATCGCAGGTCCAAAACGAGGTCACCGAAATCCTGCGCCAGACCTTCAAGCCTGAGTTCCTGAACCGCATCGACGATATAATCATGTTCAACCCGCTGCAACCGGAACATATCGATAAGATAATCGATATCCAGCTGGCCCGCTTTGAGAGAATAATTAAAGAGCGCGGCTTGAACCTCAGGCTGGATAAAGACCTGCGGAAGATTCTCGCTGAAAGGGGATACGACCCGGTCTACGGCGCACGGCCGCTCAAGAGGCTGATGCAGAAGTGGATCCATAACCCGCTGGCCAGCTTTGTCCTGGAAAACCAGCCGCCTAAAGGCACGGTGGTGACGGCCTGTTACGATTCACTCTCCGGAGAGGTCCGTTTCAAGACTGAAACTCGAGAGGGAAAGCCGGTTGAAAAAGCGAGCTGATTTCCAGCCGGGGAGTTGTGAAGCTTTCTTAATTGGTTGTGCCTGTTTGGCACAAGTTTTCTGCCAAGTGGGCAGAGTCTAAAAAATGACCAGTGATTTAATAGCTATTTACAAATCGGCAATAACCCATTATATTTCTTGGATTAAAACAGGAAAGCCCAAAGGCTGGACTTTCTGGTATGACTTTTGCATTTTGAATAGAGAAAAATCAGAGTATTTTGAGACGAGGTCATTCAGATGCCGATTTATGAATACGAATGCACTGACTGCGGAAATCGGTTCGAAATCCTGCAGCGCATTAATGAGAAACCGCGGATATTCTGCAAAAAATGCGAGAGTAAAAACGTGCGGCGGATTATGAGCACCGGTACTTTTATTTTTAAGGGAACCGGTTTTTACGCGACCGATTACAAAGACAAAGCCCGGAAGCTGGAAAAAACCGAGGCTCCCAGTTGCTCTTCATGCGCGGAATCGAAGAGCTGCCCGGCGAATAAAAACGAAAATTAAATTTTTTTACCCTGGTTATTAGCACTCATCATAGTCGAGTGCTAATAACCTTCAGTGCGCTGGTTCTTTTTTTGGTCCCTTGTTTTAAACAATCACTAACTGAACAGATGAGGTGCTCGTATGAAGATTAAGATCAAACCGTTAGCGGACCGGGTGGTTGTAAAACCCCTTGAAGAAACCGAGCAGAAAAAAGGAAGTATCATTATTCCTGATACGGCCAAAGAGAAGCCGCAGCAGGGCAAGATAGTGGCGGTCGGTCCGGGCAAGCTCACTGATGAAGGCAAAAGGGTCGCCATGGAAGTCAAGGTGGGAGACAAGGTGCTCTACGGCAAATATTCCGGCACCGAGGTGACTATCGATGATGAAGAGTACATGATTATGCGTGAAAGCGACGTTCTTGCTGTTTTATAACCTTTTCAGACAATTTTTTTCAAAGAGCCAGTCTTGTCAAACCCCGGACGGTTGGAGCCTTTTTAAGCAGGCGACCGTCGAACAACCTTAAGGAGGAAAAGGAATGCCCAAAATACTTGAATTCAGCTCTGAAGCCCGTTCAAGTCTCTTGAGAGGTGTCGAACAGTTGGCCGACGCGGTCAGGGTTACCCTTGGACCGAAAGGGCGTAATGTCGTATTGGACAAAAAATTCGGCGCCCCTACAGTGACCAAGGATGGCGTGACAGTGGCCAAGGAAATCGAGCTCGAAGAGCCTTTCGAGAATATGGGAGCCCAGATGGTACGCGAAGTGGCTTCCAAGACCAGCGATGTGGCCGGTGACGGGACCACTACCGCTACGGTCCTCGCCCAGGCCATCTTTAAGGAAGGCCTCAAAAGTGTCACCGCGGGGATCAACCCCATGAGTATCAAGCGCGGGATCGACAAAGCCGTGGAAAAGGTCGTCGCGGAACTGAAAAAACTTTCCACCCCTTGCAAGAGCAAGCTCGAGATCAGCCAGGTGGGTACTATCTCAGCCAATACGGACAAGGAAATCGGCGACCTGATTGCCGAGGCTATGGAAAAAGTCGGCAAGGACGGCGTGATTACTGTCGAGGAAGCAAAAAGCGCTGAGACCTCGCTTGAAATCGTGGATGGCATGCAGTTTGACAGAGGTTACCTGAGCCCTTATTTCGTTACCGATTCCGAGAAAATGGAATGCGTGTATGAAGATGTCTACGTGCTGATCCACGATAAGAAGATCAGTGCAATGAAAGATCTCCTGCCCATTCTGGAAAAAGTGGCTCAGACCGGCAAGCCGCTGCTCATTATCTCTGAGGATGTCGAGGGCGAGGCCCTGGCAACCATGGTCGTGAACAAGATTCGCGGCACGCTGAAAGTGGTTTCGGTCAAGGCCCCGGGCTTCGGCGACCGCAGAAAGGCCATGCTCGAGGATATCGCTACCCTCTCCGGTGGCCGCGTGATCAGCGAGGAAATCGGCCTGAAGCTCGAGAACGTGGTTCTGGGCGATCTGGGCCATGTCAAGAGAATTACTATTAACAAGGACGACACCACTCTGGTTGAAGGGGCCGGAAAGAAACAGGATATCGAGGGCCGTATCTCGCAGATCCGCCAGCAGATCGAAGATACCACCTCGGACTACGACAGGGAAAAACTGCAGGAACGCCTGGCCAAGCTGGCTGGCGGGGTGGCTGTGATTAATGTCGGCGCTCCCACAGAGGTGGCCATGAAAGAGAAAAAGGCCCGGGTGGAGGACGCCATGCATGCTACCAAGGCGGCTGTCGAGGAAGGTATAGTAGCCGGCGGCGGCGTGGCGCTCTTACGCACTATCCCGGCTCTCAACAAGCTTAAATTAAAAGATCCCGATGAACAGGTCGGGATCAGCATAGTCAAGCGCGCACTCGAAGAACCGCTGCGCCAGATTGCCGATAACGCCGGAGCCGAGGGTTCGGTGATTGTCGAAAAAGTCAAGAACGCAGCCCAGAACGTTGGTTTTGACGCTGCTGAGGGCAAGATCACCGACCTGGTCAAGGCCGGGGTGATCGATCCCACCAAAGTGGTGCGCATTGCTCTTGAGAATGCAGGCTCGATCGCCGGTCTCATGCTGACAACCGAGGCCATTGTCACCGAGAAGCCCGAGAAGAAGTCGCACATGCCTCCGGGTCCCTCTCCTGGTGATATGTACTAAGATCGCGGCGCTTAAGTTGCGCCAAATCAAAACCCCATCGCCTGTCTCGTGTGCGGGCGGTGGGGTTTTTTATCAGAGGTTCCCTGCACAGTTTCATTTAATCGAATAAATTCCTCGAAGCTCAGATTCGAGGTCACCCGCCCCGGGTGACTCATACAAGGGGCGAACCCATGTGTCTTTACAAAACACCCATGTGTTCGCCCACGGGTCAAGGATAAGATAGATCGGTTTTAACCTTATTATACATAGCAAAAAATATTTGAAATTTATTGTAATCTATTCAGTTGATCGACCTGAGATCATTCTCAATCTGTTTTTCAGCAGAATTCAGTAGACAGAAGTCAGGAGTCAGAATATAAAATTCACCCCCCCCCAAGTAACCTGTCCCGGCCTTTTCTACCATGCTTCGGACTCGATGTATTTGGAGCGGGGACTACTGACTTCTGACTACTGACTTCTGTATTCTCACATCGACAATTTGTTGTCGATGTAGGCGCATTAAGCGCCTAATTATACCTCGCAGCGGGTGGTTCATTGCCGGATACGGCAATCAGTTATCCGGATAGATTTTGCACCGGCTGCTATGTCCACTTGACCTGCGGCAGGACGGATTGTAGTTTGGTTAATACCAGAACGAATGAATTTTTTATGTTTTCACAATTTGTCAAGACTCTCCGAAATCCGAAAAAACCGTGAAAGCCTGGGAAGCACACCGGAAAAAGGAAATCAATCATGGACATAAAAAGTGAAGTTCCTGTTTATGAGATATTCCGCGCTGAATCGCCGATCAAAGTGGACGGTCGCCTGGATGATCCCGCCTGGCAGAGAGCGCCGGTAATCGAGCTGGTTGAATGCTCGACCGGCAAGCCCCCCCGCTATCCGACCCGGGTGCGCCTGCTCTATGATGACGAGTGGCTTTACGCGGGCTTCCACAGCCGGGACCCTGATATCTGGGGGACCATGAAAGGCCACGATGAGCCGATTTATAACGAAGAGGTGGTCGAAATTTTTATCGATCCCGCCGGCACGCTTTGCGCCTATTACGAGCTCGAGGTGAGTCCCCTCAATACCGGATTTGATGCGCTTATTCTCAATAATGCAGTCCTTTGCGGTTCCCCGGGCAGGGGAGACAGGTTCCAGGGTTTTACGGCATGGGATCCCAGCGGTTTTAAACACCAGGTCTATCTCAAGGGGAAGCTTAATGCCCACGACGGCAAGGCTGAATTCTGGGAATGCGAGATCGCCCTGCGTTTCGATGAGCTGTTTCTCTCGGGCAACGTTCCACCGAAACCAGGCGACCAGTGGCGGATCAATCTTTACCGGATAGATATCGAGGGAGACCGCCTCGAAGAAAGCGCTTTCAGTCCTACCGGATTGGATGACTTCCACGTGCCCTACCGTTTTGGAAAGATCGTTTTCCGCTGAAAGGAAAACGCCTGAACACCGCGGCGCCTTTTGGGAAGGGAAATGCGTGAGAATCCTGAAAGGTGTTTTAAAACTCTTGTTGAGCTGTGTCTTGGAAGATTAGATAGATCTATAAAGGTAGAAAAAAGCAGAAATTTTTCCCTGAAAGTTAAACTCGCTGGAAAATAGAACTTGTTTCACGAAATAAAAAAGTGGAACGGAGATCTTGGAAAAGCCCCGGACCTTGGTAAAGCTCCGGAGCTGGGGAAATCTCCGGACCTTGGGAAAATACCAGGCTTGGGGAGAATACCGGATCTAGGGAAAGCCCCGGACTTCGGGAAAGCTCCGGACTTCGGGAAAGCTCCGGACCTTGGAAAAACACCAGGCTTGGGGAGAATACCGGATCTAGGGAAAGCCCCGGACTTCGGGAAAGCTCCACGCCTTGGAAAAGCTCCGCCCCTGGGGAAATCTCCGGACCTCGGAAAAACTCCGGTTTTTTGAAAAGCCCCGCCCGCAGGCTTGTTTCGTAGATTGAGTTAAGGAAGGCTTTTTATTACTCTTAAATCATTCTCATTAATTTATTACGTGTAGAAAGTAAAAAAACAAGTTTCCCCTTATAACTGACGGGCTGGATTTTGGATGGATGTATTGCTTGAAGAATAAGATTTGCTGCAACCTAGTGCCTGGAGTGCACAATAAATTCATTGATCTTTTATAGCTGGCCCTTTTTTTTAATTCAGCAGACTGTTAAGTTCTCTGCTCACCTTGAAAAAGGCTTTTTTCTTTGCCGGGACTACAACCTCTTCATTTGTCTTGGGATTACGGGCCTTGCGCGATTTGTGGTTCTTGGCCTTAAATGTGCCGAAACCGCGTACTTCCAGATGCTTGTCCTCTTTCAGACAGTTTTTAACTTCATCCAAAAACTGTTCCACAATTATTTTGACATCTTTTGCAGTAAAACCGGTTTTTTCCGAAATCAGTTCAACTATATCGGCTTTAGTCATAGAAATCTTCCTCCTGAGAAAGGGAATTGAAACTTAAGAAAATGTTTTTACTGCGGGATCTTTGCCGGCATGAGTCGAGTGGTGACTATTTTGCTGATTAATGATTCAGTCCTTCGCATTTATATTTTAGAAAATATTCTATTTTAAAAAATGTGATTCCGCAAGAAAAAAATGAGCTTTTTCTCAGACATTTTTTTGTTTATCAGGTAACTTTTAAAGGATTATCAAAAAAAGGCAAAAAACATGAAGGCTCAAGATTACACACGGCGTGGCCTCTTGATCGCTATGTCACTGAAAGTCGGCATCCTTGTCACTGCCGGCGTACTTTCATGAAGGCTTGGAGCCTGAGAGGGCAGTGAACAGACCTGACCTCATTTTACATGAAAGAGCCGGATCGTCCCTGGAAAAAGGCTGGAATCAGCAGGTATTGCTTTTACAACTTAGAAATGCATAGTTACCTGCACGGATTAAATAACTGAGAATGTCAAGACTGCTGACAATAGGCTAAAGGCTGAAGGCTGTAGCGGTGCACAATCAAACCTCCAGAGTATAGTTTACAATCGATAGCCTGGACAAAAGTTAAAACCTTGAAAGTGCAGCCCTCTAGCCCACAGCATAGAGTCTCCATCCTCATTGTTTATGAAAAGTGAATCGGTTGGCCCAAAAAGGTTCAACCCTGCAAAACAAAGTTGTCACTGAAGTACAAGTAATAAAATATTATTTATCTGGTAAACAGTATTCCGACTTTTCTTTAAAGCTCAAAACTTTCAACAAAGGATTTTTAAAGTGCGTCCTCGTATAATGGTTCTAGTGCGGGAAATCTACCGTGCGGATTTGCTCCCCGATTGGATTGTCAAAACTCTGGAAGAGTTCGCTGATCTCGAGGTCGTTATCGATCCGGCTGAGCTTGAGCGAAACGAATATGCCGGGCTTTTCGCCGGCAGGGATGGAGGTTTAACCACCTGGAATACGCCGCTGATTGACCGGATGGTCCTGGAGAGAGCAAGGGAGCTGAAAATAATCTCTCATGCCGGTGGAGAGATAAGGCCCTTTATATCCGGGGAGCTATTCGATCTCAGGCCAGACCTGATCCTTTGCAACGCCTCGAATGTGATGGCCAAACCGGTGGCAGAGCACACCCTGTGTGTCACTCTGGCCTGCCTGCGCAACCTGCTTCATTTCGCCGAATGGGTGAAAGAGGATGAGAACTGGTGGGAATACGACAAGTCGAAAAATGTGAGCCTGATACATAAAAAGGTCGGCATAGTCGGCCTGGGACAGATCGCCGGAGAATTTATCAAACTGGTTCGCCCGTTCGAGGTCGAGCTCTGGGTTTACAGCAAGCATTTGAGTGATCAGGATGCGGCTCGGGAATCGCTCAGGAAAAGCTCGCTCGAGGAGATTTTCTCGACCTGTGATGTGATTACTTTAAGCGCAGCCAATACTCCGGGAAACCAGCGCTTGATAACCCGCGATCTCCTCAGGCTGATCAAACCGGGCGCCGTTTTTATCAATAACTCTCGCGGAGCAATTGTGGATGAGCAGGCCTTGATCGAAGAGCTCGAGACCGGCCGTTTCACAGCCGCCGTAGATGTCACCGAACCGGAGCCCCCAGCGAGCGATAACAAACTGCGCAGCCTTCCGAACGTGCTTTTGACACCCCATATCGGCGGGCCTACACCCGATCAGCGTATCTGGATGATGAAAGAGGCGGTGGACAATCTGAAAATTTTCTTCCAGGGCGGGCAGCCGCGGGGTATCATAGACCGGAAAAGGTTCTCTTATATGGCTTGAGCCTGGATAAAAAAAGCCCCTCCAGCGGTCTCGGTCCTGGGAGAACCTCACCTGAAGAGGGGCTTGATTAATCCAAGGCAGGCTAAAATTATCAACTTTTTTCAGTAAAGATTGACTTAGGTTTTTTCTTGGTCATCCTACGGTCGACAATCTCGTAATTCAATTCCCCGGAGCAGAGTTTTTCTAAGCTCTGCGATGTGCATTTTTTATCCAGATACTGCGTTGAATCGCGGTACTGCTGATGCAGCTTTCGCGCATACTTAGCTGCAATGACACAGCCGACATATTTCGAGGTACAGTTGGCGGCAAGTTCATCCGGTGTAAAATTTTTCATTATCCAGACTCCAGATCGTACAAGGCCTTCTTGGATCAGAACTTTATAACCTGTCTGTCTAAGAATAAACCAGCCAGAGGATGGGAAGACAGTAAAAAGCGAATCGGTTTATCTGAAATTACGGAAAAACCAAAATCAATTGTGTCAATCAGTTGACAGTTTATGATTAATCTTATAATTTAATAAAATCATATTTAATAATCAAGATCAATTTTTAGTCTTTGAAGAATAGAAGTAAACAAGTCCGGGAGGTGTAACTTGAACGATGCCTATATCCTCCCGGATCAGTTGTCCTGGAGCGATATCGAAGATAAAGGAGTCAGGATGAGTATAATTAAAGATAAAGGAAAGAAACATAAAAAGGACGATTTGGAAAATCGGCAAGAACCGGCGGCCATAGTACAAGACTCTGTAGAGCTTGAAGCCGCAGCCTTACCTGAAGCACTGCCGGAGAGTTTTACTGAGGAGGCTGTGGAAGCGATAAAGGCCCCTAGAAAAAGAAAGCCTGCAGAGCTTGAGGCACTTTCCGCTGAACTGGCCGCTCTCGATGACAAGTATAAACGTCTCCTGGCCGAATACGACAATTTCAAGCGCCGGTCAGCAAAAGAAAAATTAGAGCTTGCCGGTCTGGTAAAGTCTTTGGTTTTCCGTGATATAATTCCGGTACTGGATGATTTCAAGCGTTTTTTCGAGCATGCCGGAAAGAATGAGAATTCCATGGATCAGAGCTTTATCCAGGGAGTGGAATTAATCTACAAAGCAATGCTCAAGGCCCTGGAAAAGCATGGGGTAGAGACGATTGACCAGGTGGGCGTACCGGTTGACTATGACCTGCACGAGGCTGTGCTCACCCAGCCGGTGGAAGACAGAAAGGAGGACCAGACTGTGAAGCAGGTTCTCGAGGTGGGTTACCGGATCGGGGATCTAATAATCCGTCATGCCAAAGTTATAGTGGGTGTCTTTAAAGAAGATTAATCCTTTATGAAACATAATTTTTAGTGCTTTAATTATTGACAGACGCCCGGTATTATGACACCTTGAAATGAAGGGCTTTTTTTAATTTTTTTTGTTTCAACGCTGGTCGAACGATTTCCTTTTTCAAATCAAGTCTTTCCAACATTTTGGAATACAACACATTATCAGGTGATGTGATGGGAGTTTTCGGATTGAGATTTTTCACAGTGCTTGTTCACCGCGCGCCTATGGTTGCGTTTTACGCAAGCCTTGCGCTCTCTCTTTCGGGAGGTCGGCTTTCGGCCCGGCCTGCTGAAGATCAGGCAGGGATGCCGAGAGTGGATGTGGCTGAGATTAACGGGATGGTGGGCCCTGTCAGCGGCCAGTTTGTCGAGGAGTGCTTAAAGAACGCTGAATCTTCCGGCTCGAGCCTTTTAATTATCCAGCTCGACACGCCAGGGGGGCTTCTTTCCACTACGCGGGATATAGTAAAACTCTTACTGGGCTCCAAGCTCCCGGTTGCAGTCTATGTTGCCCCGCCCGGAAGCCGTGCAGGTTCAGCGGGCGTATTTATCACCATGGCCGCAAATATCGCTGCAATGGCGCCGGGCACGAATATCGGAGCCGCTCATCCGGTATCAGTGGGTATGGGGGGCAGTGACAGCGCATCAGTTATGGGAGATAAAATTATCAACGATGCGGCAGCTTTCATTAAGACTATCGCCAACCAGCGCAACCGCAACTGGGCCTGGGCGGACTCGGCAGTGCGCTATAGCGTCTCGATCACTGATAAGGAAGCCCTCGAGCGCAATGTAATCGATCTGGTGGCTGAAACCGTGGAATCGCTTATCGATTCGCTTGATGGGCGCATAATCGCTCTTAGCCCCTCTGATTCGGTGAAGCTTAAGCTTGAAGGCGCCAACATTGTAACCCATAAATACAACTGGCGCTATAAGCTGCTGGACCGCTTGAGCGACCCCAATATCGCCTTCGTCCTTTTTATGCTCGGTCTGATAGGGCTTTATTTCGAGCTCTCCAATCCGGGCTTGATCCTTCCAGGTGTGGTAGGCGGAATAAGCCTCATTCTGGCTTTTTACGCTTTCCAGACCCTTCCTATCAATTACGCCGGGATTCTACTGATCGTTTTCGCGATAGTTCTTTTTATCGCCGAGATCAAGGTACCCAGTTTCGGTCTTTTAACCGTCGGGGGAATAATTTCCATGGTGCTTGGTTCGATCATGCTGTTCAAAGGCGAATTTTCACCCACCATGCCAGAAGTGGGGGTTTCATGGGAAGTGTTGATACCCACCTTGGTGGCTACTGTGCTGTTTTTCCTGTTTGTGGTGGGCAAAGCGATCCAGATCCAGCGCAAAAAAGCTACCACCGGCACGCAAGGGCTGGTGGGCGAGATGGGCCAGACCATGACGGGGCTTACTCCTTATGGGAAGGTTTTCGTGCACGGCGAAATCTGGCGGGCCTTCGCTCCAGGTAGAAAATTGAAACCCAAAACACAGGTCAGGGTGACTGGAGTTTCGGGATTGACCCTGACTGTGGAACCGGTCGAGGAAAGTCAGGATAAGTCTGGTTAGGGTAAATGTAATTAATAGAGACCTTTGAAAAAAGCCCAGGTAAAAAGATAATATTCAATCCGCAGGGACGGTTCGTGAACCGTCTCAAGAGTAACCTATTGAATTTTATAGCGTTATAAAGCGCAAGGGGTGTTCCTCAACTAAAACGATAACATTTTTAAAAGGTTTCTCATCGTAAAAAATTCAACTCCCGATTTTCTCTTTTTGAATGACTCTTCCGGGTCTGCCAAGGAGGTTTAAATGATTGGCACTTCTGTTACCATGTTTTTTTTCCTCTTTTTGTTTTTGATCTTTATTCTTTCCAGCATGATCAAAATCGTCCGGGAGTACGAGCGGGGCGTGGTTTTCCGCCTGGGCCGCCTGCTGCCCCAGCCCAAGGGTCCCGGCCTCATCCTCCTGATCCCGATTATTGACCGCATGATCAGGATCAGCCTGCGCACGGTGGCTATGGACGTACCGCCCCAGGATGTGATCACCAAGGACAACGTTTCCGTGAAAGTGAACGCTGTGATCTTTTTCAGGGTGATGGATCCGGGTAAAGCCGTGGTTGATGTGGAAGACTACCTGTACGCCACGAGCCAGATGGCGCAGACCACCCTGCGCAGCATACTGGGCCAGGCTGACCTGGATGAGCTGCTTTCCGCCCGGGAAAAGATTAATAACGAGCTCCAGGTGATCCTCGACCGGCGTACCGACCCTTGGGGTATCAAGGTCTCCAATGTGGAGATCAAGCATGTGGACCTGCCGCAGGAGATGCAGCGCGCCATTGCCCGCCAGGCCGAGGCAGAGCGTGACCGCCGCGCCAAGGTCATCAACGCCGAGGGAGAGTTTCAGGCCTCGCATCGCCTGGCCGAAGCCGCGACCGTTATCGGCGATCACCCGATGGCTTTGCAGCTCCGTTTCCTGCAAACCCTCACCGAGGTGGCTACCGAGAATAACAGTACGATCGTTTTTCCGGTACCTATCGACTTGTTCGAACCATTTATCAGGACCAAAAGGGCCGAAGCGCTGAAAAGAGAGAATAAAGAATAGCCTTCAGTTGAAACAGTCGGATTAAGCTGCCGGTCCGGGGCTTATACAGTTTTTGGTAAATCTTGCGGCCCAATCATCCAAGCCCTTTGCCGGGCATATTAATGGTTGGGCCGCAGCTCATAGAGTGACATGGTTTCCTCTGATCCGCTGCATAAAGGAAAGGCGAAGAAATGCCGAAAGAGCGTTATTTCAACAGTCCAGTCTCGCCTAAAGCCAAGGGTTACGATCTGGTGATCGACTTTTTCTCGAACATCGGGGCCAGCCGTGAAGCCTCGATGTATCTGAAAATGTTTCGCGATGTTATCCCCTGGCGGTTCGCCGTTGTGCTTATCAGCGCCGAGAGCCTGAAACTTTCTTCCCGAACCGTGGCTCTTGATCTGGCCTACCTTTGCGGGCTCAGCCTTTACCCGATTATTGTGCTCGACAACCTTCGGGGTTCAGAGGGCAAGCTGGTAAGGCCGGTCTCCGTTTCTTCGCCCAAGCCGCTGAAAACGGGTCAGCGGATCCGCAAGCTGATCACAGCAAACAGCAGGCTGGTATCGGCAGTCATCGGGGCCGGGGGACGGGCTGCGAGTATTTACAATGAAATTTTCAGCCTGAAAACCCCACTCTCAGAGACCCCGGGATTCGATTTCCGGCGCCTGGTTGATCATATTAGACTGGAGCCGATCAAGACCGCTGTCCACAACCGTCAAATCCCTGTGGTCTCGCCGGTGCTGATGGATACTGAGGGCAGGATGAGAGTGATCAGCGCGGAAAAGGTCTCGAAGGCCCTGTGCATGAGGATCAAGCCGCAGAAATTTATCGTAATCAGCGAACAGGGAGGGATCCTCGACCGGGAGGGGAAGATTATCCGCAACATTATCCTGAGTACGGACCACCAGCCATTGATCTCCTCCGGGTCCCTGGAAGAGGCGGCAATTGAACAGTTGGAAGCAGCGGTGCGCCTGCTGCATGAAGTGCCGGATCTGACCCTCCAGTTAGCCTCAGCGGCCAATCTGCTTTATGAGCTTTTCACGGTCAAGGGGCAGGGAACCTACCTGCGCTCGGGTCACACCATCCTCCAGGCTGATTCTTACGCAAAACTCGACCTGGAGCGTACGCGCAAGCTGATCGAGAATGCCTTTCGCAAGCGCCTGGTGGAGGATTATTTCGAGGATCCGCCCCATCACATTTTTTACGAGCGGGACTATCACGGTTTAATAATCATGAAGCCTCTGCAGGACGACATATTCTATCTGGATAAATATGTAGTCGGCAGTCAGTGGCAGGGTGAGGGAGTGGGCGGTCCGCTGTGGCGCGAGCTCACCAAGCATTACAGCAAAATTATCTGGCGGGCCAGCCCCGGCAATATCATAAACCGCTGGTATATCGAGCAGGCTGACGGGTTCCAGCGCACCGGGGAATGGAATATCTACTGGATCGGACTCTCACCGGTCGAGGTAGGCAAGCATATCGGACATGTCAAGAATATCAGAAGAACTATTGTTTAAACACCCGTTTTCAAGCCCGGCTCAATCTCTTGCGCCGCTTGATCTCTTAGGTCAATTAACAGGGGCACGGCCAGCCGTGCCCCTGATTGTTTGCTGATTGCAGATGAATGAAACGGAAAATCCATTCTCCACAGCGGTCCGGACAATCTGTGAAGAGAATCTCGGTCTCCTGCGGGATGAGCTCCTGCTAGTCGTTGCCGATCTGCCCCTCAAGCCTTTGGGGGCGCGGATTGCAGAGGAGGCAAAAGGTTTTGGCCAAGCTTGTAAGCTAGTTGAAGTGGGCCGGGTGAAAAGAGCGGGGTGCCCTCCCCCGGGGTTTACGAGAGAAATTCTGTGCCGGGGCGCCGCAGCGCTCCTGGTAACCTCAAAATCCTTATCGCATACAGCAGAGCGCAGAGTCGCCTGCCATGAGCATGGTATACGTATCGCCTCCATGCCCGGGATTACCGGGGAGGTTATTTGCCGGCTTTTTTGCCCGGGCTCGGCAGGTCTCGTAAGCAGGCGCACGAACGCCCTGGCCGCCAGTCTTGAAGGAGCAGGCCGGATCGAGCTGCGCACAGAGGCTGGCACGGAGCTTGAGCTTTCTATTGCCGGGAGAAAAATTTACACTGACACCGGGCTGTATCGCGAGCCCGGGCGTTTCGGCAACCTGCCGGCCGGAGAGGTCTCGGCGGCCCCGGTTTCTTTCAGCGCCCGGGGCCGTGTGGTGGTGGATCTGGCTTTCGCCGGCCTGGGCGCTGTGGATGGTCTCATTCTCGAACTTGAGAAAGGCAGGATCGTGGCGGCCAAGGGGCCGGGAAGAGGGCGGCTTTTAAAGCTCCTGGCGGAAAACCGGGATCGGGTGGCCGGGGAGTTCGGTATCGGCACCAATCCCCTGGCCAGGCCTTCCTCTTTGACCCTGGAAGCTGAAAAAGCGGTAGGAACGGTCCATTTGGGTCTCGGAGACAATATCTCGTTCGGCGGGGAAAACAGGGCCACAGGCCACTGGGACGCGGTTTTAAATTGCAGATGGATCAAGGTGGACGGCGAGATTTTAGACCTCACCGAACCTTTGGTTTGACAGATACACTGCCGGTCACTAGCATGGGATGGCCTCAGGGACCGGAGCATAAGCTTCAGGTGCCAGGATTAACCTTTATTTCTTTCAGTTATGAAAGAAATGGTTTTGCTTTTTTTGCCACCAAAAGAAGAATAAAAATTACATTTTATAGTATTAACGATTTTAAAAAAAGAACTTCCTGACATTGAGTAAAAAGAGCTCGTTTTTAAATCGTTTATCAAGTAAAAAAGACCCCAACCAAAATATATTATCTTGCAATTTATTGAAAACCATTGAGTTACAGATGTCAGGAAATTGGACATCCTGGTTTTTGTAAGTCACTATTATTTAATGAGTTATAATTTTGTGAAACCCTGTTATGAATAATCCAGGAGAAGAATGAACCACCTCTTACTGCTGGCCTATTTTTTCCCCCCGCACGGCGGAGGCGGAGTCCTGCGCTCGGTAGAGACAGTGCGCTTGCTGGAGAATCACGGCTGGCGCAGCACTGTTATCGCAGGGCCGCCCGGGGGGTACTGGTACAAGGACCAGAGCCTTGCCGGGCGTGTGCCGGACTCGGCTCGGGTGGTGCACACCCGCGCGCTCGTAGGCCCTGGAGCTTTGCTAGCCCTGGGACGCCTTGGCAGCCGCCGGGTGCCAGGGCGCAGTGAAAAGACTGTCGGCAGGCTGCGGCGTCTCGCCGACTGGCTGGGAGTGCCGGATGTCTACTGCGGCTGGATTCCTTCCGCGTTATCAGCGGCTTTCGAGCATGCGCGCCGGGCGGACTGTATCCTGAGTACCAGCCCCCCTGAGTCGGCGCATCTTGCGGCCTGGTACCTGGCCCGGAAAACCGGCAAAAGATGGGTCGCCGATTTTCGGGACCCCTGGGTCCGGGGAATCTACCGGCGCTACCCGACACCGTTTCACAAAAGCTGCCAGAAGCGGCTGGAACGTCTCGCAATAGAAAGGGCCGATCTGGTTCTGGCCACCACCGAAGCCGCTGTTAGTGACTTCCGCTCCCGCTACCCCCATTTTCCGCCGGAAAAGTTCCAGCATCTCCCGAACGGTTTCGATCCGCTCGAGTTTTCAGAATTCCAAAACAATGCTCCGCCAGGGGGTCCCCTAAGGCTTATCCATACCGGAGGCCTTACCCTGGACCGCGATCCGACACCCCTTTTCGAGGCTTTGGCAAGCTTGAACAGGCAAGGGAAAGACAGGTGCTCTCTCGAGCTGGTCGGCCCGTGTGACGGGCATTTCAAGGAGCGGGCAGAAGCTTTAGGCCTGGCCGGTACGGTAACTTTTTCCGGCTTCCTTCCCCGGAGCGAGGTGCTTGGTAAAATAGCTGCCTCTCACCTGGCGCTCCTTCTTGAGAGTTTCGCACCCGGGGCGGAGCTTGTGGTACCGGGAAAATTTTATGATTATCTCGGCGCCCGGATTCCCGTGCTTGCCGTGGTCCCGCCGGGAGCGGCAGAAGAAATTGTCACCCGCACAGGGTGCGGGATCACGGTCACCGAGCCGGAGAGCCGGAAAATCGCGGAGGCCATGCGCATGCTTCTCGACCGATTCGAGAGAAAGCAGAGCCTGATTGACGGGACACGCCCGGAGGAGGTCTCCCGCTACGAGAGAGCCAGGCTTGTAGAAAAGCTGGCTGGTCTGCTCGAGTCGCCGGCTTGACTTTTTTCCTTTTCCTGTTTGATTATTAAGCACGCTTTTGGCAGGGAAGATCAACCCTGCTCTTTTGAGCAATATGGATAATGAAATTCCCATGATGGGGGTTAAGAGGGTAACTTAGTACTATAACTCGAAAATACGGTGACGTATTTTTTCCAGCAACGCTGTGCGAACGCGTAGGGGCGACCGGCGGTCGCCCGAACAGGGCGAGGCATGCCTCGCCACTACGTTTACTCAATTTGTAAGTTGATTTAAAACAATACGCTACACTATTTATGAACTCATGTACTTGAGCTTATTCTAACCGGGAGGTTTCTTGTGTTGAGCGATAAGTTGGTGTCCGAGTTAGAGATGATTTATGAGTTATTTCAGAACAGCAGCGATTGTCTGGCAGAGGAAGATTCGAATTATTCGCCGAAAGAGGGCATGATGACCGTAGCTCAGCTCGTAGCTCATGTGGCCCGGACAATCGATTGGTTCATGAATGGGGCATTTGGTCCACAGGGATTTGATCTGGATTTTGAGGGTCAAAAGAAGAAGATCTTGGAGGTGAAATCATTAAGTTCGGCCAGAAAGCTCCTTCAGGAGGCCATAGAAAAGGCTATAAAAATTGTGTCCGGCAAGAGCGATGAAGAGCTCAACCGGCCGTTATCCAAAGGAGCAGTCATGGGGGGTGAGCCGAGGGCTGCGATAATCGGGGCCATAGCTGATCATACGGCCCACCATCGGGGTGCACTCACTGTTTACTCCCGTTTATTGGGTAAAACCCCTAGGATGCCTTATGGGGACTAACCCGGGATCAGTGAATAAAATCGAACCATGTTTGCAGACTAATAAGCGCTGTATATTCTCTATTTTCCCTGGAAAGTAAAGTGATAACCGGGGACTTTTTTTGTTTTTACAGCTTAATTAAATAAAATGCAAACATTATCTTGCAATTTTTATAATGCATCTTATATTTAAACTGGGTTAATCTGTTAATCTATCTATTAGCTTTTTACACTTTTCTCCCTCTTTCTCCTATTCGGCCATGACTATCAAACTATCTTCCAGACCCGGCTCCCTGAGCCGGATAGCTTTGGCAAAGTCCTTCTTTTTCCCGCTGCTCCTCTGTCTTCCCCTGGAAGCTCTAGCCCACAGCCTTTTTATCTCTGCCGGCGTCCAGGAGGCCAGGATCAAACTGGATAACCTCGAGCTCGGCTATACGGACTGGAAAGGATTGTTCTATTCAGAACCGGTCGCCCCGGGTTTCCACACGCTCGAGATCGAAAAAGAGGGCTATCGCGCTCTTTGTGACACAATTTTTGTTCCCGAGGGCCTGACTTACAACCACACTATTCCGCTTGATCCCCTGCGCATGATAATGCTTAACGAGCTTACAGGCCTCGAAGCCGACAGCGTGGGCGGACCCTATACCATTCAGTTGGGGGCGTTCCGTTCCGTGGAAAATGCCCGCCGGCTTGCCGATAGTTACCGGGGCAGCCGGTATGAACCCAGGCTGGAAAGTGCCGAGGTCAGGGGAGTCGGAAAAGTCTACCGGGTAAGGTTAGCGCTCCTCAGCTCTCTCGAAGAGGCTAGGGAGGCCGCTGCGCCAATCATGCGCTCGACCGGGAAGGATCTCTGGATCGTGGGTCTGGACGGCCGCGACTGGGCCGTGCAATTAGGATCGTTTAACGCACGGGAGCATGCGGAAAAGCTCTCTTCCAGGCTCGATGATCCCACGCTGTATGTCTGGATTGAAGACAGCCCGGACGGGATATTCCGGGTCAAGGCCGGCTACTGGGCTGACCGCAGCGCCGCCGAACAGGCCGCGCGAAAAATAGCCGCAAGCCTCGGTGTTACCACAATGGTAATTCAGGTGCGCTAGCCGAAAGGGATGTAAAATGCGCCATTTTAAACTGTTATTCGCCTTGCTGTTTTTTGCCACTGGCTCTCTATGGGCCCAGGTTGCACCTGTTGACACACTCGATGCCGATGTGCGCTGGGTGGACAGCAAAGACAGCGTTCTGGTGGCCGGAGCCGGTCTTTCCCAGGGAGTGACTTTGCAAACCGGGGCCGTGGTGTATGTCCCGATCTATTACCAGGGTGTGGAGTACAGAAACAGGGTCGCCCGCGGCATGGTTACCGCAGCCGAGGACAGCACCTGCCGGGTGAAGATCTTCGCCTATACAGCGCCGGTCCGGCCGGGCTACAGGATTCTGCTTTACGGGATCAGGCTTCCGGTTGTCTCATTAACAGAACAGCCGCTATCCAGGGAAAAGAAGCCTTTCTACAAGCGGAAATGGTTCTGGCTCGCAGGAGGCGCCGCAGCCACAGCGGCAATCATCGCGGTCACACGAGGCGGTTCCAAATCGAACAGCGGAAAAGTCGTGATCACCGGAAGCCTGCCCTGAGATACGAGCAAATAATATGAAAAACCTCTTTCGCCTTCTCGCTGCTTTCTCGCTTCTTCTTTCCATGGTGAGCTGCCGGGACCGCGACTCTCTCCTGGGGCCGGATGAGCCGGCAGGCACCCTGCTTGTCTCGGTGCGCTTCGAGGGAGATACCCTTGCCGCTGAGCCGGTTGGACCGGCGAATAAAACCAAAAAAATTGGGCAAAAATCCCTCCTCGCACAGGCCTCCTCCATAACCAGCATACATGCCCTGGTGTTTGATGAATCATTGGCCGCCAGAACTCTGCTTACCCAGGGAGAACTGGTGATTGACCTTTCCAGCGCGACATTTTCCGGCACCCTCGAGGTCACGGCAGGAGAAGGCCGCGTGGTGGCGGTACAGGCCCACACAGCAGGAGGTATAAGCTATCTCGGGATCAGCCCTAAACTGACAGTGCCGGCAGGCGGAACCGCCACTGCTGAAATCGAGCTGAAAAACTACATCCCTGTGATCAGTCATTACGACGCTGTTACCGAGACCGGCGATTTTACCCTCCAATGGGTGCGCATCCCCCTTGCCGCAGGCTATATCGTTTACGAAAGCCCGGTCGCCAATTTCGCAACGAGCGACTCGGTTGTGCTGGCTGATCAGACATCCGCCTCTTTCAGCGCCCGGCCGCGGGGCCTGCGCTACCTGCGCTTGCGCGCTTACAGTGATTACGCTTTCGGGGCCTTGAGCGACACAGTGAGCGTGCGGATCACCTCGGCCCCGCAAGCCGAGATCGTGAGTCCGGCCTCCGGGGCCTCTGTAGCGGTCGGGGAGAGCATACTTTTCCTCGGGCGCGCTTTCGATGAAGAGGAGGGCTATCTGAAAGGGAGCTCGGTAATCTGGACCAGCAGCCGGGACGGCGTTTTTGCCGCCGGGAATTTCGTGCTCTATGACAGGCTCTCCGAGGGAAATCATCTGGTCACCATGACCGCCCGCAATTCTTTCGGAGCTTTATCCTCGGACACGGTCTCCCTGACCCTCACTGTCGGCGGAAACCGGGCTCCGGAGGTGACGCTCACCAATCCAGGGAATGGCGCCTCTTTCAACCAGGCGCAGGCGATTCTGTTCCTCGCCTCGGGCATTGACCCGGAAGACGGTCCGCTGCCTGAGAACAGGTTCTACTGGGTCAGTAATCTGGATGGCTATTTCGGCAGCGGACAGGCGCTCGGATACTCCAGCTTGAGTCTCGGCGCGCACCTGATCAAGGTCGTGGGAATCGACGCTGCAGGAGCGGCGGGCTGGGACAGCGTCTCTCTCTCTGTGCTCGGGTCAGGAGCCAATACCGCGCCCCAGGTGCAGATTATCACTCCGACCGAAGGCGCGGAGTTCGGTCCTGGGGCCGCTGTTCTTCTTCAGGGCACAGCCCGGGACGCCGAGGAGGGTTTGCTCGGTCCCGATGCGTTTGTCTGGTCGAGTTCGCTTGACGGTCCTCTTGGAACAGGAGCAGTAAAGCTCGTAGAAAATCTTTCCGCAGGCGGGCACACGATCTATCTCACAGCCAGCGATGCTCTCGGCGCTGCTGACCGGGACAGTGTCAGAATCGTCATTCTCCTTTCCGGGGGCAACCAGTCCCCGAGCGCCTCGATCACCCTGCCCCTTGACGGCTCAAAGTTCTCTGTGGGCGCAGATGTGCGTTTCGCAGGGGGCGGGTTCGACCCGGAAACAGGCGTGCTGGATAATGAGGAAACCCTTCTCTGGTTTACCACCAGACTCGGAATTCTCGGCCGGGGGCCGGTTCTGGATTATGGCGGTCTTCCCCTGGGCAGGCACACAGTGTATCTGGCGGCGGTGGACCCCCAGGGTGCGGCAGGCCTGGACAGTGTCAATGTGGAGATAGTATCCGCGGGCGGAAATCAGGCCCCGAATGTCGCTATCACCTCGCCGCCGCCCGGCGCAAGGTTCACTGGCGGGGTACTGGTTTATCTCGCTGCGGTAGCAGCCGATCCCGAGGATGGGCCTTTGAGCGGCCACTCTGTAAGCTGGCAATCGAGCCTGGATGGGTTCCTCGGGTATGGAGAAGAGCTTTTTGCGGGAACTCTGAGCGAGGGGATCCACTTGCTCAAGGCAATCGCGGTTGACCATGCCGGCGGGGTCGGTACAGACAGCGTGACAGTGCAGGTGGTCGCCGCAGGCGGAGAACAAGCTCCGGAAGCCCGGATCCTCTCTCCTGCGGGAGGCTCCCGCTTCAGTTTCGGGGCCGGGGTGCTGTTCGCAGCCGAGGTCAGCGGAATAACTGCTGAGCAGGCGGAAAGCGGCGCTGTCTGGTGGTCATCCTCGTTATCCGGCCTGATCGGCAGAGGGGTCTTTTTTGTCGAGGACGGCCTGGCTCTGGGGCGGCAGAAAATCTATCTCACGGCCCTCAGCGAGAGCGGTGCCGCGGCCCGGGACAGTGTCCAGATAGAGGTGGTCGCAGCAGGCGGCAACCGCTCGCCTGTGGTAAGCGTGCTCAGCCCTAAAACAATGTCTATCTTTCCCGGCGGTGTGCCGGTAACTTTCCTCGGGCTGGCACAGGACCCGGAAGATGGCCTGCTTACAGGCGAGGCATTGACCTGGGTCAGCTCGCTTGCGGGAAAGTTCGGCAGCGGGGATTATTTTACCTCGAGCTCCCTGCCCTCCGGGTTCCAGTGGGTTTACCTGGTGGCAGTGGACCGGGCCGGAGCAGCCGGCAAGGACAGCGTGCAGATCCAGATCCAGGCTGCCACAGGCAACCAGGCGCCGGTGGCCGGTATTGTTTACCCTGTCGACGGAGTGAGCTTTGCGGTAGGCACGCCGGTGCTTTTCTCAGGCGCAGCCGCGGATCCAGAGGAGGGGCAGCTCGCGCCCGGGCGGCTGAGCTGGTATTCTTCCAGGGATGGTCTGCTGGGGACCGGGGACTATCTCCTGCGCAGCGACCTGACACAGGGAGAGCACCAGGTGCGCCTGCTCGCAGTTGACAGTGATGGTCTGACAGGCTCGGCAGAGGTGACTATCCAGGTTGTCACCGGCGGCAACCGCTCGCCCGGTGTCGAGATCACCTCGCCCCCGGACAGGTCAGCTTTTGTGCTCGGGTCTGTAGTAGCTTTCAGCGGGATAGCCTCTGATCCGGAAGAAGGGGTGCTGGGCGGCCAGTCCTTGAGCTGGATTTCGAACATCGACGGCTCCCTGGGAAGCGGCTCCTCGATCTCGGCAGAGGGGCTTTCCGCAGGCCTGCACCGCATTATCCTGCTCGCTTTCGACAGCCAGGGCGCCGGAGCTATGGACTCGATCCTGGTCAGTCTCTCCAGGCCGCCTGAGGTCCAGATAACCAGACCGATCAATGGCGCCACCTACCCGATCGGCGCGCCGATCGAGTTCTCCGGATCGGCCAGCGACCCGGAGGAGGGTATCCTGTCCGGTACGGCCCTGACCTGGTGGTGTTCGTTTATCAGCGGGCCGATCGGCATCGGCGCGTCTTTTATCACCAACAGCCTGGGTATCGGCACCCACCGTATCACTCTGATTGCCACCGACAGGCTGGGTATCAAGGATTCGGCTGCAGTGACAATCTCGGTAGTCGCCGTGCCGGATTCGATTGTGGCCGCGGTTGCGGTGGGCTCGCATCCTCTGCGCATTGATATCGACCCGGTGGGCCGTAAGGCCTATGTGACAAACAGCGGCGAGAGCACTGTTTCCGTGGTGGACCTGGAAGAGATTGACGAGACTAACCGCATCGGCGTGGGAGTCAATCCCGCAGGACTTGATGTCTCCCCCAATCTTGGCCGTGTTTATGTCGCCAACTCGAGCGAAAATAGTGTCTCGGTCATCAGGGGAGGCTCTATCGAACAGACCATTCCGGTCGGGTTCCAGCCGGTCGGCGTTGCCGTGGGCCCGGATGAATCCCAGGTTTATGTCTCCAACTCCAACGCAGCGAGCATCTCGGTGATCAGCACTGTCGAGGGCAAAGTGGTGCGGACAATTATCAATGTAGGGAACTCTCCGCAGAACATGCTCATCCCGCCCGGCAGCGGGCGCCTTTTCGTGAGCAACTACGGCAGCCGGGAAACAGGGGACATAGGCCCCGATGAGGTGGCCGCAATTGAGCTGAGTACGGATATTATCACCCGCATCCCGGTGAGAGATAAGCCCCTGGGATTGTGCTCGACCGTTGACGGCACTCTGTTATTCGTGGCCAACTCAGGCTCGAATTCCGTTTCGGTCATCTCGACTGTCTCGCTCTCCCCGGTGACCACGATCTCGGTGGGCCAGCGGCCGACCTCCTGCGCAGTCACCCCGGACAATAACCAGCTTTATGTGGTGAACTCGGGCTCCCGGAGTATCTCGGTTATTGATATCGGGAGCAAGGTGGTGGTGGAAACTATCTCAGATATCGGCACTGAGCCTTACGACATAGCCATTTACGAGGCCTCGGACGGCAGGGTGCTCGCCCTGGTCACGGACCGCGGCCTCGATATGCTGAAAGTGCTGCTGGTGCGGTGATAGCTCTTGAAAGATTAGCAATTAATTGCGTGTCGGTATCAGGACAAATTGGATTTTGGACCGGAAGAAATAGAGTTTATTACCGAGAGAGAGGGTATGGCGCTTTCTGAGGTGATAAACACATTGCGTTCTCTGAGTGAGAACGTAGGAAAGCTGACGGTTGAATTTAAGACATTCAAATGGGCCGTTTGGGTATTGTCTATAGCAGTGGTGATTGGCATGTCTGTATTAGGAGTTGTTGTAGCCCTGAAATAGAGGTGTATTTCTAGACTATACCCATGTTAGCGGCAGCATTGGCGCACCCGGCAGCCTTTTTGCAATAACTGCCAGGGGCGAGTATCACGCGTACCATCAAATATATTAATTATTTACTTAAAAATAACGATGCATGTCCAAAACTATTAAACAATTCATTCTAGTCGAGCCGGTTGCGAAGACACCCTATCCACCGTTGGGGCTAATGAAAATCGCAACTTTGCTGAAACGGCGATATAAAGGCTGCAATATCTTTGCCATTGTAGGGAACGAAATACCACCTGGGGTCGCGCGACCATCCGCGATTTACATAACGAGCTTATTCACGTGGGATTTGAAAAAAGTCACTGAATCTGTTCAGTTCTACTCGGACAGATTTCCAGGGGTGGAGATACTTGTCGGGGGGATAGCGGCATCTTTACTTCCCGACTACATTAAGAAGCATACTGGCATTAGTCCGCATATCGGATTGTTCGATGGAGCTGAACACTGTGCTCCAGATTATTCCTTATGGTTCAAACGGAAGATCAACGCCTCCATAACCTTTGCTTCCAGAGGATGCCCTCGACAATGTCGTTTCTGTTCTGTGAGGTTGCACGAGCCAGAGTTCATAGTAAGGGATGACTGGGATAGAGATATCTGTAAAGATCTTCCAAGAATAATATTTTGGGACAACAATTGGCTCGCTTCTCCAAATTTTCTTGAGGACTGCGAAAAAATAAAAAAGTTGGGGAAAATTGTAGATTTTAATCAAGGATTAGACGCGCGCTTATATGATGATGCAGTGGCAAAACATTTGGCAATGATAAAGATAGACCCTATTCGTTTTGCGTTTGATGATATAAATTCTGAGGCTCATGTTTTACAAGCAATCAAGCTAGCCAAGAGATATTCTAAGAACGAGGTTCGAGTATATGTTCTTTACAATTTTATGGATACACCTGAAGATTTTTATTACCGAATCTCACTTCTGAATCAAAACGGCGCCTTAGCATTTCCAATGGAATACCGAAAAGCCATCCCCTCGCAAACCAAATTCCCAGGACCTCACTGGAATACTACTCTTCTTCGTGCATTAAAATTAAGCCTGATTTTCTATTATCGAAAAGGGATGATCACCGAAAGCCGGGAATCATTTCTATCAATCTATGGTAAAACTGCCGACCAGTTTGTATCTAAACTTTACGAAATTTACGAATATGATAAAAAACTGAAGAGAAAAACTTCTTAAAAATTTTCTACTTACTCTTCTACCTTTTCATCTGGCTTTCCATTTCTTTGATTATAGCTTTAAACTCTTTCTCTTCCTCAGTGGTTAGTAATTTGGGAAAATGTTCCAAAAATTCTCTTGCCATATCGCGTGCGAATACTTTTTCTGCCGGTTCTGCTTTGCTCTTTGCGATTTCCCAACACGCTGTAACCATTCTTTTCTTTGCATGAACAAATTCAGGATGGTCTTGGAATATCTGTCTTAGATACCGAATATATTGAGTGTATTGCTTCTTTTCCCAAAAATCCCTTGCTCTCACATAAAGAAGGATCGGATCATCTTCGATGGAACTATGCCATGCGAGTTTGAGTTGAAGATCTCTGTATTCGGCTTTCCGCGCTGCAACTGGAGATTGGGCAAGTAAACAGTCCAAGACAGATAGCGCAAGTGACTTGAACCAGGGCTCTTCCATTTCTTTGTGCCGTTCGACGAGGTCAATAATCTGAGATTCTAAGTGCTCGTCCTCAGGATCATTCGGATCGAGTTTAAAACCGCTGAATAAGCCTGCCTTTACTTCAAAGACTTCAGCACTCTCTTCAATACCCTTTATAGGTGCTGTCATTCGTGAAAAAACAATTGGATTATCTTCGAGATACCGCGCCGCTTCTTTTGATAAAAAGATGTGCGAATTTTTTCCGATACGGGAACAGGATTCAATCCGCTTTGCATAATTGATTGAGAATCCCTCCAAACGATCAATGACCGAACGATTATTT
>DATKXY010000007.1:0-37053 GCA_035528795.1 archaeon | reverse complement strand
CCGGCACCGCTTGCCGATGTTGTTGAGTTTGCAATCTACCAGGGATTCAGGAAAGAAAATATCCTCAGTCTCCGCATAGAAAAAATCCGGTTTCACGATCTGACCGAAACTGGAGAGGTCGATCTTGTTCTCAAAAGGGGCAGGCTGGAAACCAAGATGTTAGGCAGGCCAGCAGTAAACCTGTTGAAAAGGTTGATCGCCAGCCGCAAGGAAGGATATGTCTTCCTGAATCCTCAAACCGGTAACCGGTGGTTTTCCATCCACAAAGCATTTAACCAAGCAGTCAGGAAGCTGAGATTGCAGACGGAAGACGGCCAAAAGATCACATTCCACGATTTACGGCATGTATTCGGTACTTGGCTCAGAGATGCGGGTGTAAGCCTAGACGATATAAGACCACTCATGGGACACAAGGACAGGAAAATGACGGACCATTATATCACAGAAGACCGGGTTGCCGTTGGAATGCAGCTTAACAAGATTCCGGTACTGCGGAGGCAATAAAAAACCCCGGCAGCGTCCACCACTACCGGGGATTTTATCGGCCAGGAACTGGCAAGAATTGGCAAGCTTTTGAAATCGAACACTTGAATAACCTGCCGTAAATTCTACCAATTCCTTGCTATTTCTGGTGGAGCTGAGGGGGGTCGAACCCCTGGCCTCTTGAATGCCATTCAAGCGCTCTCCCAACTGAGCTACAGCCCCACTTGAGCAAGCATGTTGATTAAAAAAATAAAATATTAATTTTAAAGACGACTGTCAAATAAAATAAATTATCCCTTTCTGTTGAGCCGCCTTTCTCCAAAGCTTGCGTAAATACTTAAACCCGAGGGCGCGCCTCAAATTTACGTGCCACAGCCTGACAACCCTTCAAGCCAGGCCCTGAATTGAGTTACAAACGAAGGAGTAAAAAAAAGCGGGGCCAGAAAGCCCCGCCGCTTGAAGCTGAAAAACTATCGACGGATTAACGGCTGCCATAGATGTACACTTGATCTATCATTTCGGCGGGGTTGAGGAGATCGAAATCCCCAAGACCGCTGCGATCCAGAAAAACCAGTTGCACATCGTAGTTTGTCCAGTATTCCCAGACTTCCAGATCCCGGCCGCTGGCTCTCATGGTAAACTTTTCGGTCCTCATTGGCTGGCCCATCCGGATGTAAACTTCTCCCATGTCATTCAGCCATCCGTCCCGAAGGTTTGTGCCGTAATTTTCGTTCGCATACTTGACTCTGGCAAAATATTGATCCCGGAACTCATTGGCCGGTGTCGAGCTCACCGGATCATGCTTCTTCCAGAATTCATCCCAGGCTTCCTGCCTCAGACTTTCCGGAACGGACAGCAATTTCTGCCGGGTATTGTTGTCCGCGATATATTTCAAATACCTCACTGCATCTTCCCAATGAGTTACCGACCAATCATCCTTGCCGAAATTCGCCGGTATCTCGACATTCTTTCTGGCCCAGAGAGAGCTGGCCATTATTAAAGAGAGAGATACCAGAAGCATAACTCTTAAAACTCTTGAGCAACGCATTTTTCCCTCCCTGAAAAGGTCAATATTAAAAACCCGAACATGAAAAAAATCGTGAGCTTTTAAAACTTTTTATTCTGAGGCCTCTTAATATTAATTACACTTAACAGGGCTCAATTGTTCTGGTTTTTTATATGAAAGGGACATTAGCTAAAGTTTTGCAGGAAAAGACTCTGAAGGGCTAAGGGCACAAAAAACGCGATGTGCCCTTAGCCCTTTCGATCCAGGAGAAACAAATGTCGGGGGATTAGTTTATCATTTTATCATTGGGATCTTTTACACCATTTATCCACCCATTCGATAATTGATTTGTACCAGAAAACATTGTTCTGAGGCTTGAGGATCCAGTGTCCTTCATCCGGAAAGCGGATAAACTTGCTCGGCACACCCAGGCGCTGGAGGGCAGTGAACATCTGCTCGCTTCCGGTCACCGGCACCCGCCAGTCGAGGTCTCCATGGGTCAGGAGCATGGGGGTTTTGAACTTTTTCGCATAGCGGACCGGCGAGAGGTTGTCGTAGAGTTTAGGGTTATCCCAGGGAGTGCCGAACATTTCCCATTCAGGGAACCAGAGTTCTTCAGTACTGCCGTAAGAGCTCCACTGCTCGGCATCACCGGCGTGGGAAACCAGCGCCGCGAACAACCCATCCTCGTTGTGCCCTTCGAGCCAGTTGCAGACAAACCCGCCGTATGAGCCGCCCCAGGCCGCAACACCCTTGGGATCGATAAAGGGATTTTGAGCCAGGACATGTCTCACGCCTTTCTTGATATCCTCGATAACCATTCCTCCCCAGTCACCACGGATCTGGTCTGTAAAGCGCTGTCCATAACCGGTCGAGCCGCGCGGGTTGCAGGTAAAAACCACATAGCCCGCCCCGGTAAACAGGGCGTATTCATGACGGAAAGCCCGGCCGAACATCTGCTGGGGACCGCCGTGTATGCGCACCAGCATGGGATATTTTTTCCGAGGATCGAAATTGACCGGCTTGAACAGCATGCCGTGCACATGATCGCCGCCAGCGCCGGTATAATATACATCCTCCCCTTCCGGAACATAAACCTGCGACCAGAGACTGTCGTTGTGCCCGGTCACGAGAGTAAGGCGGCCTTGCCCGCGGTCGAAACGGGCCACTTCAGAAAGGTAGGCATAGGGGCGGTGAAGGAAAATAAAAAATCCCTCGCCTGCCGGGGCTTGACAGTCCAGATGGTAGCCTGATCCGGCGCCGAGTTCCGCTCCCAGCACGCGAATTACCGGGCCTCCTTTCCGGGCCACGGCGAATAGATCGCTGTCGCCCTGATCCTCAGCCTGGAAATACAGGGTATCGGATGAGGCAGACCAGAAAATAAGTCCTACGCTGCGGTCGAAAGCTGCGGTGAGGTTCTGGAGCGAGCCGCTTTTCAGATCCATGACCACGAGATCGTACTGATCGGATTCGTAATACGGACGGTTGGTGGAGCGCCAGGCCACAAACCGGCTGTCCGGGGAAGGCCGCGGGCAGTTGTCTGCGGCCGGGTTGACGGTAAGCTTTTCAATCTCTCCCCCGGCCAGAGGGACACGATAGACCTCGGAGTTGTAGCTTACTGCCTGGTCCGGGTCCTGGTTGCCGGCGAAATAGACCCACTTGCTATCCGGAGAAACAGCAAACTCGCGGCCTGCGGAGCCGAGCCAGTAATTGAGAGCATCGAACTCGAGCCCAGGGATGAGGTCAACCAGACTGTCCCCACTGACATTCAGGCGGAAAAGATGCGTGGCCTTGCTGTCCGAATAGATATCCCAGTGACGGTAGAGCAGGCGCTCGTGCACCTTGGCCTTCATCTTTGACTGTTCTTTCAGGCTGTCCCGCACGCTTACCGTATCCAGACAAGGGCTGTCAGGATACACTCTGGCGGCAAATATTATAGAATTCCCATCCGGGCTGAAAATGAAATCACTGATCCCGCCGGGAAAGTTTGTTACGCTGCGCGCCTCCCCGGGCCTGTCCAGGGGCAGGAGATAAATCTGCGCGCCTTTGGCGGTTTCTCTCTCTGAGAGGAAGGCGAGCGTTTTGCCGTCCGGACTCCACTGGGGAGACCCGTTGCTCTTGCCGGAGTAAGTCAGCCTGCGCGGGAGGGCGCTTCTGTCCGAAGGCACAATGTAGATCTCAGTGCTTTTTTTGTTGGCTGCATAGTCTGATGAGCCGACTACGTAGGCTATCTGGGCGCCATCCGGGGAAAGTGCCGGAGCAGAGACGCTTTTTACTTTGACCACATCCTCAGGCGTATAGGCTCTTTTAACTGGAGCGGAAAACAGCAATCCGGCGCAACAGGTCCATAACAGAGCTAACAATCCCCAGGTTTCCAGCTTTCTTAAGAACATAATGGCACCTCCAGAAAAGGTGATGATGGACTTGAATTTTATTATCCCAAGGCTTAACTTTTCTTGGCGATAGGAAACGCCCCGTAACTGTTGATGGAAAAAGTTTAATTGTTGGTGAATTTACGGTCAAGCGGTGGAAAAATCAACAACGGAGAGATAATGCCTGTAGAGACAATAAAATGGGTCGGCAGAGCGCCCGGAGCCAGAGTCAGGCTGATCGACCAGACAGAGCTTCCGGCCCGGGAAATTTATCTCGAACGCACTGACTACCGCCTTCTGGCTGATGACATCCGCCACCTGGCCGTGCGCGGAGCACCTGCGATCGGGGTTGCCGTGGCGTTCGGGGTGGTGCTCGGGATGCAGGAAGTGGTTGGTCTGCCCCCGGAAAAGTTCCGTAAGAGAATGATTGAGGTGGCAGGTGAGCTTTCAGTCACGCGGCCTACGGCAGTGAACCTTTTCTGGGCCATCGAGAGGATGAAAAAAGCGCTCGAGCGCGTGCCTCAGGATACCACCAGCCAGAAGCTTTTAGCCTTGCTCGAGGCAGAGGCCCTTGCCATTTTCGAACAGGACCGCAAGCTCTGCCGCGCAATCGGCGAGCACGGCGCCGGGCTGCTCGAGAACGGCGCCAGGGTGCTGACCCACTGTAATGCAGGGGCTCTTGCCACTGCAGGCATCGGGACTGCACTGGCGGCAATCTATGTAGCCCAAGAACAGGGCAAACAGATTTCAGTTTTCGTGGACGAGACCCGCCCCCTGCTCCAGGGAGCGAGGCTTACAGCCTGGGAGCTGACCAGGGCCGGTATCGAGGCGACCTTGATCTGTGACAACATGGCCGGAAGCATAATGTCCAGGGGCCTGGTGGACCTCGTAATCACCGGAGCCGACCGGATCGCTGCATGCGGAGACGCGGCCAACAAGATCGGCACATACAGCGTGGCCTGTCTGGCGCAGAAACACGGGATCCCATTTTATATAGCGGCCCCTTTCAGCTCATTCGACCTTTCCATTCCGGATGGAAGCCACATCCCGATCGAGGAAAGAGACTCCCGGGAAGTGGTCTCCCCTTTCGGGCTTCACCTTGCGCCATCCGGGATCAAAGTGTTGAACCCCGCTTTTGATGTCACCCCGGCAGAGCTGATCACCGCTATTATTACCGATAGAGGGATAATCAGACTGCCGAGCCGCGAGAATATCTCCCGGATCATGGGCCGGTGAGGGAAGGGACGGTCTACTCGATCCTCGATCGGGGGTGGGGGCCGGCATCCTTTTTGCAATCGCTCTCCGGTGCGGGCATAATCACTGCCTTGTTAAAAAGCAAAAAGGATGCCGGCCCCCACCGCTCCTGAAAACACAGCCAACAGCATCCGGCTGATAAATAGCAGGCCGCTGTCCCGGCTTATTGCTTGTACCGCTTTTCGTAAAACTGCCTGATTTTCTCCCTGACCTCTTTGCTTAATCCATCCCTGTGCCAAAGGTGACCCTCCTGGCTGTAAACATATTTTTCCAGCAGCTCTTTTGCCAGTTTGTCGCCTGCAGCCTGTTTCAGCTCCGGGATGAAATTATTGTAGAAATGCTTGCCCACCTCGTACATCCCGTGCCACCAGGTATAATCCGGACCCTGCATCGAAGCTCCATGGCGTGTCCGGCGGCCCTCATGGTGCCAGAGCTCCCACCAGGTCCATTCTATCGGATCGTCGAAATCCTCAGGGGTGATCTTACCCTGTTTTCTCAGCTCTTCGATAATTGCCCTGGCCGGCTCGGCGAATTTTTCGTTATAGAGCAGCACCACCGCGTCAAACTGGGCATAGAAACCTTTGACAAAAGGCTCCCCATGGCATTGTGTGCAGATATCCTGCATGCTGGCCCGCCGCTCCCGCCAGTTGCGGATAGCCTTGACCTTTTTGACCTCTCCGCTTTCATTCTTTTGCTGAGAGCCGATTGCAGGCATTTCAGGGCTATCTCCCAACAGGTCTTCCTTGGAGTCATCCTCGTAGACAACCATGTTCAGTTTCTTGGAGATCGGCGGCCTGAGTGTCCAGGAGATGCGCTCTCCCACATCGTGGGTTGTCTCCTGGGATCCCCCGGCGCTCATATGGCATGAGGCACAGGTCGGCCCCTCGAAATATTCCTTTCCGGCGCGCCAGAGATCACTCTCCAGATTGAGCTTCTCACGGTTTGCATGATAAAGCACGCCGTGCTTGGATTCGTTCCAGACTTCGATTTGCGGGTGGTCCGGGCCGAGGTGGCACTTGCCGCAGGCCTCGGGCTGGCGGGCCTGGGCTTTGCTGAAATGGTGGCGGGTATGGCAGGCAGTGCAGGAGCCCCAGGAGCCGTCGGGATTGATTCTTCCCATGCCTGTATTCGGCCAGGTATCCGCTGTCGGATGGCCGTGGTCATCCACCCTGACCTCTGAGCCGTGGCACTGGCGGCAGCCTGCATCAACAGCCGGCTGCCCGCCTACCACCTCGCCAAGCAGATTGTCCAGGGAACCGAGAATCTGTCCCGCCTTGGCGTGATGAGAACCCTTTTGCTCGCTGAACTGCTCCTCGTGACATTTAGCGCAGTCCTTTGGAGAAACTATGGTCGCAATATTCTGCCCGTAATGTTCAAAAGCGTCGGGATCCGATTTGTCCGCCTGGTGACAGAAATCACAGGTCACTCCCGCCTCCCCGTGTTTTGATTCGCTCCATTGGGCTACAATGCCGGGATCATGCTGCTTATGACAATCTATGCAGGCACTATCGCCTTGCGCTTTCAGTGGAACGGCGGCGGTCGTCAAAACAATCAATAAAGCTCCGGCTGACAACTTCAACGGCAAAATGCGGCTCGGCTCCTGCATGGTTTCTCCTTCTCTTCAGGGTTGAAGGTTTAAATATACCGAAAGGCCTGCCTTATTTTGAAAATTCCATTGGCCGGGTGTAAATATTTTACAAGTTCTGTTTTCAACAGATGAATAGTACGGTTTCAAGATAGTCCTTTTAGATTTTTTCAGCACGAGTCCGGTCTTTTGAAATTCTCAAAGATTCAAACAAAGCTTTTTTAGTCTTTCTGAAATGAGTTGGATTGCGAGGAGCGAAAACTTGTAGTCATTTTAAAACGCGCAAGCTTTTTACCGGAGTGGCTTGATTACTACCTGATTGAATTATTTTTCCTGGCTATCTGGTTATATTATATTTATAGCTACGGCGGATGTTTCGCAAGGCAGGACCCCGCTATAAATCTGAAAAAAAGGCGCATAAAATAAGCTTGTCTTCATTAACGGCTGTTTTTCAAAAATCACAAATTTCAATTTGAAACGAGTTTCTATTGATTTTTCAGTACCAATGTTTTTAAATTGACATACTAGTTTATTTAAAGACGGATGTTTCTTAGGGGATATATTCCTTATTGCCCTTTATTTTTCCGTGTTTGATTTTTTTATTTAATTTTCAAAGCCGTTGTTTGCAATTTTATGACGGATTGCAGAGATCAATATTTTTAACCCTTTAACCACTCTTTTTTATTCTTAATCAAGATCCGGCTGACAGTTAATCTGAATGAACAAACAAAGAAGATCTGCAAATTGTCTCTTCGGCCGGAAAGCTGACTAAACCTCAAACTTGGAGGATTTTGATGTCAAAGCTTAAAGAAAAATTTGCTTCCCGTCTGCCTCAATTGCGCAGTGAGCTTCAAGAGCTTCTTAAGAATTATGGGGATAAAGTAGTATCCGAGGTGACTCTGCAACAGATGTTCGGAGGTATGCGCGGTGTAAGATCCCTGCTCTGCGAAACCTCTTTTGTGGACCCGATAAAGGGACTGATTATCAGAGGAAAATCGATTCTCGAGCTGGCCGACAGGTTGCCGGAGGAGATATTCATCTTGCTGTTGCTCGGTGAGTTACCCACGGAGGAAGAGCTGAAAGATTTCCAGAAAGAACTTTCAAGTCAAGAGCCTGTGCCTGATTATGTCTGGCAGATAATGAGGACCCTGCCTAAGGATACCCATCCCATGGTCAGGCTGAGCATGGGTATCATGTGCTTTGAGAGAGAGAGTAAATTCAGGAAGAGTTATAACGAAGGGATGAAAAAAACGGAATACTGGGAACCGGCACTGGATGATTCAATCAGGCTGCTGGCCATGCTGCCCGAGCTGGCGGCAGGGATGTATCGGATTTATACAGGCAAAGGAGATCCCATTCCGCCCCAAAAAAACCTGGACTGGGGAGGCAATTACGCTTACATGCTCGGAATTCCGGACCCGAAAGGTGAATTCGCCGACCTGATACGCCTCTATCTGACTTTGCACTCGGACCATGAAAGCGGAAATGTCAGCGCCTTGACCACGCACGTTGTCGCCTCGGCGCTTTCCGATCCCTTCTATGCAGTGCCTGCGGGTCTTAACGGGCTTGCGGGACCGCTCCACGGCCTGGCCAATCAGGAATGCCTTGCCTTTGTGATGCAAATTCAAGAAAAATACAAGGGCGTACCCAATGATGACAAGCTGCGGGAGTTCTGCTGGGATACGCTCAAGAGCGGCAAGGTCATCCCCGGTTACGGCCATGCGGTATTAAGAGAAACCGACCCGCGCTTTACCGCATTTATCAATTTCGGCCGCAAGTATTGCAAAGACTCGGAAATTTTTCAGATCGTTGACCGCCTGTTCGCAGTCGTGCCGGATGTATTGATAAAGCACGGCAAGGCCAAGAACCCATACCCCAATGTGGATGCAGGCTCGGGAAGCCTCCTGTACCACTACGGCCTGACTGAATTCGACTATTATACAGTGCTTTTCGGAGTGTCCAGGGCCTTGGGTATGCTAAGCCAGTTCGTGCTGAACCGTGCCTGGGGTGCACCGATCTTCCGGCCCAAGAGCGTAGGGATCGATTGGGTGAAATCGGCTGTTGGCGCTTAAATTTTAAGTTTTTCCGAACAGAAAAAGGCGGTGCCCATTTGAGTCAAGAACTCATCTGGCATCGCCTTTTTTTGTCATTCCTCTGTCTGATAATACTTATATTTTCCTCTCCCGGTAGCGAAAGCTGCCCTTCGGTTAAGAGAATCCGTTTCTCAGGATTTATCCTCCGGGTGGGACTCGTATATCAACCCATCGCCATCGGTCGTATCGACCTCGAGGTAATGGTCCTTGGCCAATTGGACATACTCCATGCGCTGTTGTTCCCGCGTGCCGATTTCCAAATCGCGGACCACCGTAGCCCTGATATCTTTTACACTTTCAGCTCCCTGGTCCTCGAGGTAAGAGTCAAGGGCCTCGAGGAGCAAAGAGATCTGATTTAAACCTTTACGATAGAACAGAGAACAGACCTGGACCGTGGTGGCGCCGGCAAGAATATATTTAATGAAAGCCTCGCTGTCGTGCACTCCTCCTGAGGCGGAAAGATCGAGATCCGGGAGCAGCTCGTGCAGGATGGCGATCCAGCGCAGCGGATAATAGATACTGGCCGGAGTTGTCAGGCCTTGTCCGCCTTTTGAGGAAAAAGCCCGGCGGGTCTTGATATCGATATCCAGCCCGCTTTGGCGGTTGAAAATGACTAAACCGTTCGCGCCGGCGCCCGCCAGCTTGCAGGCCACGTTCTGGGGCGCTGTGAGCTGGCCGCTTATTTTAGCGGCGATCGGGATTTTAACCCTGGAGCGCACTGCGGAGACTATTTCATAAAAAGCAGCCTCGCTTTGCGCGCCTGAGACTTCCCGGTCCACAGAGGGTACCGAGAGGTTGAGCTCGACCGCATCCGCTCCCGAGCCCTCGAGCTGGGCGGCATAATCGATCCACCAGCGCGATTCCGCACAGTTCACTGAGGCAATTACCGGGATCGATACCTTGTCCTTGGCCTTTTTTATCTCATCGCAGTACTGCTGCGAACCGTAGATTAATCCCACCTGGGCATCAATATATCCCGCAGCTTCGGGATGGGACATCAAGGAGTCGCTGAAAGTCGTGTCCCTTCTCCTGATATCCTCTTCGAAAATACTTTTCATCACCACTGCGCCAGCGCCTGCTCGTTCGCAGCGCTGAATGAGCTTTACATTACGGGTAAGTCCGCTCGAGGCTACAATGAGCGGGTTCTTGAGCTTCAATCCCAGGTATTCAACAGAAAGGTTCCGCATTTCCAACTCCCTCTTTTAGCCTGAAGCTGTTTTCTAGTATTCGGTTTTCAAAGCTTTCTGCACTCTTATTCGGCTCCAGAACAACAGATCAATAATTATCCCCCATACTCCAAAAAACAAGAAAAACATTCAGAGAGACATTGTTCTCCCAGGCTCAGGTGATTCTCATCATCCCACCAGACAAGCATCCGATCAACAGGCAAACCTGTCCGCTAAAACTCAAGGTTACATGATTGTTCTGAAAGTTTCTGGAGTGCTGCTGATCAAACGGTATGTCAGTCAAATCTCAAATTTACCGAATCAAGGAGTTGGTGTAAGGCCCCAAAGCGCACCTTACCCCCTGCTTCTGCCGATTCAGCGCTTAATTCCCTCCTTTGCCTTCTCCTGCTTTCTTCTCTGACTTTTTTGGAGGCGGGTATTTCTCCTGCAAATATTTTCTGATTTGTGACCATTCCGGTGAATTCATGATCAGATCCGGTTTGGAAGGCAGTCCGGCAATCTCTTTTTTTGTATTTTCGATTCTTTCACCGGTAATCGGATGTGTAGAAAAAAGTAGCTGCCAGCCTCCCGGCTCAGGCCCCTCCCGGTTGGCTTTGAGCTTTTCGAACATGTCGACCATGCCCTGAGGGTCATAACCCGCCCGGTACATGGTCAGAAGGCCATCCCGGTCTGCCTCCCGCTCTGCCTCTCGGCTGTAATACAACATGCCGGTGCTGGTGAAAAGATTGGCCACCGCGTACTGAAGATCCCCGGCATTTCCGAGAGCGATCTGCGTGATTGCCCCGGCAAGCTGCATCTGGCTCAGCCGCTTCATGCTGTGGCGGTGCACCACGTGGTTGATCTCGTGAGCCAGGACACTGATCAGCTCTGCCTCGGTCTCCGACTGGCGGAACAACCCGAGGTTCACATAGCAATAGCCTCCGGGAATAGCAAAGGCATTGATCACCTCGGAGTTGACCAGGGCGAAATTGTATTCTATGTCACTCCGGCCAGAGGCCTGGACCAGTTTCTTGCCTCTTTCGGCCAGAAAAGAGTCGATCTTATCATCTTTCAGAATATCGTATTCCTTTCTGATCTCTTTATCCAGTGAGTTGCCTATCTGCACCTCTTCGGCCGTTGTGTATATATTTATGTTGCGCACTGCGCTGCAATTTAATCCGGTTAAAGAGAACATAAATAAAACAGGAAGAGAAAATTTTATAGCAGGCTTATCAAGCACAGGACACCTCCCTACCAGATTATCAGGAATTGTATTATCATTATCCGGTCGTAAATATACCCTTTTCCCCTTTTAAATATACATTCAATCAAAAAGTCTATCAAGCGCCGCCTCTGGAAAAAAATGTCAAAGCCGGATGAAAAAGGCCGTTCACCCGGGTCCAGGGTCCTTTCAACAGGAGACAGCTACCAATCCCTGGCCCGGTATTACGATATTTTTATTGACTGGGAAAACAGGCTCGAACATGAAATACCGTTCATAATCGAGGCGGCAGGCAGGAGAGTTTCTGCGCCCAGTGCACTGGATATCGGATGCGGGACAGGATATCACCTGATGGCACTTCGTGAAGCGCGCTTTTCTGTATCCGGCACGGAGCCCTCGGAGTATCTGCGCGCTCTGGCTGTCGAGAATCTCGGGGGCGCAAGAATATTCTCAGTGCCTATGGAAGGGCTGAAAAAGCTTGCCTCCTCCCATGGACCATGGCACCTGGTGACCTGCCTGGGAAATACCATGGCTCATCTGCCCGCTGACAAGCTGCCCGGGTTCTGCCGGGCACTTGAACTGGCTCTCACTCCTGGCGGAACTGCAGTGCTGCATGTCCTGGGTTATGAGAAAATAATGGCCCGAAGGCCTCAGGGGCTGCCTGCCAAACTGGTGAAAGCCGGAGAAACGAGCTACCGTTTCGAGCGCCGGTATGAATACCTGCAAGACCATATCGGATTTACTGTCGAAATTTATGAAAACGATATTCTCAAGGCAAAGGACAGAGAAATCCTTTATCCCCTGACCGCAGGATTGCTTGAGAGTTCCTGTACTGATGCCGGATTCGCGGAAATAAGATTCTTCGGCGCTTTCTCATTCCGGACGCCCTACACTCCTGAAAGCGACAACCTGGTGGCGGTTTTGAGGAAAAGGGGGTCCGGCCTGCGCTGAGAGCCAAAACTTTGGAAATCCTAATGTTCCTTTTCTTTATAAAGATACTTAAATTAACATACCAATCGTGTTGCCGGATAAGGCTGATATTATTCTGCATGAATACTCCTGCCTGAATATATGGCGGACTAAAACTCATATCAGAGGCTAATACCCAATGCCTGCCCCTATCTCACGCCGGACTTTTTTGAAAACAGGGCTTGCCGCGCTCACTGTGGCAGGCAATGTAATGCCGACAGCCTGCTCACGCAGACATTTTGACCTGGTAATCAAAGACGGCTTTATCGTGGACGGCACAGGGGGACCTGCGTGGAAAGCTGATCTCGGCATAAAAGGCGATTCGATCGCTGCCCTGGGGAATATCGACCCGGAGCAGGGACATCGGGTGATCCCGGCCTCGGGCTTGCATGTCTGCCCGGGTTTTATCGATATACACTCGCACTCGGACAACACAATCCTGTCTTGTCCGACAGCCGAAAGCCGCGTATTCCAGGGCGTGACAACAGAAATCACTGGCAATTGCGGTTTCTCTGTAGTTCCTCTCGCAGGTATCGATGCCGACAAACGGCGGCTGCAACTGCAGGAGGAGGAAAATATTCAGGTCGATTTGTCTGATGTGGCTTCCTATTTTGCGTTGCTCGAAGAGACCGGTATCTCGGTAAACCTCGCCCTGCTCGTCGGTCAGGGAACATTGCGTCAAAATGCAATCGGGCTGGAAAACCGGCAGTTAAGCGCGGATGAGCTGAAAGCCGTTGTGCGTGCCCTGGAGGAAACCTTGGATCAGGGAGCAATAGGCCTTTCAACAGGCCTGGAATATGTTCCCGGCAGCTACACTCCGGCTGGGGAAATTGCCGCCTTGACAAGCATTGTCGCCGGTCGAGGGGGCCTTTATGCAACACACATTCGCAACGAAGCGGCCTCACTGCTTGGGGCCATAGGCGAGGCTGTCGATATCGGCCGACAGACAGGGGTGCGGGTGGAAATATCCCACCTTAAAGCCTCGGGTAAACCCAATTGGGATAAGCAGGCATCCGCCCTAGATCTGATTGAAACCGCCCGCAGCAGCGGGATCGAGATAATGGCTGACGCCTATCCCTACACTGCATACTCGACCTCTTTGACTTTTTTCCTTGCACCATGGGTCCAGGAAGGCGGGGCGGAAGCGATTGTCGGGAGAATACTCGATCGGGAAAAACGGTCGCGCATTCGCAGGGAAGTGGATAATGTTGTCCTGGTTGATCCGGGAGGCTATGATTTGATTGTAATTATCCAGGTGAAAACCGAAAAGAACGGCTGGGTTATCGGTAAAAATCTGGTGGAGATAGGAGAAGTGTGGAAAATAGAGCCTGCAGATGCGCTGCTCCGTCTGCTTGAGGAGGAAGAAACCGGAGTTGAGTTTGTAGGCTATGGTATGCAGCCTGAAAACGTCGAGATGGTGCTCTCGCATCCGCTGGTTATGATCGGCTCTGATGGCGCAAGCATGTCGCCGAAAGGCAAGGCTGCGCAATCGCGCCCTCATCCGCGTTCGTACGGCACATATCCGCTGGTTCTGGGTCACTACGTGCGCGAGCGCGGAATATTAGATCTTCCCACGGCGATAAAAAAAATGACCGGCATGCCGGCAGACCATTTGGGGTTGACGGATCGAGGCCGCATTTCCAGGCGGATGAAGGCTGATCTGGTGGTTTTTGATGCAGCCGCGGTAAGGAATACAGCCACTTTCGACACTCCTCATCAGTATCCTGTCGGGATGAAATATATTCTAGTGAATGGTGTACTGGTAGTGGAGAATGGAAAACACACCGGGGCAAGACCTGGAAAAGTGCTGCGGAAAGCATGAATGAAAGTATCTACCTGTATTTCTGCTCAAGCCATTCGCGGAGCGTATCAGGTGGTTCGAAATTCTGGAATAAAAAGCCCGCTTGTGACGGTTTGCATGAATCAGGGGGATTTTAGGAAAGAAGTAAAAAAAATAAGAATTGAATTTATACCGTTTTATCTTGACAATATTACAATCCGATTCAATTTTTCTCCTGGCGCAAAGCTATATTTTTTCTAATACTGATAAGGTTTAAATAACAATTGATATTAATATTTTATTAAGTAGTATCAACTATTTTTATTGCAATATGAGGAGCTCAGGAATTTTCAGACTTTTATTTAAAAAACGTCGGAAAAACTATGTTAAATGATTTATAAATTGAATGGATTTTTAAGAGAAACCGAGTAAAAATGGTAATACTGGACGAGTTAATAAACCAGTTGTTGAGCGTAAAAAAGTTACCCACCCTCTCCCCTGTAGCAGTGATGCTCGAGCAATCGCTCAGCCAGGAAGAACCAGACCTGCAGAGAGTCAGCCGAATTATTTCAGATGACCCGTCCGTGACCAGCATGGTTTTGAAATCCGCCAATTCCGTAATCTACGGCGCCCGCCGGACTTTCTCTACTGTTCAGGAGGCGATTGTCCGGCTGGGGTTCAAGGAAATCCGGAAAATGATCTTTGATTTATCGATTGTTAAATTCCTGATAGATAAGACGGATGGCCTTCTCGATCCGCTTAGCTTCTGGGAGCATTCGATCGGAGTCGCTCACTGCATGGAAATAATCAACGAGATGACACTTGTTTTAACCAAAGATGGTCATAAGATTCACGTGGTCGGACTGCTGCACGACATAGGACGTTGGGTATTGGCCAATTACATGCCTGAGAATTACCAAAGAATTACCCATGATGTAGCTGTCAAAAAGGACATTATTGTCCTGGAAAGAAAAAGAATCGGGCTGGATCATGCCCAGATCGGGGCAGCACTCCTTGAACGCTGGGGTTTACCGATGCGGATCGTGCACTGTGTGCGCTACCACCACCAGCCGGAATTCTCACCAGATGAGGAATCCAAAATTACATATTTAATGTATCTTGCCGATAATATCTGCCGGAATGCAAAGATAGGCAATGTCGGAGAGGGGTTATTTTACGGATTTAAAGAATCGTCCTGGGAACATTTAGGGCTCTTCAGCGAAAAACAGGAGCACATAGTTGAACAAGTTCGGGAAAGAATAAAAGAGAGTGCCTTATTCCTTTCTATCGGTGGCCTGGAACAAGTTCAAAGAAACTCTGCTAAGCTGAAACAGAAAAAAGAAACCCGGGATCAAACAACTTAACCTTCGGCTTTGTTTGCTATCTTTTCAATCTTGGCAACGTCCTTAGTCCTGCCTAAAATAACCAGCACATCGCTGTCCTTGATCAGGTAATCGGGGCGGGGCAGCACGTTAAACCTTTCCGGAACAGCCTCCTTAATTGCCATCACAAAAACATTGTACTCGTTCCGCAGTTTCAGCTCGACCAGGGATTTTCCCACAAACTCCAGCGGGGCCAGAAGCTCGGTCATAACATAGTCTTCTGACAGATCCATAGTATCGAGAACAGAGGGTGAAGTTAGCTTGCGGGCCAGCTTGACCGCCATCTCCTGCTCCGGAAAAATGATTTGATCGGCCCCCACTTTTTTCAAAGCCCTCCCGTGATCCGGATCGTTGGCTTTGGCAATGATATGCCTTACCCCTATCTCTTTTAAATAAAGGATGGAGAGGATGCTATGGCTGATATCGTCCCCCATGCTTACAATCACGGCATCCATCTCCTTGGCTCCATTTGCCAGAAGTAAATCCTTATCTGCGGCATCGGCAATGATCGCCCGCGTACTGTAATCACTGATCTTCTGGACGCATTCTTTGTTCAAGTCCAGGGCCACAACCTCATTCCCCAGCTCGAACAAAGATTTAACCACCTCGGAACCGAAATTGCCAAGACCGATAACCATGAATTTTTTCACCAGGCCTCCATCTACTGAAAATTTTTAAATCATTACATCCTCAGCAGCGTACTCAAATCTACTCTTCACCTGCTCGCGCACCAGGCCGTAAGCCATGGTCACGAGCCCTACCCTGCCGATTAACATCATAAATACGATCAGCACCTTCCCGACAGCGTTCAAGGAACTGGTGATCCCCAATGAAAGTCCAACAGTACCCAATGCGGAAACCGACTCGAAAAGGTAACTGACAAATAGCTCCCGGTACAAAGGATGCATAAATTCCTCAGTCTGGGTAGCCAGAAGAAGCATAGTATTGACCATAATTACCAGAAAACCGAGCATAGTCAAGGAAACCACTTTCCTGATCGTCTCATCCGGCACAGTGCGACCTGCAATATTCAGCTTGCTGCTTCCTCTGAACCTGTTCACGAACAGCAGGAACAGCAGAGCCAGGCTGGTTGTGCGAATCCCGCCACCGCAGGAGCCCGGTGAGGCGCCGATAAACATGAGCAAGATCAGAATCAGCAAAGAGGCGTTGCTCAGGAAAGATATTCTCACTGTATTGAATCCAGCCGTGCGCGCCGTGGTGGACTGGAAAAAACTGGCCAGGACTTTTTGTCCGAAAGGCAGCCCCCGCAGCGCGTTGCTCGACTCGAAGAAACAGATACATAATGTCCCAAAACCCAGCAAAAACAAAGTCGTGAAAAGGACAAGCCGCGTGTTCAAGGAAATTCGACGACTCAATGGTGAGCGGATGCGCTGGGAAAGCTCGTAAATAACCGAAAAACCAATTCCGCCCAGGATTATCAGCCCGCAAACAGTAAAGTTGATCAGCCAGTCACCGCGGAAATCCTCGAGGCTGTTCTGAAAAAAAGCAAAACCGGCATTACAAAAGGCCGATACACTGTGGAACAGTCCGTAACAGAAGGCTTTGACCGGCGGATAGCCACTCTTTATCCAGCCGGCGCCAAGCAGCAGCACCCCCACAGCTTCGCAAATAAAAGTGAACAGGAAAATCAGCTTTACCAGGTCCCAGATGAGAATTTTCTGATTTCTGATGAACATACTTTCAATAACCCAGCGGTCTCGCAGAGCGGGCAGGCGGCCTGCAGTCAAAAACATTAACACGGAAAAAGTCATAATACCCAACCCGCCGATTTGTATCAGCAGGAGCAAAACCGATTTTCCAAATACAGTAAACGTCGTTCCGGTGTCCACAACTGTCAGGCCTGTTACACAGACAGCGCTGGTCGCCGTAAAGAGAGCGTCCACGAAATGCAGGCCTCCGTTGACTGAGGACCAGGGCAGCCAGAGAAGAACAGTCCCCAAAGCGATTGCTCCCAGATAACTGAACACCAGAAGTTCTCCGCTGCGCAGCCTGAGATAGAATACATACCAGTTGTCTTTTCTGCTTTTAAGCATGCGATCCGTTTCCGAAATGCTTTGCTGACTCATTTTTTACGGCAATTAGTTGCTTGCCCGGATATTGATAAAAGCTTATTTTTACCTTTTCAATTTTCAGATTTAACTATCCTTTATGCTGCCCACCGGTCCGGCGGTAAAAGAAACGGTTCTAAATTAATTTTCCCGGTATATAAGGTCAACAATTTGATAACACATCTGAAAACGAACATCTTTAACAGATACCAAATCTATCTCTCAAGTTTCCTGATGGATTTCGTGTCCGCTTTCGTAGTGGGCGCCGTAGCGGTTTATGCAGTCGAACTGGGCGCCACGCCTATGCAGTTGGGATTTATCGGCTCAATCGGCGCTGCTCTGTATGTGCTTTCCAGTTACTCCGGAGGGAAGCTATCCGACCGGCTGTCCCGCAAAAAAATCATCCTCTCGGCAATTATAGCCACCACAATAAGCTGCTTCGGTCTGGCGAGGTCAACAGTCCTGGGCCAGTTGTACTTTTATTATGGAACGTTCAATATAGGCATCGGATTGTTCTGGCCTACTGTGCAGTCTCTGCTGGCCGACAGCCGCCACAGGCTCAATCTGACAACCACCTTGAGCAATTTCTGTATCTCCTGGAGCCTCGGCTTTGTCTTCGGCCATTTCACATGCGGATATCTGACCAGGATAAACTCGATACTCCCTTTCAAGTGGGCTGTGGTATTATGCCTGATTATCCTGGCGGCGAATTACGCGCTCTCTGATTCGGAGGGAGCTCAGAAACTGGGCAGCGCTGATTTCCTCTCCAGCAGGAATGAAGGGAAGCGAATTCTCTGGCGCCGTTTCCTGGCTTGCGGCTGGCTGGCTAATTTTACTCTGGTCTTTATCCTCTCCTCAGCCAAAATGCTGTTCCCCAAACTCGCCCTTGATATCGACCGCCTGGACAAAGGGGTTCTGGGGTTAATGCTGGCCCTGATCCATGGGGGGCAATTGCTTATGTTCTGGGTTGTCAAATACTGGCACGGCTGGCAGTACAACCGGAAAATCTACATCATTACCCAGCTCTCAGCCCTGCCCGGCACCGGTCTTCTCTGGCTGACCGGCAATGTGGCCTGCTATGCATTGGGAATGTTCCTGATCGGCCTTTCCGCCGGATTCACCTATTCCGCAAGCCTCTATTACAGCACGAGCCGTCCCCCTGAATCTTCCACCCGCACCGGTTACCATGAGGGTTTTATCGGACTGGGCATTATGTTGGGACCCCTGAGCGGCGGGTTCGTTTCCGGAATCTGGAACCTCCATACACCCTACCTTCTCTGCTTCTGGCTCCTGCTGGCGGCTTTTGCAGTGCAGTTGCGGCTTCTTTACCGCCCCCAGGCCAACAATCCGGAAAACTGAATTCTTTCCTTACAGGCACAGGTCAAAATGCAGTTACTGTTCAAATGAACTACCCCTCAGCAAACCGCGAGGTATCTGTTCGGAATTCGATTTATGAATTTGATGCCATACTTTCCTCCCCACCCGCAGTGGGCACGGCATGCCGTGCCCCTACGCCTGGCATCAGCAGCAGGCTACCCCGAATCAGAGCTACGGGGAATGCCGCTCTAGTAAAAAGCACGGCGAACCGCGCTCCTTTTTCCGGTCTATTTTAACCTGGATTAAAATCCTGCTTTCAAAGCTTTGCCTGACTGTTATCCGCTTCCTCAGGATAGTCCAGCCTCAGGCACTGCACTGAATACTCCATCGCCGCCCCCAGGCAACTGTTGCAGGAGATACATTCGTAAGGGTCGAAATTGCCTCTGCGCCAGCGCTCAGGCAGGTCTGGGTTGCGAATCAGCGGGCGGCCGATAGCCACCAGATCGGCATAATCATTCTCGAGCAGTTCGCGCACTGCCTGGGGGGAGCGGACACCCCCGGCTACTATCACCGGCAGTCCGCATGAGGCCTTGATTGTCTTGGCCTGCTCACGGAAATAGGCTTCCTTTTCAGGCTTTACAATGCGAGTGCGTGTCGGGTTGTTGCCGCTCACCGAGATAATGTCGCAGTCGGCCTCAGCGAGCATTTCGGCAGTGATCCTGGTATCGCCGAGAGTAATGCCGTTGGGTGTGAAATCCTCGCAATTCAGCCTGAAAATCACCGGCATCTCAGGCACTGTCTTTCTTATATTGGCCATCACTTCCACGGCAAAATGGGCCCTCTGGCGAGCCCCTCCGCCGTAAATGTCTGTGCGCTTGTTAAACATCGGACTTAAAAATTCGCTGATCAGGTAATGATGGGCGCCGTGGACTTCCACTGCATCAAACCCGGCTTCCCTGGCCCGGGCTGAGGCAGCGGCGAAATCATTTATGATCTGGGTGATCTGCCACCTGGTAAGCGAGCGCATGATACGGGCGTTTCCTTTATGCAGCCTGCCCGCTTTTTCGCTTTGAGTCTGTCCGGTGAGAGCGATCAAAGAAGGGCCGTAAATCAGGCCGTCCGGATCCAGACGCGGATCTGCATTCAGGCCGCAGTGGGCGATCTGAATGCAGATCTTGTCCCCTTTTGCATGAACAGCTCCGGCGAGTTTTTTTAAACCCGGCAGGTAATCCTCGCTCGAAATCCCGAGCATGCGGGGCACTGCGCGGCTGTTCTGCGAGACAAAGGCAAAGCCGGTGGTGATAAGCCCAAGCCCATGGCCGGCAAGCTTCTCGTAGAAACCGACCGTTTTATCGGTGACAAAGCCATTCTCATCCGCTGTGGCGGTCCAAACCGGGGCTCGCACCAGGCGCCCGGATAATTTCAGCCGCTTTGTCTCGAATGGTTCATAAGCGCAGTCAAGCATCGATTTAACCGTATCCGGCATCCCTCCTCCGGGATTATCGCTGTTTGAGATAATTTTCTGACATCCGGTCCTTTTGCGCTGACTATATAAAAGAATTCAGCCTTGATTTCAACACGAGCCTGAATCCGGGATAAACTGCTAAATGGATTTCCCGCGTGCCTTTTTGATCTCCTCGAACCTTTTCAGGATCGGCAAATGCTGGGGACAGGCCTCTTCGCACAAGCCGCAGGCCGTGCACAGTTCGAGTTGATCGAGATTATTTATCCCGTAATAATCCGCCAGCCTTTCGAAAAGGCCCTCTCCTTTTTTAAGCATCATATGGTTGTAAGCCTCGATAAATTTATACACCTCAATGCCTTCAGGGCAGTCCCTGCAATAGCGGCAGGCAGTGCAAAGGCGGTCGAAAGAGGCCTCGATATGCGGCTTGATCCTGTCCAGGTCGATCTGATGCCTGCCCGTCACGAATTTTTTCCAGGCAGCGGCGGCGCTTTGGACCTCATCGATACTGCTGAAACCGACCAGCGCCGTGGTAATTTCATGATGCGACCAGAGGAAATCGAGCGCCGCTTCCACCATGGGCTGATCCTCGCAGGTGCGGATGAATGAAAAAGCATCCGGGTTTTCCGGAATCGTGCCCCCGCCCAGCGGGTTCATGACCACCAGGCCCAGTCCGGCCCTGCCGGCTGCTTTGACAGCTTCCTCCCTGTAAGGGAAATTCACCGCATTATACCCCAGGATGACTCCCTCGAAAATATTTTCCTCGAAAATCTTTGTCACTTCGTCACCGGGCAGATGGGTAGTGAAAGCGACATGCCGCACCAGTCCCTCATCACGGGCCGCGAGCAGTGACTCCACCGCCCCCCCTGATTTGCGGCGTTCCCAGCCATCGAGACTCAAGATATACCAGCAGTGGTAGAAATCGATACAGTCCACACCGAGCCGTTCGAGGCTCCGGGAAAGATCCGCCCTCACTCCCTCGGCACTCGACTTGCTGGTCTTTGTGGAAAGATAGAAGCTTTTTTCTCCGCGCTTCATCTGTCTTACCGCCGTACCGACAATCTTCTCGCTCATATCGGCGCAATAACCCGGGGCCGTATCGAAATAATTTACTCCGGCCTCATAGGCTGCCAGGACAATCTCAGCCATCTTGGAAACATTGCGCGGCTCCGGGAAGCGCATCCCGCCAAAACCCAGGCGGCTGATCCCGATCCCTGTCTTTCCGTAAGGGGCATACTCCATTGAATTATCCTCTCGATCGAATTCCCGAAACACGATTGTCTCATCGTATAATCAAAGCAAACAATTTTTTTCATGCCCGGTAAGGTTTCTAAAATTTAGAGCCACCGTAAAAACTCTATAAATTTAAAATTTGTGGACAGAAAAATCCACCCCTAAGATTTTCAAAACTTAAGTATATACTATATACCGTTTTCTGGACTTTCTGCTTATAAAAAAAGATAAACAAGAATTTACCGCGTTTGGTATCGGTGAGAGATTCTAAGCGGAGATAGAAGTGGCTGATAGATCAAAATTAAGTCATGGTTTTCCAGGAGCGCCCGCGGGCAGACACATGGGTCTGCCCCTGGAACATAATCGAGACAGATGTTTCAAACCTCGCCACAAAATAATTATCTAGGTTGGTTACAATAAAAATTAAATCAACTAATTTCCGGGATACGACACTAGTCGAACCGCTACCAGTAAAGAAATGAATCAGTAGAGAAAAATCAATAATAAAACCAGATCGTTCTGTAATCGCGGATGTTTTCCCCCCTGGCGGCCAGCTCTTCGAGGTAGTCATAGATCGGGACATCGATATAATTATACGGCGGCACGGGCTTGATGTTCTTCTCCCAGGGATGAAACTCATATACCCTGGAGCCATCGGGCAGAATCATCACCAGACGGTGGTCCTGCCAGGAGCGCAGATGATTTTTGCCCAGCTTGGGGACATTGAAAACCGGCTCATCGGTTCTGTCCAGGCCGGGGAAAAGGCGGGCTTCTTCCTTGCGCTCCTGCAGGATCCTGGCAATCGGCACCATATACCTGCGGGTTTCCTCCTTGCCTTTCATATTGAACGTGTAATACGGATCTACACCGATCAGTCTGAGGTCCCGCCTGAGTTTCGCTGTCTCGAAACGGCGGGAGTTCTCGACAGTGAATACCTGCTGGTTATAGACACCGATACCGGTTTTTCGTACTTTCTGCACTGCCTCCATGGCCTCGGGAGTGATTTCATACGAGTGTTCGAAATGGGTGACAATGGCAATCTCTCTCCGGCCCGGCTCGTGAAATTCCGAGATAATCCTGACCAGGTTGTCAGTCCAGCGCATGGGCAGGACCACCGGAGTTCTGGTACCGATACGGATCCGGTAGATCTGGTCTTTTTTGGCCAATTCCGTGAGGATGCGTCGCAAGGGCTCATCTTTCATTATGCAGGGGTCGCCGCCGGTGATTAACACATCCCCCACACTCCGGTGGCTGTCGAACCAGGCCAGCGCCTCGTCAAGGCTCTTCCTCGATGCTTTGGCCTTTGGATCGAGAACCTCATTTATCTCCCAGTTGCGCTGGCAGTAGACACAGATTTGAGCACAGGTATTAAAAGGCTTCAGGATTGCGATACCTGGATACCGTCTGGTGACCAGATCAATCGGCGAGGTGTCGTGCTCGCCCATAAAATCGAAAATGATCCCGCGGTCGGTGCGGTGCTCGGTCATTATATCTACATAATCCGGAGGAGGGATCACCTGCGCGCGCACGCCGTGGTCATAGCCGATTGCAAAGTTACGATCCATCAGGCTCAGGTAATAAGGCGTGATGCCGAACGGAATCCGGTTCCTGGAAGCCTTTTTGATTGCCTCCTGCTGGTCCACAGTGAGCTCGATCAGGCTCAACAATGGCTCTGCGTCACGGATAACATGTTTCAGGTGCCAATGATAGTCATTCCAGTCCGACTCATCCCCTCCGAAATAGCTCAGGATCCTGTTCCGGTTCTCCTTTCTCCAGTTAATCACATCAGGATCCAAACCCCATGAATATTTTTTTAGATATTTCTGGATGGTAGCACCCATCTCATCCAGTATCTCGGTACGGGCCACAGAAGCTGCATGCCCCTCCAGTCGAAGGAAATCTGGAATTCCTTTTTTCGCCTCTTTTGATTCAAAATAAATATTCGACCGGCCTGCAACTCCGCGAAACAGATTGATGAACTCCATTAAAAACCCGACCGAAACCTCATTGATCAGCTCTTCCCGCTTTCCCCGGGCTAATTTCCATAGATAGTCAAGCGCCGACACTCCGGTGCGATACTCATTGATCGGCCCGATTATGCTTTTGAATGCCCGGATGCATTCCCGGACAGTCGCTTTTTCGAGAATATGCAAATCGTTATCGAGCTTGAATATTTCTCTTTCTGCGCGCTCCAGATATGAATATAGCGCCTCACGGGCTTCTTCCAGGTCGGATGCACTCTTCAGGCAGCTATAAATCTCAGGATTTGCCTCCCACAGACGGTCCAGATATGCGTAATAATTAACTTCAAACCGTGGTTTCACCATTTCGACTGCATCCGTAAACACATCGTCGATAATCTTTGACTGAATTATTCTCCGGCTGATTGCCGGTCTGGATTCTTTTGGAGCGGCATCCGGATCTTTCTGTTTTTTTAATTCCTTCGCTTTCATATCTGTCAACCCCTTTTTAAATGGGTGAAAATTTGCTGTCATTATTTGGATAGATTTCAAGCTTTTTAAAGCAGCTCAAAACCTGTTCTTTGTCCTGGTGACTCAAATAAGATAAAGTCTGAATTGAAATGAAATATAGGTCAAGAGAAATACTTCCGTCCTTTTGAAGCTCCTTGTGTTAACAATATTGGACCGTGACAATAGAAAAGGTCCGATCATAGTATTTTTAAATTCTTACACATTTCATTCTGAGAGATTATCTCTCAGAATTACATAAAGTCTCAAAAATCAATTAGTTACAGCAAAGCACGAATACAGTAGTCAGTAGTCCCCACCCTAAATACATTGAGTCCGAAGCATAGTCAAAAAGGCAGAGGCAGGTTACTTGGGGCGGCGGGGCAATTTTGTATTCTGACTCCTGACTCCTGTCTCCTGAATTCTCCTGAAAAACAGATTGAGAATGATCTCAGGTCGATCAACTGAATATATTACAATAAATTTAAAATATTTTTAGCTATCTTTTCTGTGTTGAATGTCGGATATTCCCTTTCCAGAACCTCCTGAACTATTATTGTAAATATTGTTTATAAGGTCAAGTTAACCTTACTGTTTTTATCTCGGCGCAAGGTGGGGGCCGGCATCATTTTTGCTTGAGACTGGCGCACCGGAAAATCCCGCAATTGGCGGCTTTTGCAAAAATAATGCCGGCCCCCACCCCGGTCGGTGAATGGATCATCTTTTTTCTCCACCTAAAACCGGCTTTGGAGCACTCTTTTACCTCTTGCTTCTGCGAGTAAAAAACACCTATCTTGGAATATACATATTATTGTTATCGCCCTTCCGGGCTGTGATATCTATAGTATTATCATCCGGCCAAAACCAGGCGGCTTCTGCTCCGGATATTTAATCCAGGCCTGGCGGTCACTCAGCAGGAGTTCAGTGGTCTATTTATCTTTTTGAAAATATAATTGAATACTAATATATTTGAAGTTATTATTGCCTGATAATAACAGGCGCTGACCAAAAGGACAGGTGAAATTGTCTGTAAAATTCATCATCACCGGCGGCGGCACTGGCGGCCACGTTTACCCGGCGATTGCCATTGCCGAGGCGCTAAAACAGCATTTCAAGGATGCCCGCTTCCTGTATATCGGTGTCCGCGGGCGGGCTGAGGGAAAAATCGTGCCCCAAATGGGCTACGAGATCCGTTTTGTCACTGGAGTCGGGTTGATTGGTAAGAGATTTGGGCCGGGTTTTTTCCTTTCGGGGCTCAAGCTAACTTTCGGCGTGCTCCAGGCTGCCTTGATTCATTTGCGTTTCCGGCCTGATGGAGTGATCGGTACCGGCGGGTATGCCAGTGTCCCGGCTGTAATGGCTGCAGTGCTCCTGCGCCGCCTGGGGCTTTCAAAGAGCCGGATTTTCATCCACGAGCAGAATTTCGCCCCTGGACGCTGGAACCGGTTGATCAGCCGCTGGGTCGACCGCGTCTGGGTTTCACTCGAGGGGTCACGCCGGTTTTTTGACGAGTGCCGGGTGGAACTCACCGGTTATCCCGTCCGCCGGCAGATCGCTCCGCTGGATAAAATAAAAGCCCGGGAAAAACTCGGGATTGACGCCGATTCATGTGTAGTGTTTGTTTTCGGCGGGTCCCAGGGCTCGAGATCAATAAACCGCGCCCTTGTAGATGCCCTGCCCATATTACTCTCAGAGCAAAATATTGAGATATTCCATGGCACAGGCGCCTTAAAATCTAAAATCTACGATGCAGTTTCAGATACAGCCTCAAGGGTGGCCGCGCTCAATCTGAGCGAAAAGGCGTTACGACGTTATCATCCAAAAGAATTCTATCACGAGATCCAGTACTATTACGCCGCAGCCGATCTCATAGTCTCCCGGGCCGGAGCAGGTACGCTCAATGAAATCTGCCGCTGCGGGCGTCCCGCATTGGTGATCCCAAAATCCAACCTGGCCGGAGAGCACCAGGTGGTCAATGCCATAGCCCTGTCAAGAGCGGGAGCCTGTGAGGTCATATTTGAGCGGCCGGTGGTTGTACATGGCAATCCGGAGGCGATAGTCGACAGCAAAAACCTGGCGGATACTATTCTAAGGTTACTCCCGGATCAAGAAAAGCTGAAAGACATGGCCGAGGCGGCACTCAAACAGGCAACTTTTGAAAATAACGGCATCTTTGCAATCTCGGTAAATAGTGAGCTCGCTGGGGAAACTGTCTCAGCGCAAAAACCGGCTGCCCTTTCCTACCTTCAGGATAACGGATTCGATGTTGTCAGGCTGGCGAGTCTTTTGCCGAACGGAGTTCTGGCTCAGGCGCAAAAAATAAGTGCCGATAAGGACCCAGGCGAGGTTGAAAAGCATCCCCTGGTCGAGATGTTCCGTTATCACGCCGATGGTTACCTGGCCAGCCAGAACTGGAGACTGCGCAATATCGGAGTAAAGCTCGTGGGACTCCTCCAGTATCGGGAGCGCAGAGCCCTCCTTCTTACTCTGGCGGGTGACCGCACATTGGCGCCGCTGTGGAAAAGGCTGCTCGGAGGGGATTTCAAGCAGGTCGGCTTTATCCGGCGTAACGCGATTGAGTCGCTTGCCTGCCTGGGCATCTGGGATGAGGATTTCCGCAGGCTGTTGATCTCGGCACTTACCGAGGATCCCTACTTCGAGGTGCGGTCTCAGGCGGCCTGTGCCATTATTCAACTGCGCGATAAAATCGGCGCCTGTCCCCTTCTGGCCCAGGCCCTGAGAAAAAATCTCAGACACTGGTCTTTTGAAGTGCGCTGGACAGTAATCGAGGCTCTTGGGGCGATCGCGCCTCAGGCGGATTTCCTCCAGGAAGCCGAGGAATACCTGCTCCATCCGAACTGGCTTATTCGCCAGGCCCTGATCAAAGCCCTGGGGCATCTTATCCAACGCGGTCTCCTGAGCCCTGAAGATGAGATTTTCAAACGTCTGGAAAACCTTATCCCTACGTGTACGGATTTTATTGCCACGTTTCCGCTCAAGCGCTCGCTCAATGATATCCGCCGCCTTCAACAAAGCACCTTCGAGCCAAGGAAAAGAGATCTATGAACCAGACCGTGGCAAACAGCGGACTGCGCATGGTAAGCAGACAATTTTATCCGCATCAGACTCAGGGAAATTAAAAACAGTGAAAATAGATTCAGAAAGCGGGGTAAAAGCATGATCTATTACCTTTGTAAATATGTGCTTGAACCTATTGAAGGTTTCGCGTGGTTTCGCCTTGCCAGTTACATTTCTTTCCGCTCGATAGTCGCTGCAATTACCGCTTTTTGTCTGATCCTCATTTTCGGCAACAGGCTGATCCGTCTCCTTTACCTGCGGGGCGCCAAAGATACGGCGCAGGATTATGGCATCATAGACCCGGAAAGCAAAAAAGATACACCGACCATGGGGGGAATACTCGTGGTGGGAGCGGTTTTTATAGCGATTCTGCTGTGGAGCGATCCGGCCAATCCATTTGTGCAGTGGGCCGTGGCTGCCATGCTCTGGTTCGGGGCTGTAGGATTTATTGACGACTATCTGAAAATAAAACATCAGGACAGCCGCAAAGGTTTAAGCCAGGTAACCAAGCTTGGGCTCCAGACTCTTTTTGCAGTTGTTTTCATGCTGGTCTATCTTTCAGAGCCGATTAGCCCTCTTTCTGCTGAAAGGGTGAAGCTTTTTCAGGGCGTACTCAATGTAACTGCCCTGGACTACAAGTTTTACCTTCAGGTTCCATTCTACAAGTACCCGGTGCTCAATCTTTCCTGGCTCTATCTGCCGTTCGGTATTTTTGTGATCCTTGCCATTTCGAATTCGGTGAATTTTGCCGATGGCCTGGATGGTCTGGCCATTGTACCGACCTCCCTGACTGCCGGTGTTTACGGCTTATTTGCCTATATAATCGGAAACTCCATCCATTCGCGCACCCTGCTTTTTACCCATCTTGTGGGAAGCGGAGAGCTTTCAATAATCCTTTCCGCGCTTGTAGGCGCAGGTCTGGGCTTTTTATGGTTCAATGCTTACCCGGCGCAAGTCTTTATGGGCGACACTGGTTCGATGGCGCTCGGCGGAATTCTTGCGGTCGTGGCTATTATGCTCAAGCAGGAGTTCCTCTTTATCCTCGCTGGCGGGATTTTTGTGGCCGAGGGAGCATCAGTGCTGGTCCAGGAGAAAATCGGCATTGGTATCCTGGGCCGGAGGATATTTCACCGGGCCCCGATCCACCATAATTTTCAGCATTTCGGGACAGCCGAAACAAAAGTTGTTGTCCGCTTCTGGATTGTAGGAATAATTCTCACACTGCTCTCGCTGGCCACTATTAAAATTCGTTAAGGCAAGGTTTCTAGTTTATGTCGCCCGTCACCATCCGTTCGCTGGTCCGGGAAACAGCCGTCTACGGGATAAGCGGCGTAATGGCGCGCAGCATGGGCCTGCTTTTGCTGCCTGTACTGGTCAATTTCCTTTCCCCGGAACAGTTCGGACATCTCAAGCTCACCTATCTGCTGGTGGGCCTTTTTCAGTTGATATTTGTTTTCGGGATGGGCAATTCGCTGGTCCGCTATCTGATAGGGGCTGAGGACAAGCAGGAGATTTTCAGCACGCATTTCTGGCCCCTGCTTGCTGTATCGGGCTGCGGAAGTCTGGCTGTCTGGCAGGGTGCGGAAACACTGGCCCCAATTTATTTCCACGAGAGCCTGCCCGGGGACAGCCTGATAATCAAGCTCGCAGCAGGGGTTCTCTGGCTGGATGCCCTCAATACTCTGCCCTACAGCCTCCTCAGGGCTGAAAAAAGGCCGTTCGCCTACCTGGCGGGTATCACTCTCTCAATTCTGGTTTATGGTGCGCTGGTAATTTATTTCCTTGCTTTTCGCAAAATGGGAATGAATGGTGTGCTCCTGGCAAATGTAGCCGGCTCAGGAGCGGTTGTCTTGTTTTTCCTGCCTGTTTTTAAAAATTATCTCCGCCTGCGGTTCAGCTCCAAATTGTTCGGCATATATTTCGCTTTCGGGTTCCCGCTTATTTTCAGCGGCCTGGGTAAAACATTGCTCGACCTGGCCGACCGCTGGATCCTGGAGCGCCTGATAGGGGCGGCTGTGGCCGGATACTACAGCGCGGGCTACCAGGTCGCCGCTGTGGCCAACCTGGCGGTATCGGCTTTCACCCTGGCCTGGAAGCCTTTTCTGGTAAGGGCTGCCGCAGAAAAGGATTCGGGCCGGGTTTTCTCTCGCGTGATGACTTTTTCCACAGTCTCATTGTGCGCTCTTTTCCTTGCTGTCTCATTTCTCGCCGATAACCTGGTGCGGATCAGAATTTTCGGCTTCCAGCTGATCAAGGAAACTTTCTGGTCCGGACTGGCGGTGATTCCGCCCGTGATGGTCTCCTACATTTTTTACGGCATCTATATCAACCTGACAGTAGGCTGCGATCTCACCGGACGCACCCGCTACTATGCCTGGACTACCGGCGCTGCGGCTGTGTTCAATGTCTCAGCCTGCTTTTTGCTCATCCCTGTCTGGGGCATGATGGGTGCAGCCTGGGTCACCCTTTTCTCCTATATGCTCCAGGCGATCCTTCTTTTTATCCTCACCAGGAAGATCTACCCTGTTGACTATGAGTGGGGCAAGCTGGCACGCCTGGCCCTGATTACAGCCGGGTGCTTTGCAGCGGGAAAAGCTGCCGGAGACAAACTCCTGGTCGAAATTTTCTGTCTCGCGGCATTCTGTCTTTTAATTTTCGCTCTCCGGGTGATAGATCTCGAGGTGCTTAAAAGTATTTTATCGATTTCCGGAAAACACTCCGGGAAAGAGTAAAAGCGCAAATATATTACATTTAGATTCTTTTTAACTTATGGATTAAAACAGGCAAAACTCAATCCTATCTTACAAGGGAGGTACAAGATGAACGAAAGCATCTCGGTCTTGATCAGTGCTTTTCTTGCTCTCTCGTTTTTGGCTGCCGCATCCTGCTGCCAAAGCGGCAAGGAAGTTTCAGAGGCCTCAGGCCCCAGGACAATCAAGGTGGCCCAATCCGGCGAGGCGGATGTGATCGGGGCCGATGACAAGGCCCTGCAAAAGGGCGCGGATATGCTCCAGCCTGGAGATACCCTGGAAATCGGCCCTGGTACATACAGGATGGAAAACAGCCTCGTTGTCCGCTGCTCCAGTGTGGTGGTGCGGGGCACTCCCGGAGAAACGATCCTGTTTAAAGGCCCCGGAGTGGCAAGCCGGGTGATCGATTGCGGGGACTACGGCGAAAGCGTGCTGGTGGTCGAGGAGCCCTGGAAATTCAAACCCGGCATGGGCTTATCAGTCTCAGATGACAGCTTTAACCGGGGCTGGGCTGTCACCGTGACCTCAGTCGAATCGATAACCGGGGATACCCTGCATCTGACCCAAATGACCCTGCGGGACTACGACTACGAGAACGCCAATGCCCGCGTGGAGAACAAGTTCCCGATCCTCTGCGCCATCGAGGCAGACAAAGTCACTTTCGAAGATATCATTGTAGACGGCAACAAGGATGAAAACCCTTACTTTATCGACGGCTGCCGGGGCGGGGCGATCTACCTTTATATCGCCAGGGACTGCGTGATCAAGAACTGTGTATCACGCAACTACAACGGGGACGGGATCTCGTTTCAGATCACGGACCGTATCAAGGTTATCGACTGTGAATCGTACGGGCATACCGGTTTCGGCGTGCACCCGGGCACTGGAAGCCCGCACGCTGAAATCAAGAGCTGCCGTTTCCACGACAACGCACGGGTGGGCTTTTTCCTCTGCTGGCGGGTCCGCGAGGGGGTTTTCTCGGATAACCTGATCGAAAACAACGGTCTTTACGGCATCTCGATCGGCCACAAGGACACTGACAACCTGTTCGTGAACAACACGGTCAGAAACAACGGTTTCTGCGGGATCTATTTCAGGCAGGAATCGGCAAAGGTGAGCGGCCACCGGAATGTTTTCCGGGAAAATGTGATCCAGGACAACGGGGATGACGAAAGAGGCTACGGAGTCTATGTGGAGCCGCACGCACGGGATATGGTGTTCGAGAGCAACACCATAGCCGATACCCGCTCGGACAGCGAGCGCACCCAGCGCTACGGCGTATATCTGGCCGACGGCTCAGGGCCTGTCGAGATGAAGAACAATACCATGAAGGGTCACCTGGTAAAAGATTTCTTTGATGAGAACAAATAACCGCAGGGGCAAGCCGGTTGGCACGCCGGCTGCGAAATAAAAAACAATTAATCAGGGAGGCTAAGGCATGAAAGCAAGATTTTGGTCTATTTTCGGCATATTTGTCAGCCTGGCTTTTATTCTTTCCCCAGGCTGCTGCCAGAGAGGTAAAGAGGGCGCAGCGGCCCCGGCTCCCAGGACAATCACTGTGGCCCAATCCGGCGCGGCGGATGTAATCGGAAAAGACAACAAGGCCCTTCAGCAGGCCGCTGACATGCTGCATCCCGGTGACACCCTGGAAATCGGCCCCGGGACCTACAACATGGAGAACAGCCTTTTTATCCCCTGCTCGGATGTGGTGGTGCGCGGCACCCCTGGAGAAACAGTTCTCTTCAAAGGCCCGGGTGTGGCAAGCAAGGTGACAGACTGCGGCGACTATGGAGAGAAAGTTCTCGTGGTGGAGGATGTGGAAAAATTCCATCCCGGGATGGGCATAACAGTGTGCGACGACAACCAGAACGGCGACTGGAGCGTTACGGTGACCGCGGTTGAGGAGGTGCGGGACGATACGCTCTATCTGACCCGGAGAACTTTGCGGGACTATGACTACGAGAACGCCAATGCCCGCGTGGAGAACAAGTTCCCAATCCTCTGCGCCATTGACAAGAAAAATATCATTTTCGAGGGTATTACTGTAGACGGGAACAAGGATCAGAACCCTTACTTTATCGACGGCTGCCGGGGTGGGGCAATCTACCTCTACAAAAGCACGGACTGCACTATCAGGAACTGTGTGGCCCGCAACTACAACGGGGACGGGATCTCGTTCCAGATCACAGACCGCGTGAAAGTTATCGACTGCGAATCATACGGGCATACAAACTATGGCGTGCACCCGGGCACTGGAAGCCCGCACGCTGAAATCAAGAACTGCCGATTCCACAACAACGCCCGGGTGGGCTTTTTCCTATGCTGGCGGGTCCGCGAGGGGGTCTTCTCGGATAACCTGATCGAAAACAACGGTCTTTACGGCATCTCGATCGGCCACAAGGACACGGACAACCTGTTCGTGAACAACACGATCAGGAACAACGGTTTCTGCGGGGTCTATTTCAGGCGGGAATCAGCAAAGCTGAGCGGCCACCGGAATGTTTTCCGGGAAAATATTATCCAGGATAATGGGAATGCTGAAAGAGGCTATGGAGTCTTCGTGGAGCCGCATGCACGGGACATGGCGTTCGAGAGCAACACCATAGCCGAGACCCGCTCGGGCGGCGAGCGCACCCAGCGCTACGGCGTGTACCTGGCCGGCGGCTCAGGGCCTGTCGAGATGGATAACAATACCATGAAAGGACACCTGGAAAAAGATTTTTTCGATGAGAATAAGTAGCCTTAAAGGCACGCCGGGTGCGAAATAAAGAACAATTAATCCGGGAGGCTAAAGCATGAAAGCAAGATTATTGTCTATTTCAAGCATATTTATCAGCCTGACTCTTCTTCTCTGCGCAGGCTGCTGCAAAAGCGGCAAAGAGGGAGCAGCGGTCCCGGTTCCCAGGACAATCGCTGTGGCCCAATCCGGTGCGGCGGATGTGATCGGAAACGACAACAAGGCCCTTCAGCAGGCCGCTGACATGCTGCGTCCCGGTGACACCCTGATTATCGGCCCGGGCACATACAGGCTCGAGAACAGCGTGGTGATCCCGGTCTCCGGCGTAGTGGTGCGCGGAACTCCCGGCGAAACAGTTCTCCTCAAAGGCCCGGGGGTATCGAGCAAGGTTGTCGACGGCGGAGATTGGGGGGAGAGCGACCTGGTAGTAGCCGAGCCTGGGAAATTCAGTCCGGGAATGGGTGTGGCCATGCTCGATGACAGGAATCAAGGAGGTTATAATGTCGTTGTAGGCACTGTTCTGACAATTGACGCTGATACCCTGCGCCTGAGCGAGAGGTCGGTCAATGACCTCGATTACCTGGATGGGAATACCCGGGTGGAAAACAAGTTTCCCCTGCTCTGTGCGTTCAATGCAAGAGATATCGTGATCGAAGATCTAACAGCAGACGGGAACAAGGATGAAAATCCCACCCTGCTCGATGGGTGCCGGGGCGGGGCGTTCTACCTCTTCAATTGCAGGAACTGCACTCTGATCAACTGCGTGGCCCGCAACTACAACGGCGATGGGATCTCTTTTCAGATCGCGGACAGCGTGAAAGTTATCGGCTGCGAAGCTTACGGAAACGCCGGGTACGGAGTACATCCGGGCACCGGGAGTTCGCGCTCCGAGATCAGAAACAGCCATTTCCATCACAACGGCCAGGTGGGTTTCTTCCTCTGCTACCGGGTGCGCTATGGGGTTTTCTCGGACAACCTGATCGAACAAAACGGCCTTTACGGTATCTCGATCGGCCACAAGGACACGGACAACCTGTTCGTGAACAACACGGTCAGAAACAATGGTTTCTGCGGGGTCTATTTCAGGAAAAACCAGATACCGGTGGCCGGGCACCGGAATGTTTTCCGCGGGAACATAATCCAGGACAATGGTGACGCTCGGCGAGGCTATGGTGTTTACGTGGAGCCGCACAACCAGGACCTGGTTTTCGAGAACAATACTGTGGCCGAGACCCGCCCGCAAGATGAGCGCACACAGCGTTACGGCTTTTATGTAGTCCGCGGCTCGAGTTCTGTAAAACTTCTGAACAACACCATGGAAGGCCACCTGGTGAGCGACTTTCTGGATCAGAACGCGAAAGGGACGGATTGAGAGAGGTATTATTTCAACTGAAACTATCAAGCAACCCGAACCGACAAACGGATAACGCAGTATCTCGATCTCGCTCCAAGATTTCTAAGATGTAACGCAGGAGTCAAGCCATGCGAAACATATCCTATCTCCCTGGCGGCCTTATCTTTTGCCTCTTGGGCTTGTCAGCAGCCCCGGCTTTAAGCCAGGTGGCGCCGTTTGTGTTTGAGGAACATTCATCAGCGATAGATATCAGGCTCTCAGCCTATACGGTCTCGATCTCCAAAGACCCTTACCGGCTTACAATCCTGCGGGGCGGCCAGCCGATTGCCGAGAGCGCACCGCACGGCGGGAGCTTTTTCTACCGCAGCGGCACGCCTTTCTATCTCTCCAGGGTGCAGGAGTATTCGGAGAGCCTGGACTGTATCGCCCTGAAAGTCGAGACCACTGCACCAGGCGTCAGCGCCGGAGTTGTGCTCACGCCTTTTGAAGATAACCTCCTGGTGCGCTGGTCCCTGGGCGATGGAGGCACGAGTGAGAAAATGGGCGAAAGCTTCCTGCTCCGGACCAGCGGGCACTGGTACGGCGGGAATGTCACCTCGGGGCACAACTGGCCGCTCGAGAAGGGTAAAATCGAGCTTGACCCGTTCCTGTCCACAAGCAACCAGACAACGCCTTTCTGGCTCACCTCCCGCGGGGCGGGTTTTTTCGTGCCGAGTTACCAGCCCATGGGATTCAGCATCAATAAAGACGGCGACGGCCTGTTTTCTTTCAATGTCAAGGAAACCGGAAGCCTCGAATACAGGATTCTCGCGGGAGGCGATATTGTCGATGTTTATGACAGTTTTGCCGCCCTGGCCGGACATCCCCGGGTCACTCCGCCGCGAGGCTATTTCGCCAGGCCCATATTCAACACCTGGATTGAATTGAAAAAGAACCTGACCCAGGACCAGGTGCTTGACTTTGCCCGCGCCATCCGTCAGAACGACATTCCCTGTGAGGTGTTCATGATCGACGACATGTGGCAGCGGGCCTATGGCGACCATGTGTTTGACCAGGCCAGGTTCCCGGACCCCAAAGGGATGATCGGACAGATACATGAGATGGGATTCAAGTTGATTCTGTGGGTCGTGCCGTTTATCGATTTTGACGCCGGAAATTTCGCCTTTTTACGGGACAAAGGATACCTGGTGCTGGACAGTAAAGGGCGCAAACCATGCCGGGTGCCCTGGTGGAACGGCGAATCTTCCCTGATCGACCTGAGCCGCCATGAGGCATTCAACTGGTTTGTCGGAGAATTGAAAAATCTGCAGGTAAGGTACGGTGTCGATGGTTTCAAGCTGGATGCAGGCGATGCGGAATTTTTTAAACCCGGCTTCCAGACCTTCGGCCGAATAACCCCGAACCGCTATACCGACCTGTTCGCCGAAATTGGAGCGCATTTCGCGATCAACGAGTTCCGGGTGAGCTGGCTGGCTCAGCCGCTCGGCCTGGTCCAGCGGCTGCGCGACAAGAACAATAACTGGGGCGTGGAGAGCGGACTGGGTTCCCTGATCCCGCACGGACTGACTGAATCGATGATCGGCTATGCGTATTTCTGTCCCGACATTATCGGCGGCGGGGAAAGTGGGGATTTTACAGGCCAGCGGTTCAAGGGAATGGATCCGGAGCTGTTTGTCAGGTGGACACAGGCCTCGGCGCTGATGCCGATGATGCAATTTTCTTTCGCGCCCTGGAACCTGGACCAGGAATCGATCCGCATTTGCCGCCGGTATGCCAGGCTGCACGAACAACTGGGTGATTATATCTACGACCTGGCGCTCAAGGCCCGCGAAACAGGCCGCCCGATCACCCGGCCGCTCTTTTTCCGGAACCCTGAGGATCAAAAAACATACTATATTAACGATGAATTCCTGCTCGGTGACCGTTTCCTGGTCGCCCCGGTGCTCACTAAAGGGGCGCTGGAGAGAGATATATATCTCCCCTCGGGTATGTGGAAAGATTTCTGGTCCGGTGAGATCTATAGCGGCAAGCAGGAGCTGAAAAGTTACCCGGCTCCGCTGGAGAATTTACCGATATTTGTTAACATTCGATAATACAGGATTATCAGAAAATCAAAAACCAGGGGCGAGGATTGACTCACTCCTGGTCGGAAACACTTCAGAGCCCGGCATAACAATGAACTACCCCGCGGCAAGCCGCGAGGTATCATAAGGTTGGTAATGATTATTTTCACCCCCCGCCCCCCGGGCGACCCGCCGGTCGCCCCTACGGTTGGCTTAAGGGGCCGTTTACCCCGCAGCAAGCTGCGGGGAATTCTTTTCGATTAATGATCAGCACGGGGGGGGATTTTTTCTCTTGCTGTCATTGGTGGAGTCATGCCGAGGCTGGTAATTATTTCTCTGCGAAAAGCGTATATTGACTTGCATCGCCCCAAGTCAATTCCAGTTTACTCCCATTGATTGTAAAGGTTGTCTGAAATTCGCTTCCTTCTTCCGGTTTACATTGTAAAATATTATTATCAAACGACCAGGTCCCCTTATCAAGCACGCTGACTTCTGCCTTTTCAATTGTAAATCTTACCATGTATGTTTCGGTAAACTGGACTGTGCCATCTACATCTGGCTTTACATAAGTTGTTGCAGTCTCCCGGCCTTGAACTTTTACACTGTATATCTTCCAGGTGGCGTAGATAGCAGGCCTGCTAGATCCACCGCCGTCCGAGCCACCGCCAGAGCCTCCTCCGCCAGGGCCGCTTAAATATGGATTATCGTAAGTGTTATCAGCCCCGCTGCACGAAAATAAAAATGAAAACGAGACAAAGATAAAACCCAATAAGAGCTTGGCATACCTGTTGAGAGCAATTTTCCTTTTGAGCATTAAATCCTCCCCCCCTTAGCGCTTAACGATTATTATAAATGTCTGAAAAAAAACTTGAACTCATTAAGCATGTTGATAAAGAATTTCAAAAGCTCAGAAGAATTAGAGAATTATTTTTGTCTGATAAGACCCTTTAGTCCAGCCTGGAAAGGACTGATATCAATTATCAACTGCGCCCGGTTTTTTAATGCTTTATTCGAATTTGTTCTTTGTTAATACTACCCCGCAAAAAAACAAAGTTTATAAATATTTTTCTATGGACTATTGACTCTACTCAGCGTAGCTTTTTAGGACACATTAATTGATCTCGCGTAATAGTAGTACTTGTTGAAGCACAGGCATTTAGAAGACGATGGAACGCCTGGCGTCCCCAATATCGGCGATTGAACCGGTAAC
>DATKXY010000006.1:0-46283 GCA_035528795.1 archaeon | reverse complement strand
CATGAATTCATAAATAGTGTAGCGTATTGTTTTAAACCAAATTACAAATTTAGTAAACGTAGTGGCGAGGCATGCCTCGCCCTGTTCGGGCGACCGCCGGTCGCCCCTACGAGTCCGCACAGCGTTGCTGGAAAAAATACGGCACCGTATTTTCGAGTTACAGTACTAAGCTTGTAGTTCTTCAAATAAATCAAAAGAGCCGGCCGGCTTTAACTGCATAAGAGTTTGAGAAGTATGCAAACCGGGGCATTTACCAGGGACATAAAGGCGGTTTTATCAAATCGAACTTGGATTTAACAAAAAAATACCGCCTTGATCCAAAGGCAGAGCACCGGTGTTGCATTTCAATCGGTCGTGCGCTTTTCAGTTTGCCTGGCCGACTGCTTGTTGAGCCTTTGGCGCTTGTTATAACTGCAGAAAACACTAAAGAAGGAGCGCCCGTTTTCCTTTGAGGATTCATTCAGGCGCCCTCTCTGGTCAAAGAAAAAAACATTGGGGTTTTCGTTTTTGATGGCGGGCGAATAAAAAAAAGGGCTTTATCCTCACACAGATATCATGCATACGGCTTGTCTGCATAATAAAAGGTTAAAACAGCTAGCAAATGGAGGAATATGGACCAAAAAGACAGGGTTTCAGTTATCAAGCCAAGTAGAGAAAAAGTAAGGAAAGTATGCAGCGAAGGTTCGTACCGCTAAGGAAAGGCCTGCTAAAGGTCTCTGCTGATTTTTTCGAAATCAGCAGTCCGGAAAGGAAAGCAGGCAGAAAAACGATTTATTGGATCTCGATATTTTGTCAATTCTGGATTCTCTTTTTTCTAGTTTTTTGAAAAAAGGCTTCCTCCATTAAGTTGGAGACAAGATATGCCCCGACACTTAATCTGTTTTTTTGGAGCGGCTTGTCTTTCTGTTCTATTACTTAGACCAGTGAGCGCCGCTGAAGCGGCTATCAGGCTTATAGGTTATTCACCGCAGGAGGTACACGACCTGGGGTTGAAAACCCAGCGGTCCCAGCCGCTTAGTGTAACAGGGGTGGGCCAGCCGGTTTATTTAAGGAGTGAACACGAAGGTAGTTATTCATGGTCACTGACAGCGCCGGATGGATCTACCTCCACTTTGAGCGCGACAGATATGCGTGAGGTTTACTTTATTCCGGATCTGGAAGGCTCGTACATAGTTACTTTGAATTATACGGATACAGCGGGTCTTGCCACCTCGGATGAGATCACCATTACGGCCGCCACTTATGTCGGAGTGGGCACTATCGGCGGAGCTGCGCCAGCCTATCCCCAGTGCGGTCTTTGTCATTCAGCAAGGGCGCAGGAATGGAGCGCGACAGGCCATGCTGCCATGCTGGAACGAGGGCTGGATGGCACACTCAGCAGCCATTACACCGAGTCCTGCATTGAGTGCCACACCGTGGGCTATGACACTCTGGCTGTGAATGGCGGTTTCGATGATGTGGCCTCTGAAGAAGGCTGGACTTTCCCTGACTCGCTTCATGAAGGGGTTTTTGACTCTATGGTGATCAATTATCCCCATACTGCCCAGCTGGCTAACATCCAGTGCGAGAGCTGCCACGGGCCGGGAAGCGAGCACGGGGGAAATCCGGCAACGATCGCGGTGTCTTATGATGCCAGCGTCTGCGCCTACTGCCATGAGGATGGGTCGCATCACTATTTTCCGACCCAGTGGAAAAATTCCGGTCACGGTAAAGAGTTCGAGACCACCGAGCATTTCAATCAAGAGGGAAACGAATGCGTGGCTTGCCATACGGCTGAAGGATTTTTCGAGGTCAATGTCAGCGCCGAACATGGTTCAACGGCAGCGTACAAAACATTGCATGGAATCACCTGTACCGTGTGCCACGATCCTCATGATGCAACAGGGGAACACCAGCTGCGGGCTGTTTTGGACTATAACTCGGTTCTGGCAGGCGGTACGAAGTACGAGTCGACCGGCGAAGCTGCGCATGCCTGTGATGTGTGTCATCACCTGCGCCCGGGAACGTTTGTGCCCGGTACCCGTCCGCATTACTCCGGTCAGACAGACATGCTTAACGGTACTTTGGGCTACCGCTATCCAGGCAAGGTGTATCCCACAGCCAACATGCACAATACAGTGAATGAAGAGCGCTGCGCGGGCTGCCACATGTCCGAGGCTTCTGCAGAAAAGGGTTTTGTGGTCGGCGGCCACTCTTTCGCTATGGAGGCTGAGCTAGTGGACAGCATCACCGGTGACACAACCGAGGTTCGCCTGACCGAAGCCTGCAGCCGCTGCCACAGCGACATTGATGATGACTTCGATTACCGCGGAATCCAGACCAGGGTCCAGGAGTTGCTCGATGCGGTCAAGTCCAGGCTAGTGCTTTACACTGCTGCTGATGTTCCGAGTTACCAGAGCTACCTCATCGGAGTGCCACGTTACAGCCAGGAGGATGTGGATTCGGGCTATATCACCGAAACGCAAATGAAAGCCGCCTATAACTATAATCTGGTGTATAACGACCGCAGTCTCGGTGTTCACAACCCCAAGCTGGCCACAGTACTGCTCGAAGATGCATACGAATCTTTGTGGCTGGACTCGGATTGTGCTAATTGCGACTTGAACGGGGATGGAAAACGCACGATCAGTGATGTGATCTCTTTATTGATTCTGGCGCGTGATGATCCAGAAAATTCCTGTTTGGACAGGAATCTCGACGGGCATTTTTCTATTGATGATGTCATCGCCCTGCTGAAGCGTATCCAGAATCGTAGCTGTACTGAATTCACAACCCAGCTTGCCTCAGCCGAGATCTGGATTCCAGCCGAGAAGATGGAGGGTTTGACTGCTGAGGATATTGAATACGTGAAAACGATGATAGCGCAGATGAACCTGACAGAGGAAGAGGCAGAAGCTTTCCGGATCGCGCTTTATGACAGCGCCGGAAGCTCGGTCCTTCCCAAGGCGTTTTCTCTGTCCCAGAACAGTCCCAACCCGTTTAACCCGGCTACGACTATCAGCTACAGCGTTCCGGAAGGGAACTCCGTGCATGTTATCCTGGAGGTTTTTGACCTCCGGGGCCAGATAGTTCGTACCCTGGTCGATGAAACCAGAAATGCGGGGACATACACAGTATTCTGGGACGGCACGGATAACCAGGGACGGAAAGTGGCCAGCGGAGTTTTCTTCTACCGCATGCGGGCCGGCTCGTTTGTGCAGACACGCAAGATGGTGCTGTTGAAGTAGTTTGAAGATCTAATACTGTTTTTACTACAGAAATAGAGCCATTATTAATCGAGAGCGGATTATTGAATCCCCGTGGGGTCCCTTTGCCAAAGGGGGAGGTTTATTCCCTCCTTTCCCCAAAAGGGGTCAGGGGGGATTTTATCAGAATAATACCCTTTGAATCCTCTATGGCTGTCGTAAAAAGTGCATAAAACCAAAGATATGGTTCCCGTTGGAACATCAAAGACCGGCTGTTTTCCCGGACAGCCGGTCTTTGATATTAAAAGCGCTCTTTGTGATAGAGAGGTTATTCTTTAATCACTTCTCTATTTCGCGCAGTTTTAAATAGAGCCCGGCGATAAGAGCCAGGACAATAAGGCTTATCCCTCCGAGCCACCAGCGTCTCTTCTTGTGCTCGCTCAGCAAGTCCAGGGCGCCTGCTTTCAGCTCGAGAGCGAGTTTGACCCCAGGCTGGGCGGCTTTGCTCACCTCTGTATCATCGAAAGAGTGGATCATCGTTCTGGCCTCGATCAGGCTCTGCCGCACATCACGCAGGGAGAGGCTGAGCTCGGAGGTTTCCATGCCCAGTTGCTCGGCCTTTTCCACCAGTCCGGTGGTGGCTGAAAGAGAGGCAGCCAGGCTGTCGAGGATGCTTCTCATGGCCAGCCCCAGGGCAAAGCCCGCATCATTCCGGGACTGCTCGTGGCAATTGCCGCAAACTGAATTTTCCCCGGCGCCTAGGAAGCTCTCATCAGGGTGCCTGATTCCGTGGTTGCCGTGACAGGTCTCACAATCCGGACTTCCGAGCGCTTTGAATATTTCTGCATGGAAGCTTTCCCGGTAGAGCTTTTCGTTATTCACATGGCACAGGCCACAGACCTGCGAGATATGGTCGACCTCCGGAGGGATAGCGCCGTGGTTGCCATGGCAGTCGTTGCAGGCCGGCGCGCCGACATCTCCGCGCTCGAGAAGAGCCACACCGTGTACACTCCCGGCAAATTTCGCGAACTGATCTGTCGGGATACCGTAGCCGGCCATATACTGGGCATCCGCGTGACATCCGGCGCAGGTCCCCGGTAGATTTACCGGATAAACGGATGAACCTGGATCCCCGACCTGCCTGATATCATGCACGCTATGGCAGCTCACACAGCTTGCGGCTTTAATATCTCCCTGTCCCAGGAGCAGCTCTCCGTGGCGGCTCGTGCGGTACTTCACAAGCTGATCCACAGGCAGGGAAAGATTATGCGATCTCATGTATACGACATTGCCGTGGCAGCGGTCGCAGAAAGTCGGAATTTCGGCCGGAGCGGGCGCCCCGAGGAACCCTTGCGCAGGATTCCTGGGGCCGTGCCATTTTTTTCCCTCGGGGTCGCCACCGTGGCAATCCGAGCAGATCAAGCCGGCTTTCTGGTGTATATCCTTTTCATAAAGTACCGTGGGGGTGGAATATCTCTGCATCAGCCTGGCATGGCAGGACAGGCAATTGTTTTCAGCGGCGGCCTTTGCCCCACTGGCCAGGGCGGCCGAGAGAAGTGCAGATGAAAAGACAGTCAGCACAGCTTTAAGGTTCATGGGTTATCCCCTTAAAAATTTTACAGAAACGCCGGATCAGGCGCTTGTGTGTCTCGAGCCTCCGCTTCAGGGTAAGACATAGCCGAGGATAGTCATCAGCACAATGTAAGCGATAATAACGATTCCAAGCCATGTAATGAGCCTGGCTTTCGGGCTTCCGGTTCCGGACCACCTGTCCCAGAAGGGCAGGGTGAGCCAGAGCAGGCCGCCGAGATTGATCAGGGCCAGGCCCGCCAGCTCTCCCTCGAGGGGTCCGACATGAGGCGGGAGCATTTTCAAGGTCTGGAACATGAACATGAAATACCATTCGGGCCTGATTCCTGCCGGAGCCGAGGCGAAAGGATCGGCCTTGATCCCCAACTCCCAGGGAAAGAACACGGCCAGGGCGTTGATCACCAAAAGCGCCGCCAGCCAGAAAATCATTTCGCGCAGCGAGAAGTTGGGGAAAAAGGACATCACTTTTTTTCTTTCCGGGGGCAGTTTTTCCCAGGCTATAGGCTCGCTTAGACCCTGCCGCTGAAGCAGATACAGATGGACACCCAGGACAATAATAAAGATTCCCGGCAGTACGCTCACATGGATGCCGAAAAATCGCGAAAGGGTGGCGCCGGTCACATCCGGACCCCCGCGAATAGCACGCACGATATAATCGCCTGCCAGGGGTACGCTGCCGGCTATGTCAGTGCCGACCTTGGTGGCGAAAAAGGCCAGCTCGTTCCAGGGCAGCAGGTAGCCGCTGAAACCGAAAGCGAGAGCTAATGAGAGCAGAACCATTCCGCTTAGCCAGGTCATTTCCCTCGGTTTGCGATAGGATCTCAGGAAAAAAACGCTGAACATGTGGATAAAAACACATAGGATCATCAGGTTTGCACACCAGGAGTGGATATCCCGCACGAGCCAGCCGAAATGGACCTTGCTGACAATAAACTGGAGACTTTCGAACGAGGAGCTTACCCCCGGACGGTAATACATCAGCAGCATAATGCCGGTTGTCACCTGGACCATGAACAGAAACAGGGAGATCCCGCCGAAATAATACCAGATCGAGTGGGCAAATATGGGGATTTCCTTTTTACGCAGGAAATGGATCATCTCATCCAAACCCACTCGCTCGTCAACCCATTCGTAAACTTGGTCGTACAGTCTTTTGAGCGGCATGGATCAGGCTTCCCTCGAGATAAAAATTTCATCCTGCTGGATATTGACTTTAAGGGGGGTCAAGGGCCGGGGCGGGGGGCCGGAGATATTTATCCCGTTCAAATCGTATTTCCCGTTGTGACAGGCACACCAGATTACTTTTTCATCAGGGAGATATTGAACCGTGCACTGTAGATGAGTGCAAACAGCCAGAAACGCTTTGAACTCGCTGGAATCGTCCCTGATAACCAAGGCCGGTTTACTGCCGAATTTGACTACTTTGCCGCTTCCCTTTTTGAAATCTTCCACTTTACCGGCACTGATCGCTTCAGTGTTCGAGTCCTCGACTTCCGGCGGGTTGAGAAATTTGATCGCTGGATAGAAGATTGCGGCCAGAAATGCCAGGGAACTTCCCCCCAGGAAAAGGTTAAGAAAGTTTCGCCGACCTTTCCGGGAACTCTGGGACATAAAAAATGCTCCTTTCTGTATTTGGCACGGATCGTGTTGTTTTTATCAAGCCTGAGCTATCCTTGCGTTTCAGCTTAGAAGCATATCGGTCGAGATGAGTGAAAACAGTTTGAAGCCAAAGAGTCAATCGAGAGGTTAAGACGCAATCCGGGGTTCTTGTCTGTCTGGTTCGATAGTAATAAAGAACAAGATAATCAGTTGCAATAATTTATAAAATAAAATTGTCTAGATGAAAAGAAAATCATGCGGTCTGAAAATTTACTATCGCCGATGCAGATTAATTAATTTTTAGAGGGGAAGCCAGGTTTCACGAATATGACAGGTCCTGCATGATTTCCCGCTGATCCCGCCGTTAAAGTCCTCGCCATGGCAGAGAGCGCAGGCGTCCAGGCCCCGGGTGTTTACGGCAATTGAGTGAAAGTTCGGGCTTCTTTTATCGAGCCAGCCCGCGGGATGTCCACTCGGCCCATTATGGCAGGTGTAGCAGCTTATACCGGCAACCCCGCCCTTGAAATCCCCGCCGTGGCAGCCGGCGCAATAGCCTGTGCCTGTTCGGGAGAGACGGAATCCGTGGAAATTCGGGTCACCGGGTACCAGCCAGCCGCTCGAGGGGTGCCCGCTTTGGGTGGTGTGACAGGTTTTGCAGGATGTGCCGCTGAAGCCGCCGTTAAAGTCCTTGCCATGGCAGACAGTGCAGTAGCCAAGGCTCCGGCTGCTTGCAGCCAACCCGTGGTAGTTCTGGCTCGCTTCCTCCATCCAGCCGAAAGGATGCCCGCTGGGACCTTCATGACAGGAGTAGCAGCTCACCCCGGAATTGCCGCCTTTAAAATCCTCTCCATGGCAGCCGGCGCAATATTTCTTTCCTGCCTGATTCTTGCGGACCGGATGGGAGTTGTCAGAAGTCGAATCGAGCCAGCCCTCCTCCAAGGGGTGGCCGCTCCGGGAATCGTGGCAGGAAGTGCAGGAAACTCCGCTGGTGCCTCCGGCATAGTCTGTGCCGTGGCAGGGGGTGCAGCCGACCAGATTTTGCCTGCTGGCGTCCAGGCCGTGAAATTTGTCACTCGATTTTTCAAGCCAGCCCTGGGTCGGGTGTCCGCTCGGTCCGCCGTGACAGGAGTAACAGGAGCCGCCGTTATATTTCTTGCCCTGGAAGTTCTCACCGTGGCAGGGGGCGCAAGCGCCGGTCCCCTCAGCGGCAACTTTTATGGGATGAAGGCCTTCAGAGGACTGTTTGACCCAACCGACAGGATGGCCTCCCGGACCGTCATGGCAGGAGTAACAGGAAACGCCGCTGCCTTGAATACCGCGGTAGTCAGCACCGTGGCATGCGGGACAGGAAACGAGCCCTGAGAGAGTGACCTTGTTCCCGTGGAAATCAGGTGAGCTTTCCTCTGCCCATTCTTCCGGGTGAACCTTGGGCTCATTAGGCTCTTTCCGGTCAGCACAACCATGAAAAAAAAGGATACAAGCGCCTAGTACCAGAGCGAATTTTCTGAAATGTAGATACATATCTGCAGAATCTATCAGGCCTTCTATTATGGTTATCTCCCGTGGCAGGCCGCGCATACAGGGTCGCTATCAGGCTCGTCGGTATGGCAGGCCGCGCAGTTCTCGATATTGATCAGCGCCTGGATTTTATGGCTGCCCCCGGAGCCGGGTATATCATTGGCCCAGGATGCTCTCTGATGAGAGCGTGGATAGACCTGCCTCTCAGTGTGGCACTCGATGCAGAATGCCCGGTCCTCGTGACAGGCGGCGCACTCGGTTCGCCCGGTGCGGATCTCTATCCCATGCTTGTATTCAAAACCCGGAGGATGCGCACGGGGGCTGAGATTATCGCCCTGGTGGCATTCCTGGCAATCGTTCCGGTTATGGCACATTATGCAGGCGGTGCCGTTGTCTATCCGCGCTTCATCGCCATGATGTTTCTGCCAGAGAGGCAGAATGTGATCTTCGGGCAGCCTGCCCCGGGGGTGTTCGTGGCAGATTATGCAATCTTTTCCAGCCTGTATCCCATCGTGACACTGCATACAGACAGCCATGCCGGGGATATGCTCCGTGGAAGCCGAGTCGGATTTTGAGACCCCGCTATGGCACCTTTCACAGGCCGCGCCTTTTTCCAGGTGAACAGCGTGGTTAAACTTGGGGCTGTAAGCGGTGATACGCTCGATCGCCCGGGGTTTCTCTTTATTCCTGTGGCATTTTTCGCATTTATCTACATCGTCTTCATGGCAGACCAGGCAGACCTTCTTTTCGGGCATCAGATTGTCTAAGCCGCTTTTACTTTCACCCGCTTTGGCGTGGCAGACCTCGCACTCGACTCCCACGTCCTCAGTGTGCAGACGGTGTGAGAAGATTATTTCGGGTTTTTCCCGAGCTGTGGAACCCGGAACAGCGGCCCAGAAAAACGCCAGCCCAAGGATTGCGAACAAGAGTAAATTTCCGTTGATTTTTTTCATCATGCTTTTTTAAAACTCAAAACACGTTGCTGAAATTGTAAGCAACCTTGATCAATGCGCGGAAGTCTTTGCTGAAAGCATCGTTGTTGAAATCCTCGAACTCGAGGCTGGCGTTTATGTCTTTTCTCGGCTGCCAGTTAATCCCGAAAATCGAGGAGAACAGATAATCCCGGTCCTCATCCTCATAGAAGCGGTAGCGGGAATAGTCGAGATCTGCAAACAGCTCGAATTTTTTAGCAAACGGTAAACTGGCGCCGACTGCAAAACCATTCTCATCGCCCCCGTAGCCGTCCCCTCTGTAATAGGTTACGGAACCGTACGGGCAGCTTGCGCCCAGGCTCAGGTAACTGCTGCTCTCCTCTTCAAAGAAAATCGCGGAATAGGTCATACTCAGGGTTACCTCGGGACGCAGGAAAAACACAACGCCTCCCCGCACCTGGTCATTGGCTTCGGGCTTGAAACGGCGAAAGTAGCTCTGGTAGAAAAGACGGGGCTCGTAATGCTTGTACTCGCCTGTGAAACTCAGGCGCTTAATACCCCGGTAGCTGAAACGGACAATACCTTTTTGCACCCGGTCAGTCAGGAGATTGAGATCCAGTCTGCCACTTAAATCAAGGTCAATAGGCAGCCTGAGTTTACCGTTAAAGCCGATTTCCCGCAAGGCGACTTCACCTGCACGATTTTTCTGATACCACCCGAGACCTATATCTGCCCTGCTGACAGGCCGGGTACTGAAATATATTCCTCCGGATCGGGCGCGCTCCCAGCCGAGAGTGCCGAAACTCCTGCTATAAGGGCTTTCTGTCCCAAAGTAGCCTGTAAGCTTGTGCCTGCCCTGGGATCCGATACTCACTTTCAGCCCATCGAGAGTCAAGCTTCCGGGACCGAGGTGGAGCCATTGCCTACCGAGACTGAAGCTCGTGATGCCCCTGTCCCACTGCAGGTATCCATTGTAAAGGCGCCAGAGGCTGTCATCAGTGTATTCGGGATTAAGATCATCCGAGACGCGAAGGTAAGTCCGGAAAGAAATCGAGCTTTTTTCTCCTTTATTGCTCAGCTTCATCTTCAAGTATTGAAAATATCTAAAATTGTCGGTCTCGTCTCCATTAGATAGCACAGGCAGGTTTTCCCGACTGTAGAAGAGCGACTGCGAACTGCCGCTGAGAATGAGCTCCGCCCTCAGTTCTGAATAAGCATACGACGTTAAGAGAAAGAATATAAGTAAATTAAAGATCTGCCGTTTAAAGGACATTTAGTTCGGGGACCCTGTGGTTCTGTAAAAATTAGAAAGAATTGCCGGATTAGGGAAAATATACTCGAAAAATTTAAAACATGGACAAAATAATGTCAACATATTTTATTGTTCAAGTAAAGAGCATTCCAAGTTAAGAAAATATTTAAATAAACGGTTCAAGTTTGATTCAGACAATAGAGCAAAAGGACATGTTAACCTGGATTATTCACAAAATTTAGTAGAAAGGAACAGTCTTTCGGTCTTTCAAGCATTTGCTCCAGACCGGACAAGAATTCAGAAGCCAGGAGTCAGAAGTTTAAAAACTCTGGTAATCATTTCCAAAAATATTCTGAATTCTGACTCCTGTCTCCTGAATTCCAAAAGGTTATCATAAAAACTTCCGGTTGCCGTTTGTTCATAATGGTCTGGAGTAGCGACAAGTTTTATGAATAATCCGACTTAAGACACTTTAATAAATAAGTGTCGGATTTTAATTTGTTTTGAGCTCGTAAACAGAAAAATGGTGTATCAGGCAAAAAAGGGGGAGGCCGCGACAGCCTCCCCCTTTTATAAGATATGGAAGCAGTTAAAACTTTAACGGTTAAAAGGCGGCAACAAAACCGGCGCCCAGCCTGTTTTTATCATTGGAAAAAATTCGTGTGTATTCAGCGACCAGGCGTATGTTCCGTCTGAGTACATAGCTCAGGTGGCCTGAGAAGCTCTTGTAATCCAGCTCATTCAGGTCAGAATCGACCCAGTTGAAAAGACCTACCAGGAACACCCTGCTTTCATCGCCTTTGGGCGAGATAATCATCTCTCCGAAAGCGCCTTTGGTTTTAATCTCATCTCCCTTGTCAGTGAGAAAGAACGGGTTATGGTCCCTTCTTTCCACATATTGCAGGTTCAACTGGAATTTATCGCCCGCTGAGATTGTTGCATCAGGGCCCAGGAGCCAGGCTTTGTTCAGCATCCCGAGGCTTCTTTCACGCCCGCTGTAAGCGAAAAAGCCCAGGCGGAGATTCTTGTTGAAATCCTGGGATATGCGGAACATCAGATCTTTGTACTTATCGGAGTCGAAGTCTCTTTCGTCCGTGGCTGGGCCGATTCCGTTGCCGTTCACAAGCTCGAAGATCAGGTCCGTGCCTGAAGGCAGGCCGTAAGTGACTATCATACCTCTGCTGTAAGAAAGATCAATCCTGGATTCTCCCACATTAGTCTTGTAAATCTTGTAATCCTCGAAAGTGAGGCGCAGCTCCCTTTTGAACAGGGGATCGGAGATCTGGAACTGTCCCAGGTAAATATCGAAATCAGCGCCCAGCAGGTTGTTGAACATCAGGTATGCATCCTCGATACCGACGATATCCCCTGTTTCGTTCATCAAAAAGTAGAAATAATAGGAGACATGGTCAGCGAGCGCCCCTCCTGAGAGGAGTTTCATTATATAAGGAGTGGTGAAGTCCGTTTTTTTCCCGGCGTAATCGTTGTAGTTTAAGAACCCGTCAAAGCGGAAAGCGAGCGGTATCTCACGGATGAGCGATAGCTTATCATCTCCGGTATCCACAAAATATCTCGGGGCTTCCTGGTCCGGGAGCTGAAACCCGTTGGCCGCGAAGTCATCCCCGTACGGCTTGAGCTTTGGAATGGGAGTATGGCATGTCTTGCAGCTCATACGGTACTTTCTGGCAAAAGCCGGAATCCCGTACAGGGAGTTGTTGAATAGAGTTGAGAAGAAACCGAGAGCGAGGATGTAAAAGACTAACTGACCGGTAAATTTTTTTCTCATTTTTTCTCCTTTTTCAATCCAGGATGGTGATTGTGGTGGAATGTTGGTTCACTAAAATTATTTCAGATTCGTCCTCCGGCACTTTCAAGAAGTCGGCCACTGGTTTGACCAGCTTTCTGTAGTTGGCAGCAGCCTTGACTGTCATCGGGCCGGGGGCGACATCAAATGGCAGGTTAAAGGAGTAGTGCTCTATGCGGGTGCCGCGCGGAGGAACCCGGTAATCCACACCGAAAGATTTTGTGTTCCACTGCTGGATAGTCATCCTGCCCTGGGGGTCGAAATACGCCATTCTGAATATCCGGTCGCCGACCGGGACTTCTTCCCTTCTGACTCCTTTGAAATTCGGGTCGTCGAGAGCAATGCCCATGTCCTGATAGGCAAGCTCATCGCTGGCGATAGTGTACTTTTCGCCCTCGAACCCTTTGGGGTCCACCGGGAGGTGGTAGACTTTGCCCTTTGAGTCAGTGGCCTCGACATGCAGCCAGACAATGCGGTCTTCAACCGAGCCAGTAGGGAACTTGTGCCCGGCTTTCTGGTTGAATACGACCACCGTGAAAACAACCTTGTCGCCGGGTTCAGTCTCAAGAATGTCCGGGTGGATGCGCAGCTCGAGCGTCCCTCTGATCTTACCCGGGTCATGGGCCCCGTGAAACAGGTGCTGGCGGACATCGGGTAAGGTTTTGCCCATGGAGGCTCTCACTCCCTGGGCAGGGGGCATGTGGCAGTCGTGGCACCTGACCCCTTCCTTGGCATACGGCCCTTCTTTCCACTCGAGGTGCGTGGATTTGACCCACATTCCATAAGGGTTTTTTTCATTATGGCAGGTGCCGCAGAACTCAGGAGTGGATAAGAAATCACTTTTCCGGATCTCGTGTTCCGGGGAGGTCACTCCGCCGCGGGGGCCGTATTTCACGTTTCCAGGCTCGGATACATAGTTGAAATTGTGTGGGACATCTCCCTGGAAGCCGGTTATAGTGTGGCAAAGATCACAGAATACTGCTTCATTGGCCCGGCTGTTTTTCTCAGGCAAAGGGGGCGGGACATCTCCAGCAAGAAAGGCCATAGGGGTGTGGCAGCCATTGCAGCCGGCTTTGACCTCGGCCACCATCGGATCTTTGCTGGCGTGCGGCACAGCGAGCTTGAAATACTCGATTTCGTCCCAGTGGTGGACATACGCCTGGGAGTGCATCTCCTGCTGCCACTGGCGGTAAAAATCTACATGGCAGGAGGTGCCGCAGAATTTGGGCTTTTCAAAATCATCGTATTTCCTCGTACCAAGGGCTTCTCCGCTGACCTTGACCTGTGCAATAATGCCGCCGGCGATAACCAGTGAAATAAAAACAAGGATCAGGGCATATTTCAGGACTGTTTGCATAGGAACTCCCTAAAAGATGTAGGCCAAAGGTATAATTATGCCGAAGTCAAAAGGGTGCTGATGGATTTAAAAGCGCAAAGTCAAACAGCAGATTGAAATTTTTTAAAGATAAAGATCCAGGGTCAGAATGAAAAATCCTGCGGGACTTGAACGCAATGAATCTTACGTTTAACGGGAAAGGTTAATAAAATATTTCATCTCCCATTTCATTTTAAATGTAATAATTTTTAAACTTAAAATGCAAGATCTTGTCTTGATTTGAAACGCATAATTTTCAGGCGCCTTTTATACTCACTATTCAGGTCATAAAACTGGTTACATTTATCCGTAAAGGTAAATTTTTATTCTTCTTTTGAAGGCAAAAGAAGCAAAACCATTTCTTTTTAAACAAAAAGAAACAAAAGTTAATCCTGGCACCTGAGACTTCTGCTCCACTTCGCCAAGCTCGCCTTTGCGCAGGAAGCCTGCGCAAAGGCCTGCCTGGGCGTTGTACATCTAATATGGCGATGATGGAAATTACGTGTCTTCTACACGCTCCAAAATCAGGGTCCCCGGACTTCAGGGCTTCTTATGGCCCCTGGTTTCACCTGGGATGATCTACCATCCCAGGTAGTTGCACTAAAACCTCTTTTCGGCAGTTGTAGAAGCTTTTCTCCCGGGGTATTTCAACCGTTGTCAGGTAAAGTAAGTCGCCGGCGCCTTAAATGTAAGAATCGACATCTGGTAAATCATTCCTGTTTACTCAACTTATATTAATAACAAAGGCTAAAGCATATAAAAACAATATAAATTGAAAATATTTAATGCTCCCTGTATTAAATCGAGCTTTGTATATAAAATAGAAAGATAAGCCAGGATAGAGGTGCTGCTCAAGATTGTGCTGAGGGAGAATAAGCGGGCCGGTGCAAGTATATCAGAAAGCTTTCTCCATCGAAAACAGGAAATAAGTGTTCCGGTAGTTGTAATACTCGTCATTGCTGCTGTTTTTACCCGCACCGAACTGGACTGTAAAATCGAAATCATTGAGCAGCGGGTAGGACCCTAGACTGATTCTTTTGGCAAACTCGGCCTCGAATAAAAACGCCTTGTCCAGGCGGCTTTCGCCGCCGGGCAGGTAGTATCCCTCGAGGTCCATGGCCGGGCGGCCGCTGAAATTGCGCTGGCGGGCTGTAAAAAGCAGGGTCAGTGTGGATTGCGCAGGGAGCATTTGTTTGAGCTGCACGGTACCCTCATGGCCGATATAGCTGTAATGATCGTCGAATAGTTCTTCGTTGTTCAGCACGGATTCACCGAGGTTGGCGAGGAAGCGGTTATGGCTGCTGGGATTTATCCTTCCGGCATAGCTGACCATCAGCCCTGTGCCCTCGGCCAGGTTCTGGGCCACGGTGATACCGAGCTTCAACTGGTCCGTGCTCGGGAATTCATCTTCCCTGATTCTGTACCAGTAATGGCCCTCGGATAATTCCAGCAATTGCTGTGATTGCGGACGGTTTTGCCAGTAGCCTTGCCACCTGAGGCCAGACCCCACGCCGCCGTTTCCGAATCCGCCCTGACCCATACCACCTTGGCCCATTCCGCCCTGGCCAGCTTCACCCTGTTCAGTATCAGGGATTATTAAAGAAGGAACGTACAAAGAGTCAAGGCTCGAGATGCCGGTAGTGTAATTTTTATGATAGTAATTGGCGCTCAAGCGCAGCGTGGTCTTTGTTGAAAAGAAAATGCTGGTTTGAATGGCGAAGATGTTTTCCACGTAATTGAACTCAGAGAACTCCGAGAAATTTTTACCGTTCAGGTTGTAGCCTGCTAAAAGCACGACATTTTCTCTCAGGTACGTTTTATAATTCAGGTATAACCCACCCGAGGTGTAATTGTAATACTTGTAGTCAGCGGGGTTGAACCGCGCTTCCACCTTGCCCCCTAAAGCGAGCAAGTTTTTTGACTCGGGCCAGAGGTGGTTGTAATCCGCACCGAGCTGGTGCACAGAGAAGTCGCGGTGGCTAAGCTTGCGGAACAGGAAAAAATCGCCCTCATAACCAAAGGAGAAGTTGTTGAAATCGCCGCTCGACAGCCCATAACCCAGGCTGGCGTAAGGCATAAAAATCAGATCGCCTTTCCGGGCGTAATTACGGTAAATATTGTCATCCGCCAGCATATTGGTGCCGAACCTGAGATCTTTCTGGCCGTACGAATAGCCGGTAAAGGATAAGACAAGCGCTAGAAGCGCAAAAAGTGATCTCCTCATTTCTTTTCTCCCCTCATTTCTTTTTTGTGCCTTTGCATGATCTGTCTTCTGTCATCAATGCCGTCGCCGTCCCGGTCGATAAACTGGTCACGCCCGCCGCGATAGCCAGGCCCGCCGCGCTGCCTCATATCCGGGATCCCGTCCGCGTCTTCATCGATAAAGTTGCGCATCATGCCCTGTCTTTCCTCTTTGATAAATCCGAACTTGTAGCCGCGCAGGCTCTTGCGGCTGTATCGCAAGCCGCTTATGTCGTTTATGTAGTCGCGATTATAATCCACTATGTTGTCGTTGATCCCGTCACTGTCCGAGTCAATGAATTCGACACTCAGATCGTTGACCCCGTCACCGTCCCGGTCCACGAACAGATCGTTGATCTTGTCTTCATTCTTGTCTTCGAACTTGAACCAGTGGGGGTAAGGTTTTCCTGTGATATCGTTGATCCCGTCCCCATTGGCATCGGTGAACAGGTCATTTATCCCGTCACGGTTCCGGTCCGCGAAGCCGATTATTTTTATGGCTTGGCTTTGGCTTTTTTCAGATTGAATTTCGGTCTTTCCCTGACCCGGCCCGGCTTTTTCTTTTACAGCCTTGGTCTTGCCAGGCTTTTCAGCGCCGGGTGATTGTTCTTTCTCCTGGCCTGCAAGGTTTGCAAAATTAAAAACAGTAATTAAAACTGCCAGGATAATATATTTTAAATTATTGTTATTCATGATACAGATCCTTATCGCACTTCAAAAAAATTGCCGGAGCTCCCGCGAGGGGAGCTCCGGTAGAAGTTCGTTTATCACCTGCTGCTGCCCGCGCCGCCCGCCCTCTGCGCACCACTCCGGGTGCCCATCCTGCCGCGTCCTAATGCCTGGCGGCCGGTCGCTGGGCGGAAGTACTTGCTGTCAGGATCAAGGGCGTTGATCACACCGTCACCGTCTTCGTCCTCAAGTGTGTCATTGATCCCATTGGCGTTCTCGTCCACAAAGCCGCGGCCTAGACCGCTGACACCCGGCTGACGGTAATACTTGCTGTCCGAGTCGAGATGGTTGATCACGCCGTCACCGTCTTCGTCTTCGTAACGGTCATTGATACCGTTGGAATTCTCATCGATAAAACCGTAACCGCTCCCGAGGCCGCGGCCCATGCCGCCCCGTCCTAATCCGCGGAAAGTATTGGGATCGCGGTAGTACTTGCTGTCCGGATCGAGAGCGTTGATTACGCCGTCACCGTCTTCGTCTTCAAGACAGTCGTTGATGCCGTTGGCGTTTTCATCCACAAAGCCAAAGCCGAATCCACCAACTGTTCCTGGTACACGGTAGTATTTGCTGTCCGGGTCGAGGTGGTTGATCACGCCGTCGCCGTCATCGTCTTCGTAACGGTCATTGATGCCATTGGAGTTCTCATCCACAAAGCCATAACCCTGCCCGATTGGAGTAGTGCTGCGAAAGAGCTTGTGGTCAGGGTCATGGGCATTGATCAGGCCGTCACCGTCATCGTCCTCGAGACGGTCGTTGATACCGTTGGAGTTCTCATCCACAAAACCTGCGTCCAGAGGGGGACCGCCACGCATCCCTCTGCCAAAGCCGTGTTGGGTCTGGGTAACATTTCCGCTTGTCTGGTCATCGGTTCCGCTTTGTCCGTAAAGCGAAACACCATTCAAGCTGAGTCCTGCGGCAAGCAGGGTAACTAAAAAAATCCTCATGCTACTCATCTGGTACCTCCATAAAGAGTGTTTAACTGTTAAAGCATTCAACATGCTTTTAAAGTGCGCACACCACTCTTTATATCAAAAAGGATGCCAGAAAGAGAAACACATTTTCTCATTTTTATAACTTATTGAAAAATAACAGTTTACTGACACAGTTTTTAAAACAATAACAGACTGGTGATTTTTTATTCACAGCTTTTTCGACCATTTTGTCGAAAACTTCGACATTATGGTCGAGAGAGGATATGATTGATTCAGAGGTCAGTAAATTCCCAGCTTCTTGATCTTATAGCGCAGGTTGCGTTCAGTGATACCGAGCTTATCCGCTGCTTTCACCTTTACGCCGCCTGATAATTCGAGGGCTTCAATGATCATCGATCTTTCGAGATTTTCCACTGCGCCGGTGAGCGAGTCAGTATCACCGGGTACAGCCTTTCCAGAGTCCTGCCTGGCGATGACACTCGGCGGGAGATCTTCACGTGTGATAATCTCGGACCGGGAAAGCACCATGGCCCGCTCCACAATGTTCTGCAGCTCGCGGATGTTTCCCGGGAAGTCGTAACGCAAAAGAGAGTCCAGGGCTTCCCTGGAAAAACTTTTGCGGCCCAGGCGGTCCTGGCTGGCTGCCAGAAAATGATCCACCAGCGGCCGGATGTCCTCCTTGCGCGAGCGCAAGGGGGGAATATGGATATTGACCACATTGATCCGGTAGTAGAAATCCTCCCGGAAATGTCCCTGACTGATCGCTTTTTCCAAGTCGCGGTTGGTGGCCGCGATCAGCCGCACATCGGCCCGGAGCACCTTGTCTGAGCCCACTCTTTCAAAGGTTCGTTCCTGGAGGAAGCGGAGCAGTTTGACCTGGATTTCGGGGCTTATCTCACCCAGCTCATCCATGAACAGAGTCCCGCCGTCTGCTGATTCTAGCTTGCCCTGCCGCTCTTTGATCGCTCCGGTGAAAGCGCCCTTTTCATGGCCGAAAAGCTCGCTTTCGATCAGGTTTTGATTGAGCGCGGCGCAGTTGACCGGAACGAAAGGCTTGTCTTTGCGCTTGCTCGAATAGTGGATCGCCCGGGCGACCATTTCCTTTCCTGTCCCGCTTTCTCCGGTGATCAGCACAGGGGTTTCCACTTTGGCCACCCGCGCAGCCATGTTGAGCACGGATTCCATAGGTCCGCTGCAGGAAATGATACTTTCGAAGCTGTGCCGCTCGCTGATCGACTCGCGCAAAGCGCGGTTTTCAGCCACCAGCTGCCGACGTTCGAGCGCCCTGGCGATAGAGATCTCCAGCGCTTCGAGATCCACCGGTTTGGTCAGGTAATCATAGGCTCCCTCTTTTACCGCCCGGACAGCGGAGCGCACATCCCCGAATGCGGTCAGCACGATTACCTCGATTTCGGGATTATCCTCCTTCACCTTTTTGAGCAATTCGAGCCCGCTTATGCCATCCATTTTCTGGTCTGTAAGCACCAGGTCGAAAGGTCCGGCCTCGAGGATTTCAAGCGCTTGTTCCCCTGAGCCAGCGTCCTGAGTGTAATAACCTCTTTTCTTGAGAAAGCCGGTGAGGGTTCTCCTCTGAGTTTCCTCATCCTCAACCACCAGGATACTGCCGGTTTTCATCGGCTCCTCCTCAGAAATTTTTTATTTAGCGGCGAGCGGTAATTCACAATTCAACATAGAAAAAATTCATGCGGATTTCATCGGAAGCGAGACAACGAAAGTCGTTCCCTGCCCCTTTTCACTGAAGATCCGGATAGTCCCTCCGTGCTCGGTGACAATCCTCTGCACTATGGCCAGGCCGAGACCCAAGCCGTTTTTCTTGGTACTGAAAAAAGGCTCGAAAATCCGCTCGCGGTTTTCCTCGGCAATGCCGGGACCCGTGTCGCTCACAGTCAGCAGGTAGTCGCTGTCTTCAGGCCGGCCGCTGATTTTAAGGCCCCCCCCGTCTCCCATGGATTCGGCCGCATTCTTGATCAGGTTTGTCAGCACCTGCCTGATCTGGTCCGGATCAAAAAGAAAGGGCGGCGCCTGGGCCAGGCTTTTTTCCAGTTTTATCCCGCGGGCTGCCAGTTCGGGTTGGAGAAAAGTTACGGTATCCTCTAACAGCGAAACAATTTTGCCCGGCGCCAGATTGGGTCCTGGAAAACGGGCCAGAGTCAAAAACTGCTCGACAATATTGTTTATTCTTTTTACCTCCGCGAGAACGGAATCGATAAACTCCCCGTATTCGTCCTTGTCCCGGTCCGAGGGGGTAAATTCAAGTTTGAGCCTCTGGACATTCATGCCGATTGCGTTGAGAGGATTGCGGATCTCGTGGGCCACTCCGGCTGATATCTCGGCCATGGTTTTAAATTTCTGATTGCGCAGGGCCAGCTTCTCGGCCTCTTTACGGTCTGTAAGGTCCGTTATAATGATTGTCGAGTAGCGCTTGCCCGCGATTTCCAGCGGGGCAGCGGAGAGCATGACCGGGATTTTGTCCGGGCTCCCGGCCGGAGCGATTTCGGTTTCAAGGGCAGCGATTTTATCGCGCTCGAGTGCTGCGAGCTTTTCGGCTAAAGCCGGATTCAGACTCTGTATCCCAAAGCCCAGGACCTCTCTCTCTTCACAGCCGCATATTTTCTTGCAGGCGTTATTATAAAGAATTATCCGGTTTTCCTCATCGAGCACGATAACCGACTCGGTCATTCCCTGGAGAACGCTTTCGGAGAGGCTCTTGATGCGCGAGTGCTCCTGTTCGAGAATCAACTGGCTCCGTGCTGCGAAATAAAGCGCAGCCACCACAGCGAAAAGCACCATTAAAACAACCATTCCCATAATGAACCTTTTTCTGTCCCCCTCGGCGATCGAGCGGATTTCCTCTGTGGAGAGGCCTACGCGCAGGTAGCCGTAATTCTCTCCGCCCAGTTGAAAGCCCGCTGCCAGCTCGTAAACCTCCTGGCCTGAATAATCCCTGTAGCGCCCCTTTATTTTCCCGCCCGGGATTGGGAAAAAGGGATCTTCCTTGATACTGCCCATGGAAACTACCTGGCTTGAGGCGGCGATAATTCCCAGGGTGTCCTGAAGCAGGGCGTAGGTCACCCCTTCGATGGCGGAGAGATCATCCAGGATCAGGCCGATCCCCAGACGGCGCCGCAGCTCGATCAGCTCGGCGGCATCCACATAGGCCACACCGACAGAGGAGTCCGCAGCCTGCAGGCCGACTGCGAAAAGCTCCTGCCCGCTGCCTTGTTCTTCCGGCCCGGAAGGCGCTTCCCCGGAAATAAAAGCCGAAAAGACCCCTTCGCCCTGGTAACCGTTGGCCAGCTCCCGGGGAAATTCAAGAGGGGCCCGGGCCGGGTTGCTGCTTGCCTTGAGCGTGCCTGAGGGGGAATAGAGATCAAGCCGGACAAGACCCTCAGCCTGGGCCAGGGTGGCAATCGCGGTTTCATCCAGCAGGCCTTTTTCGTCCAGAAGCAGAAGGTATCTGGCGTTGTCAGCGAGGTGCGCGGTGAGCTCATCGATAATTTCCCCGTCCGCTAACACAGCGTTTTCAGCCCCGTGCAGCACAGATTCCATCAGAGCCGATCCCTTGCTGTAAAGCATCTCATCGAGGTTGCTCAGGTTGCTGCGGTAACCCAGGTAGGCCGCCGCCGGCATCAGCACGGCAACCAGGATCAGGACCACAGCAGCCAGCCCCAGGGGATTTTTGATCAGTCGTCTCATGTATTGACCGCGGGTGTTAAAGCAAGGTCTTGAAGCTAGAATACCTGTCAATCAAATTTAAACCTGAAAAAAATCAAATGCAACAGCGGCTGTTCTATTAGCGCCGGGCAGTATAAAGATAGGTTATCCCCAGGGTAAGCTTTGCGGCTTTAGGATTCTGGAAACCGCAGGAGGCAAGGGCCTTGAGCATTGCCTCGGGCCTGAGGAAAGATTCGATCGAGGAGGAGAGGTAACTGTAGGCCACTCCCGCTCCGGCCACCAGACGGCCCAGCAGGGGAGGTACCAGCTTGAGGTAAGGCCGGTAGAGGGTTCTTAATAAAAAGCCCTCCGGCGGGGCGAACTCCAGGATGTAGAGAGAGCCTCCGGGCCTGGTGACCCTGAAAATTTCCGCCAGCCCCTGGTCCATGTCCTCGAAATTCCGCACGCCGAAAGCCACGCTGACCGAATCGAAAACCCTGTCGGCAAAGGGGAGGCGCAGGCTGTCCGCGCAGGCACAGGCCCAGGCCGGGCCTCCCAGGGAAAAAGAGCTCAGTTTCGACCGCGCCGCGCGGCACATGGGCAGGGAGAAATCGGCTGCCACAAGCAGCTCGGCTTCCCCGGCGTGCTCGAGCACGGCAAGGCCTAGATCCCCGGTTCCGCAGCAGAGGTCGAGCACAGTGCCGGGGGCCTGTGCTTTCAGGCTCCTGGCCAGGGCGGCGCGCCACTTTCTGTCAAGGCCCAGACTGAGCAGGCGGTTCAACAGGTCATAGCGGCCCACGATACTGCCGAACATTTTGCGGATCTCTTCGGCCTGGGGCAAGGGTCCAGATCCTCAGCAGAATAAAAATTCCTGAAAAAAAGCCGGCAAAGCGCTTGAGCCTGTTAAGCCGCTTTACCGGCAGGGAGAGAAGCGTCGGGTTCAGGCTTGCTGGTTTTTCAGCACCTCGAGCATGGCAGCCATGTTCTCAGGCGGCACGTCCTTGGGCACGTCATGGGCCGGGCTGAAAATGTATCCCCCGCCCGCGCCGATTTTTTCAATCAGCCACGCAGTCTGAGTCTTGACCTCATCCGGCGTGGCATAAGGCAGGGTCTTCTGGGTGCTCATGCCGCCGAAAAAAGCGAGCAGGTCGCCGAACTCCCTTTTTATGCCCTCGATATCCATCACCTCGGGCTGGAAGGGATTGAACACATCGACCCCGATCTCAACGAGGTCCCCCATGATCGAGCTCACATCGCCGCAGGAGTGGATCATCACGTACATGCCTTTCTCGTGGCAGCGCTTGTAGGCCTGGGCTGCCCGGGGCTTGAAAAACTCGCGCCAGAAATAGGGGCCCATGATCAATCCGCGCTGCTGGCCCCAGTCATCGCCGAAAAGGATGGCATCCACTGCAAACCGGCTCACTCCATCGACAATCTTCAGGTTGAACTCGAGGATGCGGTCGAGCAGCTCGTGCACGAAACCCGGGCGCTCGACCATGTCTATGAAAAGGTTTTCCATGCCCCGCAGGGTCCAGGCCCTCTCGAAAAGCGTGAAGCCGAAATCGTTGACCCGGAAAAGGTCCCGGTTCCGGCTGCAGAACTCCTCGTGGTGCTCGTAGCGCCTGGGATCGAGGGGGTCGGGAAGAGTGAGACCACCGAGATCGGGCTCAGGAAGCACCAGGGCCGAGTGGTCCACATTGCCGATATCCTTGTCCAGTGTGCGGTCCCAGACCACGCCGAACTCATCCTGCCAGAAATCAGGGCGGATCTCCCGCCACCCGTCATCCGGCACTGCCTCGATCTTGGCGAAATGGTTGCCCACGGCGCGCTCGAGCTCCTCCACGCCGAGATAAGCCGTCAGTTTTTCGCGCGCGGGAATGGTAAAAGAGATATGCCAGGGGCAGATATCGGGCTGTTCGTGGGCCAATGTTTTGAGTACCCGTTCTCTAAGTGTCATGGCTGGACTGTCCTGTTGGAGTGGATATGCTTTTTTCAATATTAAAAATAAAGTGATTCGCAAAGGCCCACAAGACAACAGATCATTAAATGAAAGAAAAAGTCTGAAAACAATTCTCCTATTTAAAAAAAAATTAGCATTATTAATAAAGATTATTTATAACATTAAAAAGTCCAAATTTTTAACTAGGTGTTAATTGAAAAAAATAAACATGAATCCACGCAGACCTGCTTTCCACAACATTCCGGTATTCTTTGTTTTTCAACTTTTAAATAGAAACAAACACTTGAGTTAAAAAAAAGTGCCTGAAAGCCAACACCATCCTTTTATCGTGTATTGAGACGCTCCTACTTCGAAAACTGACCCGATAATCCAAACAAAATAGTCTTAACACTCTGGTTTAATCGAAAAGAATTCCTCGGAGCTTGCTCCGGGGTTACCGCTTTTGTTTTTTGTAGTCAGAAATTCCGGTGGCACGAAGTGCCAGGAAATTGGCTAAATACCTCGCTGCACTGCCGCGGGAATAGTCAATTTCCTGGAATTTCTTTATTAATGCGAGGCATGACAGCTTTAAATAAGTATGCCAAATTGCTGAAAACCAAAAAAAGATTTAATTAAAACTCGCAAAAACTTGACATTATTGTTTTTTTTTAATAAATTAATGGTAAAGAGCATTGATCATGATTACCAATTATAAGTAAATGCATAATAAAAGAGCCCATGCCTTACAAGCAGCCAAGAACTTCCAGGCATGGACTCAATGGGAAATCCCTCATGGGATCGCTTTTTTATTTTAATGCTGTCCAATAGTGATTGTCAACCTTCTGGTAAACCAGATTGAAACAGTAAGAAAGAAGGTTGGCATTGAGCATTAATATATCATTTCAAGTTTATTTTTATAATGTTAGAATAACGCAAAAAAAAGAGGTACATAATGATACGCACAGCCGTTATATCACTGTTAATGCTGGCCTCAGCGCTGTATTCCTGGCAGCCAGCATCTCCAATCAAAGTAGATATTGATGTAACAGAAGTAGCAGGATTTAACTATCCAATGGTGATAACAGTTAAAGCTGGATTAAATCTTGTAGGATTGAATCCTGATTTAATCGATAGTGAATCTGAGATTAAAATCTTTATTCCACCAGCAATAGAATTGATGGAAGGAGATTTATACTGGAAAGGGAAATTAATTCCTGGTGAAGATATATATTTGTCGATTAAAATTATTCCAACTGTGGATTACCCTCTAACATATGATATAGGAGCAATTGTATTAAATGATTTATTAGGAGAACTGCCTGTAATTACATGCGGTAAATCCATTTATCTTGAAGCCAGCAAGGGTGCCGTGTTGTCCGACTTTATTTATGAACAAGTGGATAATAATCCATGGCTAAAAAAATCTCTTGGTTACATAGAAACATTCGTTCAGGATAATTATGGGAATAAATCAAGAATCCTAGGGTTCATTGCAAACAACTTGCAGCAAGATGACTTTTCGGGATATTACTCATTGCAGGAGACCCAGGAAATAAGGCCAAATAAGCTGTATAATGAAGAATGGATTAATTATCATAAAATGACGAGGCTTCAAAAGGAAATGAGTCCAGAAGCCCAGAGATTATACCAGTTAAAAAAATCAATTTTTTCAAAAGCTATTATAAGCAGGGAAGAAGTGCTGGATTATCACAACCAATTAATGGAGTATAAAAATCGTTCTTTAAGCATTAAAAATAGTGTAGACACAGATGTAAAAAAGAAGAGAAAATCCGGTACTGTACTATCTTCAGATTGGATTTATGTTTATGGAGGCATATTTAATACAGAGGGTGGTGTAGAGGATATTCTATGTGAATTATACTTAGAATCCAGCCCAGGAGAGTGGGATTTGGTAGGGACAGATTATTCAGGTGATTTTGCAGGCGCTTATTCGTTTATTGTACATGACGTAGATGTAGAAGATACATATCGCGTTATATTTAGAATGAAAAACAGTTACGGAGATACTGTAACTAACGATACAGGCCCTATATTTACAATGATTGACAGCTCAAGCGAAGTCAATGGATTTACAATAAATTTTGGAGATGAATCTTTCAACGATGTAAGTACAACTTACGACCATGCTGCCTATGTTCATCAGAATTTATTTGATGTTCGAGATAAAACAGAAGACGATGCGGATTTTTCTTGTGACATTGTAAAATGCGAATACCCTTCCTCAGACCCAATTCTTGATCCAGCTAAAGGAGCATATTATTATGGAGATAATAAAATAATTGTTCTTTCAACCAGCTATGATGACGAGACTGTTTATCATGAATTCGGGCATCATGTTTATTACCATGCTGGAGGAGAACTTCAAGGTGGAGAATCATCATACTCCAAATATTGTTTCATTGCTTCTTCAGATGATAGTGTTTCTTTTAGAGAAGGATGGGCTGAACATTATGCCGCCTGGGTTTATAATACAAATCTAGAGGAGAATGAATGCTATGATCCTGAGGATGAATGGTCTGGTATTGGTGCTTATTATATGTTACACAATAAATTCGGTATTTATGATTTAAAAGATTCAAATGATGATGGAGAAGGTGTTCCGTTGTCAATGAATAATATAATTACTGACTTGAATGGTGCATATATATGGGGTGACTTTGTCGACAATTTAAAAAGCACGTATCCCGGCGGTGCTTCGGAGATAGACTCTGTTTCAAGAATTAATAATTTGCCTATGACCGGCAGTACCTTGCTTGCCTCAGTAGGAAGCTCGCCAGATATAACAGGTTCCGAAGAAAGTTCAAATTTACTACAAAACTTTCCGAACCCTTTCAATCCCAGTTCAACAGTCAGCTTTGTCATTGCAGGAAACGAAGCCCAGGAAGTAAAGATCACGGTCTATGACATAAGAGGTAGGCTAGTGAAGAAGCTGGTAAGAGGCATGCGTGAACCCGGTAAGCACTTAGTATTCTGGGACGGCACAGACTCAATGGGCAGACCTGTTGCATCCGGGACCTATTTTTACCGCCTGGTGACTGAAAATTTTACTTCCACCAGAAAAATGGTTATAATCAAATAGTATCTTAATGATAAATGAAGCCTGGGGTTTTCAGTGATCCCAGGTTCCATTAAAATTTTATGCTTTATTATTTGTATCTATAGGTGTGGTTAACTTATGTCTGCATTAGTTTTTATATTGGTTTGTTTTCTATTTCTTTACCCTGCTGGACCCGTTTGCGGAAAGCCGATAGAGGCCCACGCTCTAGGGGCTCAATCACCCATGGAATCATGCGTGTCAAAGCCGGGTGATATCAACCAGGATGGCTCGCTCAATGGTCTGGACCTGGTGGCCCTGGTACAGCAGTTGAGCGGAACCAAGCCTCTCACACCCCAGGCCGACCTAGATGGCAACGGTGCGTTAAATATTTTCGACATGCTTGCTCTGTTACGCCAAAAAGCCTCTTTTATGGTTAAATCCACAGAGGAAGAGTTCCAATTTCTCATACTTATCGAAAACCATGTCCTTACTGAACCAAAGATTTACCCGTTTTGGAGTGTAGTTAAAGCGGGAGAAATCAGTTACGGTTATCACATATATAGTAACCGGTATATAGAAAAATCAATTTTTATTCTAGGTCCTGATACTTTAACCGGAGTGGGGAGGAAAATCCCTCCACCCGGCATAGGCCCAGCCTTTTCCCCTGACACTATGAAAGGAGTACACGGCCGAACCCCTGTATTAATGAACCCGGATACTTCTGTTACCTGGGTGGAAGACAGAGTGGTCTCTATCGGTCCTTTAAGCTGGCATGTCCGAATAAAAGACTCCGAGGAGAACTGGACAGGGAACTCCGGGGTAACTCAAATAATAGCAAGAAATTACAGTGGTGTGGAAGTAAATATCGGCTATCCGCCCCTCCTTGGCCTGGAAATAGATTTTCCGCTGGTCCTCAAAGGTCCCTGGCAGCGTTTCCAACTCGAATTGTACGGTATAGAGCGAAGATTCCGTTTTCTGACAATCGATTTGAACCGGTCCTGTAAAGACAGCGTGATATTCACCAATATCGACAGCCTGTCCCAGGCTATCATGGAGGAAGTCATACAAAACGATACCCTGACCTATGAAACAGGCCCTGACATCTACCGCTCAATATTTTCCGGCCTATTTGTATCGCCAGCCATAGATTTGCGAACCGGTAATAAAAGTGACCGCTTAATACTGGATAATATGTTTATCGGTGGTAATCCTTTTATAAAAGCAGCGGATGGAAACGAAATTCTTATTAACAAGCTTGGTTTCCCCGGTTGGCTTCCCCCCATGCCTTTCGAGGACCATAATTATGAGTTCGATGAATCCTGGTATGAGAAATACAAGGCCAGATGATTTTTCTCTATTTGGGGCAAAAAACCTAAAAGCCCGGCGGAGATTCCATCCGCCGGGCTTTATGGTGATTTTGTGTAGATTCTTATATATTCAGTCTGAGAGATTATCTCTCACATTTTCTAAATCTTTATTTTTTAACCACAAAGACACTAATACTACTTTGTTAGTTAAAGATCATCTCTTGAGTGTGTCATGATAGAAATGACTTGTTCGAACAACTCTTCAAGCACTACCCTTCGCAGGGCGGCGTACTTTTTCTGCCCGGTGGAGGGGAAACCCCGTGCAGTCGGGGGAATATTCTGTTTAAGAGCTGTCATGGCTTCCTTAGGAGGTGGCCGATCGGTAACTTCAGGGGCATAGCTCTGCCGCAGGCACAGGTACGAGTGCGCCAGCAGCACCAGGGCCGAGTGGTCCACATTGCCGATATCCTTGTCCAGTGTGCGGTCCCAGACCACGCCGAACTCATCCTGCCAGAAATCGGGGCGGATCTCCCGCCACCCGTCATCCGGCACTGCCTCGATCTTGGCGAGATGGTTGCCCACGGCGCGGTCCAGATCATCGACTCCGAGAAAAGCGCATAGTTTTTCGCGCGCCGGGATAGTAAAAGAGATATGCCAGGGGCAGATATCGGGCTGTTCGTGGGCCAGGGTTTTGAGTACGCGTTCTCTAAGTGTCATGGCTGGACTGTCCTTTTGGAGTGGATATGCTTTTTTCAATATTAAAATAAAATGATCCGCCAAGGCCCACAAGACAACAGATCCTTAACCCGGAAGAATAAATCTGAAAAAATCAAATCTTTCAGTTTGAAACAATTTTCATATTATTAAAAATTATTGAATTATAATAGAATAGTTGTTATAGTCCTATTAACCCTGCCGAAGCGCTCCCTTTGGGCGGCGCTTTATAATTTTCTTTAATCCCCTATCTACACCCCAATTCCAGCCGGGAGGTACAGCCATGGTAAAAGGAATCCTCTTCTTTATTATCATGTATCTTTTTATTCTTGCGGGCTTGCATTCAGAAGGTATTTTGTTTCCTTTGGTAAATATGCCCAGCGTACTTATTGTTTTGGGCGGGGTTATATTACTGCTCTATATCGCTTTTCCAGTATCCGACATGTGCGAGGCTCTCGGGTTTGTATTTTCCGGTAAAAAAGAGATAGAGCGCACGAAAAGTTTAAAACTTTCACAGTTTTACCAGGCTGCAGGGGAATACTCGCTTTACTGCGGACTTTGGGGAACATTGATTGGCTTAGTGCTGATGCTTGCAACAATGCAGGATCCCAGCACAATCGGGCCCAGAATAGCGGTGTCGCTCATAACATTATTCTACGGGATGTTTCTCAAGCTGCTCTCTATGCTTGCTCAATGGAAACTAAGCCTTTGCGCGGTTACAGAGGAGAGCTGCGCTGTAAAACCCCACAGCCCGCCCAGGTCGTTTATCATTGGTTTTATCCTGTTTATGCTGATCTCTGGATTGGCTATCCAGCAAGCAGGCTCTTTACTGATTTTCGCAAATATCCCGTCTCTTTTAATAGTCCTCGGCGGTTCGGTTTTCGGCGCTCTGCTTTTTACTCGCGGGTCGGATATTGTTGATGCATTAAAAACCGCATTTTCATCCGCTGAAAAGTCCGTTGCGGAGGCTCAAAAAGCGCTGAAGGTCTACACCCAGTTTAATGATATTGTAGTGTCGATGATGCTTCTTGGCGCTGTGGCAGGATCGCTTAGCATGTTTTTTACTTTAAATGACCCTTCTACAATCGGGCCTAAAATGGCGCTATGCCTGCTTTCTCTGTCTTACGGGATCTTACTTTCCGTTCTTATCCGGGGGCTCTATTACATTGTGCAGCGAAAGCTCTCGGCAATGAACGGGCAATTTGAGGTGCAGCCTTTTTTCACCTTCAGTACAGTCACCTTTCTTGCTCTTGCATTATCTATTGGGGTCTTTCTTATGCTGATACTCGCAATGTCCGGTTAAAGGGTATTGGTTAAAGTATGGCAAACCCCAGGCAGGGTCTAGTACAGGCAGTTTATGCCGCTGATTATTCGAATAAAAAGAAGTGAATGAGTTTTAAGGCTACGTCTAGCAGAATTAAGAACATATTATGCTACGAGTTATTTTTATGGGTTGTTTCGCTAGAAAAAAGACCGGCGGATGGAATATCCGCCGGTCTTTTTAGATGGTGTGCTTTATTATTATTCAGATATTCAACTGATTTTAGCCCCCGGGGGAAGGTCCACCGCGCTGTCAATGGTTGTAAGGGCTAGCTTTTCTCCATGCTCTGCAGAAAGGATCATCCCCTGGCTCTGGATCCCCATCACCTTGCGCGGGGCCAGGTTCGCCACCAGGAGCACCTTGCGGCCCAACAGGGCTGACGGCTGATAATATCCGGCAATGCCGGCGGCCACTGTGCGCTCTCCCAGTGGCCCCACATCGAGCGTGAGCTTGAGCAGCTTATCGCTCCCGGACACAGGCTCCGCAGCCTTGACAAGCGCCACCCTGATATCCAGTCCGGCAAAACGCTCGAACTCGATAACAGGCTGCGGCTCTTCCTTCTCCCGGGCCTTTCCTCCGGTTTTGGCTGCTTCAGTTGCCGGGCCTTTATAAGTGGCTTCCTGCTCCTGGATCCGCTCGTCCTCGATCTTGGGGAAGAGCACCTCCACCCGGCCGATTTTATGCCCCGGCCTGAGATAACTGGTAAAGTCAGAATCCCATTTATGGTCGCGCCAGTCTGTGGAGAGCCCGAGCTGGGCCCAGAGATTCTCGGATGAGAAAGGCATAATCGGCCACATGACCACAGAGAGCGCATAGACAGCCTGGGCGCAGAGATTGAGCGTAGTCGCGCAGTTTTCGAGATCGCTTTTCCTGGTTTCCCAGGGAGCCTTGTCATTGAAATACTTGTTGCAGAACCGGGCGAACTCGCCGAAAGTATCCGCAGCCGCGCGGAAGCGGAAAGAGTCCAGATATTCGCCTATCCGGCTGTTTATTTTATCCAGGCGCTCGAGCATCTCCTGGTCCAATTCACCCGGTTCTCCGCGCCCGGGGATCCGGCTCTCGAAATAGCGGGCGATAAAAGTGAGCGAGCGGTTGATAAAATTGCCCACAGTGTCCGCCAGCTCGTTGTTGTTGCGGGCCTGGAACTCCTTGAGGTTGAAATCAGTGTCCCGGGTCTCCGGCATATTGGCGCACAGGTAATAGCGCAGGGGGTCCGGGTGGAACCTGTCGAGATAGTCATGCAGCCAGACTGCGAAATTGCGGCTGGTCGAGAATTTCAAACCCTCGAGGTTCAGGTACTCGTTCGCCGGCACGTTGTCCGGCAGTACGTACTGGCCGTAAGCCATGAGCATGGCCGGGAACATCAGGGCGTGGAAGAAAATATTGTCCTTGCCGATAAAATGCACGAGACGGGTCTGGGGGTCCCACCAGTAATCTTTCCAGCGCTCCGAGGCGCCCTCGAGCTCGGCCCACTCCTTGGTTGAGCTGATATAGCCAATCGGGGCATCGAACCAGACATAGAGCACTTTGCCTTCAGCGCCCTCGAGCGGCACAGGCACGCCCCAGTTGAGATCACGGGTTACAGCCCGCTCCCTGAGGCCCTCAGCCATGGTCCCCTTGCAGAAATTAAGCACGTTTTCCTTCCAGCCGGTCTTGCCGGCAAGCCAGTTCCGGAGCTTTTCCTGGAAGCGGTCAAGGGGCAGGTACCAGTGCTCTGTTTCCCTTGCCTGGGGTGTTGCGCCGCAAAGCTTGCAGACCGGATCAACGAGCAGCAGGGGATCGATCGGCTTGCCGCAGACCTCGCACTGGTCGCCCTTGGCGCCGGGTCTGCCACAGTGATGGCAGATACCCTCCACATAGCGGTCAGGCAGGAACCGGTCGCAGGAGCCGCAGAAAAGCTGCTTTTCGATCTTTTTCACAAGCAGGCCCTGCCCGTAAATTTTCAGGAAAAAGTCCTGGCTTGTCTGGTGGTGCACAGGGAGGCTGGTGCGGCTGAAATGGGTAAATGAGATCCCCGCGCGCTTGAAAGTGTCGCGGATATGCACGTACCAGCGGTCGACAACCTGCTGTGGGGTCAGGCCCTGTTTATCGGCAGTGATAGTGATCGGCACGCCGTGTTCATCCGTGCCGCAGATATAGATCACATCGCGGCCCAGGAGGCGGCAGAAGCGCACGAATATATCAGCCGGGAGATATGCTCCAGCCAAGTGTCCCAGGTGTATCGGCCCGTTGGCATAGGGCAGGGCGCTTGTCACCAGTACTTTTCGCTGGTCCATTAAATACTTCCCAAAGTTTAGATTCTTACACATTCAGTCTGAGAGATTATCTCTCACAATTTTCTAACTGACTGATAAATAAAGTGTTCCAGGCTCAGAGGCACAAAGGCACAAAGGCACAAAGGCACAAAGGCACAAAGGCACAAAGAGAACTTGAAAATCCAAGAAGAAAGGCGAAAATTGAACGACTGTTTTTGGCGTTTAACCTGATAATTTCATAATAAACAGTTACAATAACTTTGTGCCTTTGCCACTTTGTGCCTGTAAGTTTAAATTTTGCGAATGACTTGTTTTATATAGGATATACCTGAAAATTTCAAATATCTTTGGCTAGTCTTTAAGCTGTATAAGTTATTTAAAGGGGGCGATTACTCTCTGAAACATGAGAAAACGGCGATTACCCCACAGCGCCCAACAGGTCCTGGATCCTGTCCGTTCGTTCCCAGGTAAATGTCTCCTCGGTCCTGCCGAAATGCCCGTAAGCTGCTGTAGGCTCGTAGATAGGACGCAAAAGATCGAGGGATTTTATTATCTCCGCCGGTTTCAGGGAGAAGACCTCGCGGACTGCCCGGACTATTTTGTCCGTGGGGCATTTTGCATGGAACGAATCCACATAGATCGAGACTGGCTCCGCGACCCCGATCGCGTAAGCGATCTGGACCTCGCAGTCCTCGGCGAGTCCAGAGGCCACGATGTTTTTCGCCACGTTGCGGGCCATGTAAGCCGCGGACCTGTCGACCTTGGAGGGGTCCTTTCCGCTGAAAGCGCCCCCGCCGTGGCGTCCCATGCCGCCATAGGTGTCCACGATGATCTTGCGGCCTGTCAGGCCGGCATCCGCCTTGGGTCCGCCCTCGGAAAATATGCCGGTGGGATTGATATAGATCGTGCGGCTTTCGATATTGTCCTTTTCCCGGCGCAGCTCGTTTTCATCTACCAGGCCGGTCGGCGCAAGCACAGGAATGACCACCAGCTCCAGGAGGTCTGCCCTGAGATCGGAAAGCTTATACTCTTTGCGGTGGTGGCTTGAGAGCACGACATTCCTGATGCCGGTAGGCTTGCCATCGGAATATTCCACAGATACCTGCGTCTTCCCGTCAGGGTAGAGTTTCGGCAAAAGGCCGCTTTTTCTCACCTCGGTCAGCCTTCTGGCCAGCCTGTGGGCCAGGAATATCGGTACAGGCATAAGCTGTGTGTCCAAACCGATCTTGCTGCCCTCGTTGGTGGCGAAACCGAACATCATCCCCTGATCGCCGGCCCCCTGCTCGTGGAAAAGACCCTTTCCACTCACCCCGACAGAGATGTCCTCGCTCTGGGGCTTCATCCGCACTTCCACATTGACCCCATCGGCATCGAAACCTATCGTGGGGTCCACATAGCCGATTTTCCTGATAGTCGAGCGTGCAATCTGCTCGAAATCTATATTTTGCAGACACTCTCTGGACACCTCGCCGGTTATTATAGCGAGTCCCTCAGTGACCATTGCTTCGCAGGCAACGCGCGCGTTCGGATCGAAAGCTTTGGCCGCATCCAGTACACTGTCGCTGATTTTGTCGCAAATTTTATCCGGATGGCCCTCAGTAACCGATTCTGATGTAAAAACATAAGTTTCCGGCATGGAACAGTCCTTCATTTGAAAATAGTTGAAAAAAATAGATATAAAATTTTCAAAGAAATAAATAAATTTTTAAAATACTAACAAGCTCACTTTTTAGCAACATTTTAAGCTCAGGCTTCACTTTCAGTTTTAACGCTCAGGAGAGCTCCCTGATCTTTTTCTCGGCATAGGAGACAATTCTGTCGATCTCAGCTATTTGGTGCTCATCCAGAACAGGCTCGAGCGGATGCGACAGGATCTCGCGCACCCGTTCCTCGGCCAGCCGCTCCATACTTTTTATTTTTTTGGCGCTGTAAGCTTCCCAGGCCTCGCACTCTGTCAGCTCGCTGAGCCAGAACTCGCGACGGAAATGCTCGGCAGTATGGGGCTCGGCGATAAAATTTCCCTCAGGCCCCACCCGCTCGATAAGCTCGAGGGCCAGGGTATCGGAATCAACCTCAAAACCCTGCAGCATCCTTCGGGTCGCCCGCACGCATTCAGCATCGAGCACGAGCTGCACGGGGCTGAAGGTGATACCGAACTCGAGCTGTCCGATCGTGCCGATACCGGAAGCGCCGCACAACAAGGGGAAAAGAGTGCTGGTCGCCTTTTCCATACCAGCCTGGAAACCGGGCAGGCAGGCATTGGTCTTACCGCCGTGCACCCCGGCAGTGATCCCGTAAAAATCTTTCAGTATCTGGACCCAGGCCCCGAGAAGGGGCATTCTGTCCGGCCCGGCATAGGGGAAAAGCAGCCCTTTCATGTCGCAGTAGCCGCCGGTAAAGTCAAGGCTTAAGACAGCGTCCCGCCTTACAGCATAGCCCAGTGTGAGCCCGGCCAGTGTTTCCGCAAGGCCCAGGACCAGAGTGCCTGCGCCTGTGGCCGGAGCTGTGGTGCCGGCAGAGGGCATGTTGTCAAGCGACTGGGGGAGCCCCCGCTTGACATATTCGATAAAAATCTCGGCCATGTTTTCATCCAGCGCAAGCGGGCTGCGGCTCTCGCCGTAGCCGACCAGGCAGGGCTGGCGAAGCAGCGCTTCGCGGCTCCCGCGGACCACTATGCCGATCTCCTCCAGGCAAGCCACATCGAGAGGGGTCCAGGCTTCCACGCCGCCGATTTTCCTGGTGTACTTGACCAGCTCGGCTGCCATCCTGACCGGGCGCAAGGGGTGGGGGATCTCCTGGTCCGAACAGGGAAGACCCGACCAGGTGATCTCATCCAGGGCGTTCACCAGTTTCAGGCTGTCGAGCACATCTCGGCCGCAGGCGTAACGGCGGCGGCCCTCCGGATCGAGGATCAGGGCGTTGAAGCCCCCGGAATTGACAGTGAAATCATGATACAGCCGGTCCTCACGCTTATAATAGCTGGACTCAGTGAAACGTATGGCCTGCTTGAGACCTTGCCTTTCAGCGCTCATGAAATCCCGCCGCAGGCTCTCGACCCCCTCGCTTACCAGAGAGGCGGGGAACCTGACAACCATGCTCCGGTCATCGACCAGGCAGCCCGCGCGCTGAAGGTAGCTGCGTGCTTCTCTGTGGTAGATTTTCATGCCGACATGCCCGAGAGTGCGCAGCGCCCCATTGTGAATCAGGCGCATTTCCTCATCCGCAAGGACTTTGATTCTGCCGAACAGCCTGGACAATTTATCGCTCCTTTGCTGAGAATTTTATCGACCCGGATTGGACGGAAATTAACACAGCCGGCCCGCACAACTTTCCCAGAGACAGCCGCTTGCAAGCCGTTCTTTCAATCGATCGATTGCGACCTTTATATGAATAATCCTGATTTGATTTAAATGCAATAACGTTTTGCCGAACCTGGTATTATCAGGCCATTATGCCAGGAAATGGCAGGAAACCAGAATTTACTACAGTGAGCATTAAATAGTTTCCATTTATATTGTTTTTATATTCTTTAGCCTTGGTTATTAATATAAGTTGAGTAAACGGGAATGATTTACCAGATGTCGATTCTTACATTTAAGGCGCCGGCGACTTACTTTACCTGACAGTGGTTGAAATACCCCGGGAGAATACTTTTACAACTGCCGAAAAGAGATTTTAGTGCAGCTACCTGGGATGATAAAGCCATCCCAGGTGAAACTAAAGGCCATAAGAAGCCCTAAAGTCTGAGGACCCTGTTTTTGGAGCGTGTAGAAGACAAGTAATTTCCATGCATGCTTTGATATATGTACACCGCCCAGGCATGCCTTTGCGCAGGCTTCCTGCGCGTAGGCGAGCTTGGCGAAGCGGAGTAAAAGACTAAAGTGCCAGGATTAACTTTTGTTTCTTTTGGTTACAAAAGAAATGGTTTTGTCTTTTGCCACCAAAAGAAGAATAAAATTTCCTTTACGGACAGATGTAAACACAGATGTAAACAATTTTATGACCTGAGTAGTAAGACAATGTAAAGCTTGACACTCGGATAGATATATTTTAGGATTTTTAAATGGACTTTATCCATAATTAAATTCTGCTGGTTTTTTTGTAAAAAATTCTAATCAATATTAAGGGGGGACAAGAATGGGTAAGGAACCTATCTCTGACAACCGCCTGCTGAACCGGCGGGCAATGCTTAAAGCCGGCGCTCTGGCAGCAGGCGCAGCCACATTGACCCATCTGGGGGCCTGCGGTGCACAGGTCAAGGAGCAAGCTCCAGCGCCCAAAGAAGAGGCGCTCAAAGCGAAAAAACCCACGAAAAACATGAAACTTTCCCTGGCCGCCTATTCCATGCGCCAGGCCTTAACCAGCGGCGAGATGGACCTTTTCGGCTTTATTGACTGGTGTGCCGAGATGGACCTTCCCGGCACAGAGCTCACCTCATATTATTTCAAAGAGGGTTTCGATAACAAGTATCTCCAGCAGCTCAAGCTGCATGCTTTCCGCCAGGGTGTCACAGTGAGCGGCACGGCGATACGCAACGATTTCTGCAAGCCCCCGGGAGCGGAGAGGAACAAAGAGATAGAGCAGGCGAAAAAGTGGATCGATTATGCAGCGGCGCTTTCCGCCCCGCACATCCGGATTTTTGCCGGTAATGTCCCGAAGGGCGTAGAAAACAAGACAGCTATCGGCTGGGTGGCGGAGTGCACAGGAGTGGTGCTCGCGTATGCAGCCCAGAAGGGGGTGGTGTTAGGGCTTGAGAACCACGGCGGGATAACCGCACGGGCCGCCGATCACCTGGCGATCTGCGATGCGGTTGAGGCAGCGGCCGGCGAGAACAAGCAGTGGTTCGGAGTGAACCTCGATACTGGCAACTACCACACGGATTGTTACGAGGAACTCGCCATGGCCGCACCGCGTGCGGTCAATGTGCAGGTGAAGGTGGAAGTTGTCCAGAACGATGGCACCAAGGTGCTGGCGGATCTTGCGCGGGTCAGGGACATTCTGGTCAATGCGAACTACAAGGGCTGGGTCGCTCTGGAATATGAGGCCGAGGCCGATCCGCGGGTCGAGATCCCGATGTACATGGAAAAGCTGAAAGGTTTGTTCGGGGTTTGAGTATCAGGCCGGGGGAGGGCTCATGGGGGTAAAAGTTACTTTGCGCCAAGGCCGCGAGCGTCCTGTCTTGAACAGTCATCCCTGGATTTTCTCAGGCGCTGTCGGGCGGACCGAGCCGGAGGAGCCTGAACCGGGGAGCCTGTGTGAGATTTATGGAGCAGACGGCAGTTGGCTCGCTGCAGGTTATATTAACCCGCATTCCCAGATAATCTGCCGCCTGGTAACCAGGCTCCGGAAAGAAAGCTGGGATAAAAAACTGCTGAAGGCGCGCCTGGAGCAGGCTGCTGGTTTACGCGAGCGGATCTGCCCTCCAGATACGGATAGTTACCGTCTGGTTAACTCCGAGGGTGACGGTCTTCCGGGCATAATAGTAGACCGCTACGGCAAAGGTTTTGTGATTCAGCTTCTGACAGCCGGTGCGGAGCGCATGCGGGAGGAGGTCACCAGGCTCCTCATCAAGCGCTTCGATCCGGCTTTTATTTACGAAAATTCCACTAGCTCGGTCAGAGTGCAGGAGGGGCTTTCCGAGGTAAGGCAGGCACTGCATGGGGAACCGGCTCCCCGGGTCGGGATTGTCGAATATGGCCATCGTTTTCTGGTCGATATCTACAACGGCCAGAAGACCGGATTTTACCTCGATCAGCGCGAGAACCGCCGGATTGCAGCCGAGTGGACAAGGCCCGGCGCGCGGGCCCTTAACCTTTTCGCTTACACTGGCGCTTTTGCGGTTTATCTGGCCCGGGCCGGTGCGGCCAGGGTGATCAGCGTGGAGTCTTCCGAGAAGGCTCTGGACCTGGCCCGGGAGAACCTGGCGGCTGCGGAACTCTCCGAATCCGGTTATCCGGTCCTGAAAGCCGATGCTTTCGAATACTTGCGCAAGTCATCCGATGAGTTCGACCTGATCGTGATCGACCCGCCGCCCTTTGCCAAACGGAGCATCCATGTTAAAAGGGCAAGCCGCTCCTACAAGGACATTAACCGCCTGGGGCTGACCAGGCTTGCCCCAGGGGGAGTGATACTCACCTTTTCCTGTTCCGGGCATGTGGGGACACACCTGTTCCGCCAGATCGTTTTCTCTTCTGCGGTCGAAGCTGGAAGGCAGGTGCAGGTGCTGGCCAGGCTCGGGCCTGGAGCTGACCACCCGGTGAGTATTTACCACCCCGAGGGAGAATATCTTACCGGCCTTCTGCTGTACGCCCCGTAATTTTTCCGGGTAAAAATCTAAGATCGGGAATTGGCAGGGGGAATTAAATAACAGTTATACTCCGAGCGCTCAATCATAACGGCGGCTGCACTCCGGGCTTATCGCACCGGCGGCCGCCGCTTTGTCTGTCAATAGTATGGAAGCTTTATTTATTCAGCTCCCATCCCACTCCTCGATTATCTTGTTGATCAATTTTTCCACCCCGGTAAGCTGTCTGCCCTCATTGGAGTTGACAAAGGTAAAGGCTTTGCCTGCCGCTCCCATGCGCCCGGTGCGGCCCACCCGGTGCACGTAGTCTTCCGGGTTTTCGGGGATGTCGTAGTTTATCACATGGCTTATCCCGGTGATATCCAGGCCGCGGGCCGCTACATCCGTGGCCACCAGATGCTCTATTTTGCCGGTGCGGAAAGCATCGATAATCCGCTCGCGCTTGTTCTGGCTGAGATCGCTGTGGATGCAGCGCGCCTTGAACCCTAGCTTGGAGAGCCTCAAAGCCAATGAATCGCTCATTTTCTTGGTGTTGGTGAAAATTATTGTCTGTGTGGGTTTCTGGGTCTCGAGCAGGTGAACCAGCTTGCCCATTTTTTCACGGTTTTCCACTGAGATGTATCTCTGCCAGATCGATTCGACAGTTATTTCATCCCTGCTCAAATACAGGGGTACCGGATCTTTCATATAATGATGGCTCAGGTCCTCGACTTCCTTGTCCAGAGTGGCTGAAAGAAGCATGATCTGGCGTTCAGCGGGGCAGGCTTTGATTATTTTTATGACATCCTGCCTGAATCCGATGTCGAACATCCGGTCGGCTTCATCGAGAACCAGGATTTTGAGCTGTGAGAGGTCCATCTTTTTATTGAAGATATGGTCCAGGAGCCGGCCAGGCGTGCCGACCACTATCTGGGCGCCGGCTTTCAGGCGCTCGATCTCACGGTTGACCGGGGTGCCGCCGTACAGGCTCAAGACCCGTGCACCGAGGCTGCGGCCGAAGCGGCGGGCTTCCCAGCTCACCTGGCGGCAGAGTTCGCGGGTCGGGACAACCACCAGGGCCTGAATCGAGAGAGAATTTATATCGATCCGCTCGAGAATGGGCATCAGGAAGGCGATTGTTTTTCCGGTCCCGGTTTTCGCCTGTCCCAGGATATCTGCCCCGCCCAGGGCCACAGGGATCATTGCCTGCTGAATGTCGGTCGGCGTGCGGAAGCGGTTGGCGGCCAGGATAAGCACCAGCTTATCCGGGAGGCCTAGCGGGCGGAACTCGTTCTCGAGGAATTCCTCGCTTTTCTCGTCTATGGGCAGGAGTTCCGGGAACTCGATCCTCTGGGCCGTTCCCCCCAGATCGGATTTTCTTCTTTTTCGGTGATCCCTGCTGGGCGCACGACGCCGTTTAGCTCCTTTCCTCTCGGCTTTAGGGGCTGTTCGCCCGCCTCGCTCAGTCAGCTCCGAGTCTCCATAACGAACCCGTGAAGGCTCGGCCTCGGCTCTTGAGGGTTTTATTTGATCAGTGGACGTTTTTTCGGGCCAGGTCCTCTTGCCCCTGCCTCTCCGGCCTCTGCGGGGACGGTTCCGGGATTTGCCCTGGGATTTATCTGCGGCCGGCTCGGTTCTGCGGTCGCCCTTTTCGCCCTTTATAACAGTGGATTTCTTGACTGTGGATACGGTGGGAGAAACTTCCTTGCCTTTGAAAAAACCTTTCAACTTCCCTAAAATCTTCAACACTCACTCCTCTACCTGCAAATGTGGCACTTTATTCAGCTCCTTTGTTTGGGAAAAAGCTAAATGCAAAATAATTTTGGTAAATATAATGACTTCAACCCCAAAAGTCACCATTTTTCTTAACTATTTTGGAATAACCTGTGGTTGACAGACACTCGGCCCCAGCGTAGATTTTTTGGTGAATTCTAATTTCGGAGACAGTGCAGGATGCAGGTACTCGAAGCCCTGAATATCAGCCATGATTACGGTGTGCGTCCCCTGTTCGACAGCCTTGAGGCAGTGCTCGAGGAGGGAGAAAAAATCGGACTCGTGGGTCCCAACGGCTGCGGCAAGTCAACCCTGCTGCGTATATTTGCCGGATTGGAACAACCTCTTGCCGGACAGGTGACTTATACGCAGAAAGTCAATATCGCCTTCCTGGCCCAGGAGCCGCAGTTTCCGCCCGGGACAACTATCTACGCAGCGCTCGAGGAGGGTCTGGCTGAGCTTGCCGCCCTGAGAGAAGAATACGGGGAAATCGCCGCCAGACTTAAAAAACGGCTGGATCCTGCAGCACGCGCCGAGCTTAACCAGAGAGCGCAGAAACTTCACGATATCCTGGGAACTATGGGAGCCTGGGATTTGACCCACCGCATCGAGGAGATGGTTACCCGCCTCAGGCTGCCTGCGCCGGAGACCGTGCTCGATAACCAGTCAGGAGGAATAATCAAAAGGGCGGCTCTGGGAAAGGTGCTCCTTGCCGAACCGAAACTTCTCTTTCTGGATGAGCCCACGAACCATCTGGACACTGACACTGTGGCCTGGCTCGAGAGAAGGCTGTCAAACTTTCGAGGCACGCTGGTTCTCGTGACCCACGACCGCTATTTCCTGGAGGCGGTAGTGCAACGGATTGTGGAGATCGACTGCGGGAGGCTGAAAAATTATCCCGGCAACTATACCGCCTATCTCGAGGCCAAGCGCAGAGAGTGGGAGCTTATGGCCCACGCGGATGAAAAGCGCGCCAGACTTCTCGCCCGTGAGATCGAGTGGCTGAAACAGGGTGTGCGGGCGCGCACCACAAAGCAGAAAGCGCGGATCGAGCGTATCAGGAAGCTTGAGCGGATCAGGCCCGCGCGCCGGGATAAGCCGGTGGAGCTTCTTTTCGATCCCCAAAAGCGGCTGGGTCACACCATACTCAAAGCCCACAGGCTCTGCAAGACATTCAACACCCGCAGGCTGATTGAAGATTTCTCCATGGAACTGCTTGGCGGCGAGAGGATCGGCATTATCGGACCAAACGGCTGCGGCAAAACGACCTTGATCAGGATGTTTGTGGGCCAGCTCGAGCCTGACTCGGGCTATGTGAAAGAAGGGGTGCATACGAGGATCGCCTATTTTGACCAGAAACGCGAGCAGCTCGACCCCCAGGCGACAATCTGGGATTCGGTGGCCCCTGGCGGGGATCACGTGCTGGTATCGAGCCAAAGACTGCACAAGAAAGCGTTCCTGCAGAGTTTCCTGTTCCCGCCCGAGGTCCAGCGGTTAAAGGTGGGTCTCTTAAGCGGGGGGGAGCGGAACAGGCTTCTCCTGGCGAAATTGATGCTTGCCGGGGCGAATGTGCTGGTTCTCGATGAGCCTACCAATGACCTGGATCTCGAAACCCTCCAGGTGCTGGAGGAGCAGTTGAAGAGTTTCAAGGGCTCGCTGATTGTGGTAACCCATGACCGCTATTTTCTCGATAAGGTGGTCGAGGAGATCTACGCCTTTGAGGAGGGGGGCCGCATTCGCCACTACCCGGGAAATTATAGTTACTATCTCGAATGCAGGGAGGAGGAGAAAACCCTGGGCAGGGAGGCAGCGGAACGCAGGAAAGACACAACCGCGCCGGGAAAACCCAAACGTCAGGGTGAATTGCATTACCTCGAGAAAAAAGAGCTCGAGTCTATAGAGGGACGGATAGTCCGGGCCGAGGAGGAGCTGAGCCTGGCGCGGGCAAAGCTTGAGGACCCCGCTATTGCCGCGGATGCCGAAGCCCTGGCCAAAGCCTATGCGGAGCTGCGGCGCCTGGAGCAGGAAGTAAACAGGTTATTCGAGCGCTGGGACACCCTGGAGCAAAAAAGAACCGGGAGGGAGACAAGTCCATGAAAAGAATATCTCTCCTCGTTCTGCTTGCCTTTCTCGCTTTCCTCCGGCCTTTACCCCTTGAAACAAAAGAAGACCGGGATAAAAAATTTTCATTCGGCATTGTGGCGGATATCCAGTATGCTGATAAGGAAACCCAGGGACAGAGAAGGTACCGGGAGGCGATCGGTAAGCTTGCCGAATGCGTGGCAGACTGGGATACCATGCCGCTAACCTTTACGATCCAGCTTGGGGACATAATCGACGGGAACGAAGACGAGGAGAAAACGATTCGGGACCTGGACAAGATTCTTGCTGTTTTTAAGACCCTGGAGCATAAAAATTACCATGTTATCGGAAATCATTGTCTCTCTGTGCGCAGAGATGAGCTGCTCAAGAGACTCGGCCTGCAAGAAGCCTGGTACGAATTCACCCGGCCCGGCTGGCGGTTTATTGTGCTGGATGGGATGGATATCAGTGTCGCAGGATGGCCCGGGGAAAGCGACAATTTCAGGAAGGCCCGGGAGTATCTGGAAGCCAACTCTGAGGCCCAGTCTTACAACGGCGCTATTGGGGAAACGCAAAAAGCATGGCTCGAAAACTGCTTGAAAAAGGCTTCAGAAAGAGGGGAAAAGGTTATTGTGTTGTGCCATCTCCCCGTTCTTGAGGCGGCAAGCCGCAAAAGCCTTCTATTGTGGAATCACGCGGAAATATTAAAGATCATTGAAAGCTTCCCTGGCGTGGCTGCCTTTTTCAGCGGGCATGACCACGAAGGCGGTTACGCATACCAAAGCGGCATCCACCACGTGACCCTGGAGGGGATGGTTGAGGCCCCGGAAGGCGGCAATGCTTACGGCGTTGTCGAGGTCTACGGCAACAGGCTGGTTATCAAGGGCCGGGGCAGTTTGAGCTCCCGCACTCTCGAATTACAATTGCAGTGAGAATGTGCCTGGTTTACAGCTTCAGCTTAAATTACCGATATATTCTAATGCTTCGTTGTGGCCGTGGAAGGCCATGTTTAGTTTGTAAAAAAAAACACACCGCTCCCAGCTACCTGACAACCTCGAACCCGGGCACGCGCCCGGAGTCGGTCACTTTCAGGCTAAAGCTTTTCCCGCTGTTCTTGATCTTGACCTGCCACCTTTTGCCTGCTTTGTCCAATGGCTTGATTTCAATCTCCGGTTTCCCGGCAGACTCAGGGACCGGAACCATGGCCGTGATCATCAATTGCCCTTTTTCTTTGGTTTTGCAGCTTGCCTGGACAAAGGGATATTTTGTCTCTTCTCCGGAAACCGGGTGAAAGCCGGAGGACACATCGACCGGCGAGCTTCCTGCCACCTGGGCGAAAAGGCTCGCCCCGGGCCGCCTGATTAAAAAACCCGATTCCAAGCACTCGGCTTCGCCATGACTGTCCGAGTTGTCGATCTGCCAGAGAGCGGAAATGGAGGATTCATAAAAAAATTTTTCCACCTTGTCCAGCACGACCAGGCAGGGGACGTCCAGAGCCGCAACCAGGGTGCGCACCACAGAGCGCACGTCCGGGTCGGCCAGGGCGTAGGCGGGCGTGGCGTCGCTCGTCCAGTAGAAATAACCCTCGCGCCTGCCCTCGGCCACGACGAAAGAGGAGTCCGCTGACTTGTTGGTGCCCTCGCTCCCGTCATGGTAGAGCATGCCCCGGCCGTCGACAAGCACGCAGTTGTGAGCCTTTGTGTGGCGAAGCTGCCAGGTGGGGTGGCGGCGGTTATAGGAGGGGTGGGGGATGTCGAAAAGCAGCACCTCGCCGAAAGCCTTGAGTATGAAACTGTTGCGGTCCGAGTGCTCGTGGTTGAAAGGCCCCCCGCTGCGCATGGCGACAACTATGTCGTCGGTTTCGAAACCGGTCCTGGCTGTCAGCCAGGACCTTCCCAATAGCCTGTAGCTCTGGTTTTCAGTTGGTGGTTGGGGAGCCAGGCCGGGATCGTAGAAAACCGGCGAGTGGATGTCGTGGTAGCGGCAGAATTTTTTCCCGGCCCACTGGGCCAGCCCGTCACGGAAAGTCGAGGCAATGAAAAACAAAGGGCTGGAATCGATCTCCCTGCCGTTGTCCCCGAAATTGACCACGCCCCGGGAATGGCCTGTGTAGGGCATCTGGATTGAGAGCCAGCCCTCGGCGGCCCCTCTCAGGTCTGCCAGGTCAGAGAGGTCCGTGCCTGTAATCCGCTTGAGCGCCTGCAGGAAAGGGTACACGCTGGTCGAGCTGTACTCCCAGTATCCCGAGCCTTCCGGGTAGAATCCGTCCGGCCAGTAGAGCTCAAGGAATCTCCGGGCTGAAAACTCGGCCATCTCGAGCCAGCGGGCTGCCCTGCTGTCGCGCTCAAGCAGCGCCAGAGCGCCCAGGCCCAGGCCGCCTATCATCAGGCCCTTGATATTCGTTTTGTCCAGGATATAGGGCCAGCGGCTCAGGTCGAGGTCGTAGTGGTCTGCGCGCCAGTCGGTCTTGCCCTCGGGATACCTGAGGTCGCCCAGGGTATGGAAGCAGGCCTCGCAGCCTTTTTCCGCAATGGCCTTTTGCAGGGCCGCGCGCTTTTTCTCATCGAGCGCCGGGTAGAGCCAGTCGAAAGCATAGGCGGCGCTCATTGTGGCATGGGTAGCCAGGTCAACGCCCAGGGTCTTGCCGTCATAGTCGTAGAACACATCCCAGCGGGGGTACTCGAGCAGGCGATCCAGGGCTTCGAGAGCGCGCGCCGCACGCTTTTTATCGCCTGTCACGGCATAGACAAAAGCCTCCCTGCGCAAAATATCTCCGACCCTGCCGATCCCCACGCAGTATTGGCCCGGGCGAAGGGTATCCAGGAAGGCTTTCTCCTTCTGCCAGTCCGCATCGAGAAGGCTCTTCCAGTAATCGGCAAAAACCTCTGATTCAAGGTTGGCCCTTATCCCGGGCAGCTCTTCCTCTGAGAAAAGGAGGCCCGCACCGAAACGCTCCCCGGCCTGGGCCTGGTTTACCGTAAGGGCCAGCGCAAAAAATGCGGCAGTCAATAAGCGCAAGATTTTCATCAGGGTAACTCCTTGAAGGAAGGAAGGTATTGAAGGTTCTCGGAGATTGGAAATTAAAACTTTGTTTTCTTGCAGGCAATTACTACTCAGGTAATAAAATTGTTTAGATCTATCAGAAAAGGTAGATTTTTTTCTTCTTTTGGTGGCAAAAGAAGCAAAACCATTTCTTTTGTAACCAAAAGAAACAAAAGTTAATCCTGGCAATTATGTCCTTTACTCCGCTTCGCCAAGCTCGCCTACGCGCAGGAAGCCTGCGCAAAGGCATGGCCTGGGCGGTGTACATCTAGTATGGCGATGATGGAAATTACTTGTCTTCTACACGCTCCAGAAACAGGGTCCTCAGACTTCAGGGCTTCTTATAGTCTTTAGTTTCACCTGGGATGGCTTTATCATCCCAGGTAGTTGCACTAAAACCTCTTTTCGGCAGTTTTAAAAGTTCTCTCCCGGGGGATTTCAACCGTTGTCAGGTAAATCATTAGCCGGCGCCTTAAATGTAAGAATCGACATCCGGTAAATCATTCCTGTTTACTCAACTTATATTAATAACCAAGGCTAAAGCATATAAAAACAATATAAATGGAAACTATTTAATGCTCCCTGTAGTAAAAGGGTATTTCCGCATGTGCAATGCAGCCCATGGCTGGGCAGGCAGAATACAGGGATAAAATGTCAGGACAAGTTGCGCCTTACTCACGCGCCTTAAGAGAGATCTTATCGAATGTCATCCATAAATGCAGGGAAAGGTTGGTTTGTCTTCTTTGGCAGAGACAATCGCCCGGGTGGCCCCTGAAAAAAATTAACCCGGTTGTCTTGTCACGGCATCATCCAGTGCCGGTATTTTCTCCGCTCACTCTTTATTCTTGATCAGGGGCAGCACTATTTCGACTGTGGTACCGGAGCCGGGTTTGCTGTCTATATTTATTGACCCGCCGTGGCCGACCACAATTTTCTTTACAGAGAACAGCCCCAGGCCGGTCCCATCGGCCATATCATGTGTCCTGGTAAGACGTTTGAAAGGGAGGAACAAGTTCGGTATTTCATCTTCCTCGATTCCGAATCCCTCATCTTTGACAATCAGCCTTGCCTCCGATTCACCTCTTTCAATCTTTAGTAAAATAGTGGAATTTTCAGGGCTGTATTTGATCGCATTTGACACAAGGTTTAAGACCGCCCTTTCCAGCCTCCTCGTATCTCCCTGGATCCAGCATTTACTATCTCCCTCGAAGATTATCTGATGAGTTTTTATCAGCTCGTCCTGCTGCTGCTGAATGAAACTGACCAAAGATGTCAGGTCCAATTCCGACATATGCAAAGTCAGTTTGCCGCTTTCAATCTGTACTGAATCCATCAGGTCGCTGATCAAATTTTCGAGATATTCCACGTTCTTGATGATATAATCCAGCCAGATAGTTTGTTTATCATCGCTGAGATTATTTTTTTTCAGCTTTCGGGCCGCCGCACCGACCACTACCAATGGGTTCTTAAGGTCGTGCGCCACTGTGGCGATAAAATTCAGGCGTTCCTGCTGATTATTTTTTATACCTGTGGCCATATCGTTGAATGTTTCGCAAAGTGCCCCGAGCTCATCGTTTCGATATACCGGGGTTTTAACGCTGAAATCACCCTGGCCGAAATTTTTGGCCGTGCGGATCAAGACAAAAACGGGATGGATTATTCTGTTGATCAGAGTTA
>DATKXY010000005.1:0-13013 GCA_035528795.1 archaeon | reverse complement strand
TGTGTTCAGGTCGGTCATGACCTGGTGAACAACTTACTCTGGGATAATGTGGTCATCGAGGACTGCTATTTCTGGACCGATTCCCTTTTGAAAGATATGGACGCCTGGAGAAAGGGTGAGATACCCGGCAGGGGTGCAGTTGAAATCCTGGCCGAGGGGACTGATAACAGCTCCATGAAAGCGCCTGCCATTGTGCTCAGCAACATCAAGGCCCGCGGCTGGGCTGAAGGCTACATCAATAACCAGGCAGGTTTCGAGATAAAAGGGAAAGTTGAGTGCCTTGCAGACCGCATCAGATGCTACGGCTGCGATATCGCTTTCCGGCTCAGCGGCTCGACCGGCAGCCCACTGGTCACCCTGACAAACTCCGTGGTCTATAAATGTGAAAAGGTTTTGCAGGTCGGGAATGGCCTCGAGGACCTGCATATTTACAACTGTACTTTCGGCGCTGGAAACGTTGGGCTTATCGAGGAATCGGGCGGGGGCAGTGGAGCAGGGCTCGAGATGAAAAACTGCCTGGTTCTCGCCGGTGAAAAACCGCTCTATATGGCGGACAGCTCAAACCTGGCCGCTGCCGAGGACTGGTTTGTAAGTGTGGCAAATAATGACTATCATTTAAGCCCTGGCGCGCCTGCTGTGGGAGCCGGAGTGTTTATACCAGGGGTGGAAAGCGATTTTGACGGGAAGCTGAGGCCGGTCAGAAATCCGAGCGTGGGAGCTTATGAGAGCGCAGAGGCGGCGGAAGCCAATTATATGCGTCTGGCTGAGGTGGAAGCCGCGGCGCGCTCAAGATTCACAGTCGGACTTTACTATGGTTCCAGCGCCATTATTGGGGAGTTCAAATTTTCAGTGAGTTTCGACCGCACGGCCTTAGAGCTCGAATCCGTAACTCAGGTGGGAAAAGCCTATACCATGACCGTTGTCCAGAGCGATATCGCGGCGGCAAACGAGTCGGGAACCGCCGCCTTTTCGCTGGCTGATTTGTCCGGGTATTTCCCTATCCAGCCCGGTGCTGGTGAAATAGTTCAAATCGTGTTCAAAGACATAGCTGGAATAGAGCAGGAAGTTGTTCTTACGCTGAGCGATCTAGGGGCGACCACCCCCTGGGGAGCAGAACTGGATTATACTCCGAGGAACGGAAAGGTGACAATTGTGGCTGGAAGTTCTAAATCCTGTGATTTAAACGGGGACGGGGTTGCGAATATCCGGGATGTGATCGCTTTCCTTCTCCTGGGCCGGGATTATCCGGCAGACCTGCGCCTTGACTGGAACGGCGACGGCAGGTATTCAATTGCTGATGCAGTCCAGTTGCTCCTTGATATAAGTCACGGTAACTGCCCAGACAGCCCTGCGCTTTCCGCAGCGGGTAAAGCGAAAAGCATTCTTTCCCCCAGGCTGTCCGGGGATGATATCCGGTACATCGAACGGATCCTGAAACAGATGGATCTCACTCAAGAGCAGGAGGCGGAGTTCCGCCTTGCTCTCTATGGAGAAAGCGGGCCTCCGGCTTTGCCAGGCTCTTTTTCCCTCTCGCAGAATTATCCCAATCCTTTCAATCCTGCTACTACAATCGCCTTTGATATGCCATCCGGCGGCAGCGGCCAGGTGAAGATCGAGATTTACGATCTGCGGGGGCGCCTCGTGCGGACATTGGTGGATGGAGTCCGGGAGCCGGGGAGGCACGAGATATTCTGGGATGGTACGGACAGTGATGGCCGGACCTCGGCAAGCGGCGTTTATATTTACAGAATGCAGGCCGGTTCTTTCAGCACCACGCGCAAGATGGTGCTTTTGAAGTAAGCCCGCCCACACCGGGCGCAAGAATTATGGTTTATCGGCTTATTAATCGAAAAGAATTCCCCGCAGCTTGCTGCGGGGTAAACGGCCCCTTAAGCCTACCGTAGGGGCGACCGGCGGCCGCCCGGGGCGGGGGGTGAAAGTAATCATTACCAACCTTATGATACCTCGCGGTTTGCCGCGGGGTAGTTCATTAATCCGGGCTGAATGGAAAGCAACCAGCCAGCCAGACTAATATTGCAGGCCTCGGGGTCCCGAGCGGAAGGCTCCGAGGCTTTTTTTGTAAATTTATAGTCTATCAGCCTGGTCGTTTTTTGGGGGGATTGGAAGAAACGGTGAAAAGGGTTATATTTACTTTCAAAGTTACTGAAAATGTATAGCCGGTTGAGCTGAACTTCAAGCCAAGGGGGGCGGTTTTGGGTTATAATCTTAAAAGATACGGTAAGTGGTGTCTGGTTACAGGAGCCTCAAGCGGCCTGGGTCTTGAGTTTGCCCGGGCGCTGGCCGCAGATGGCTTGAACCTGGTGCTGGTGGCGCGCAGGCGTGAGCGGCTTGAAAAACTCGCTGACGGGCTTAAGGAGCAATCAGGAGTCGAAACTCTGGTAATCGAGCAGGATTTATCTGCACCGGGGGCAGTAGACCGTGTCAGCGAGCGGGTCCGCGGGCTCGAAATCGGTATCCTCGTGCTAAATGCCGGGTACGGCTATTACGGCAGTTTTGTGGATCAGAGCGAGGAGGAGCTGGAGAGAATGATCACTCTTAACTGTACTTCAACAGCCATGCTGGCGAGAAGGTTTCTCCCTGCAATGATCGAACGAAAACGCGGGGCGGTGATTATCGTTTCCTCTGTTCTGGGGTTCTTCCCTGGACCCTGGATTTCCGCGTACAGCGCCACCAAGGCTTTTGATTTAATGCTCGGCGAATCTCTGGCCCCTGAGTTGAAAGTGGCCGGTATAGATCTTCTAAACCTCTGCCCTGCGAGCACGCGAACCGAGTTTCACGAGGTGGCAAACAAGTACAGGCCCGGAGGCAGAAAGCCTCTCACGCCTACGCAGGCTTTTCCAGAGGATGTGGTGCGCCAGGCTCTGGCCGCACTGGGCAAGCGGGTGACAGTGTTTCCCAAAGAGGGATTTGCTGCCTCGGCAGTCACGAGGGTTTTGCCAAGGGGCTGGACAGTCTCTCTGGCAGGCTGGTTGATGAGGCAGAGAATGGAGCTCGAGAAAGAAGAAGGCGCAGGTGGGGAAGTTTAACTAATGCAGGGACATTTCGTGGCCGCCCGGTTCCAGGTAAATTTCTTCAGAGAGTGGTCTGTCTGGAGAGCCGGGCTCTCCCTTGGTTATTGACTTAAGCGGTCTGGAGATTCTATATTGGCACTTTGTTTTTAGTCCGGAAAATTCATAAAAATTTTCCGTTCCTGTTTTTTGTAGGGGCGCACCCGCGTGTGCGCCCGATTACCATCGAAAAATTACCGAACGACGGGCGGACACATTGGTCTGCCCCTACTAGTTTTGCGGTAATTTGTGAATAATGCGAGTTAGAGCTATTTTCAGGAGTTTTAAAAGAGCGAAAGTTTTTCGGAGAAAGTTTAAAAGGTGTCTGAAAAGCTGTTTTTGATAACCAATGACGATGGTCATCAGGCGCTCGGGATCAGCGTACTGGCGGAGCTCCTCAGGGAATTGGGCAAGGTGGTTATCGTGGCGCCGGAGGTCGAGCAGAGCGCTTGCAGCCACTCAATTACCCTCCACCGTCCTTTAAGGATAAAAACGTTCGGCCCTGACTGCTATGCCGTGGACGGGACCACCACAGACTGCGTTTTGCTTGCCTCCCAGCAGCTCTTGGGAAGGAAGCCCGATGCTGTTTTCAGCGGAATCAACCACGGCAATAATTTGGGTGACGATATCACCTACTCGGGCACAGTGGCCGGGGCTTTCGAGGGCACACTTCTGGGCGTGAGGTCTCTGGCCATCTCTGCAGGCGATATCAATCGGGTCAAGGACAAGAAGTACCAGCAGGTGCTGCTCGAGCTGATCGACCGGCTTCTCTCCCATAGCTGGCCGGAAGATGTCCTGTTGAATATCAACCTGCCGGCCGGTGACATCCCCCTGCGGGGAGTCAAGATGACCAAGCTCGGCCGCCGCCACTACGCCGAGAGCGTAATCGAGAAAACCGACCCCCGGGGCAAGGTTTACTACTGGATCGGCGGGGTGAATCCCCGCTGGTACGGGGATGAAAATTCGGATTTTCACGTGGTGGCGCAAGGGTATATTGCGGTAACCCCGCTGCACCTCGACCTTACTCATTATCCGAGCCTCGAGCAATTCAAAGTCTTTGAAAGCATGCTTTAGGCTGCCCAGCAAGGAAGCCGGAGGACGATGCTTTACCAGAAAAAGCGTCAGAGTCTGCTGGAAGAGCTCACCCGCCTCGGGATCAAGGACAAAAAGGTACTCGAGGCATTCTCGAGAGTGCCCAGGCATCTTTTCGTGCCGGAAGCCCTTGCCGGCCAGGCTTACAGCAACACGAGCCTGCCGATCGCTGAGGGACAGACTATTTCGCAACCTGTGACAGTGGCCCGCATGCTTGAGCTGCTCGCTTTGAACGGTACGGAAAGTGTCCTCGAGATCGGTACCGGCAGCGGCTATCAAGCCGCTCTTCTCGCCTATCTGGCAGCCCGGGTTTTTACTATCGAGCGGATCGAGACCCTGGCGCGGAATGCACGGCGGGTTCTGGATAAACTGAACATTTATAATGTGAATATCAGGGTGGGGGATGGTACTCTCGGATGGAGCCGCTACCAGCCTTATGACGCTATGATAGTGGCTGCTGCAGGGCCTGAGCCGCCTCCGGTCCTGATCGAGCAGCTCGCTCAGGGGGGCAGGATGATCCTGCCGCTCGGTGATAACGCAGAACAGCGGCTCACCTTTATAACCAAAACCCGGACAGGGATTAAAAAAGAGATCATCGATCCCTGCCGCTTTGTACCCTTGATCGGAAAGGATGCCTGGCCAAAATGACAGAGGTCGAGATTAACCGGAACCGGGAGCGGGCCGAAAGCAGTCAGCGAAAAGGGCTTTTGCGCCGGCTCTATGACTGGGTATTGCACTGGGCTGAAACACCGTTCGGCTCTGCGGCCCTTTTTATTAACGCATTCGCCGAGTCCTCATTTTTCCCTATCCCTCCGGATGCGCTGCTCATAGCCCTCTCGATTGGGAAGCCGAAACGGGCGTTTCGTTTTGCCGCCTACTGCAGTGTGGCTTCAGTGCTTGGGGGAGCGGCAGGCTACTTGATCGGGGCGGTGATCTGGGACCTGGTCGGCAGGTTCTTTTTCCAGTATGTGCCGAGCTTTACCCCGGAAGCTTTCGAACATGTCGGGATGTTGTATGAACGCTATAATTTCTGGGTGGTCTTTACAGCCGGATTCACCCCGATTCCCTACAAGCTGATAACAATCGGCGCCGGGGTTTTCAATATCAACTTCCTGGTTTTCATGGCGGCGAGCGTAATCAGCCGCTCGGCCCGCTTCTTTCTGGTGGCCGGGCTGATCCGCCTCTTCGGCCCTTCGATCAAGGCTTTCATTGACCGTTACTTTAACCTGCTCAGCATACTTTTTCTGATCCTCCTGGTAGCCGGCTTCCTGGTCTTCAAATACGTCTTGCGCTGACCTGGATGGACAAATAAGTTTTCTTCCTTGCCAGAGAAATATTTTATTTATATCTTAAAGCACGTTGCGTTGTTTAGTAAAAGATTTCAGCGGTCAGGAGTTTATACGCGAAAAAATGTCGGGGCGTAGCGCAGTCCGGTTAGCGCGCATGCTTCGGGAGCATGAGGCCGGCGGTTCAAATCCGCCCGCCCCGACCATATTTTTCAATGACTTACAGAGTTTTTTGTTACGTAAGGCAAGTGGTCATTAGCCTTTCCGTTGCAATACGTAACAAACTTAAGCCTCCTTTGTGATTTCCGGCATTAAATCAAGTACCTTGCCAAGAGATAAAGAGTCCAGGCTCGCATAGCGGTCCGTAGTATTCCTGTCCTCATGATCCAGAACATACCTGAGAACATCCAGGGGAACCCCTCTTTGATTGAGCCATGAAGCCGTTACGTGCCTTAAATCGTGAAACCTGAGCTTTGTCCCATTCACTTTCAGGCCAAGTCTTTTAACCCACCTATCAAAAGTATGATGGATTGAAGTATATTTCTGACCCGTCTTTGGATTCAGAAAAACATGGCCTTCCATCCTGGTTCCGATATTGCGCTTGAGAATTTCAGCAGCCTTTTTCCCAAGTGCCTTGCGCCGCTTTTTCCCACCCTTGACGATTAAAGAAACCTCGCAGCCGCCTGTCAAGTCATAGAAAGTTACCTGGGCAACTTGTAAGTCCAGGATATTCTCTTTCCTCAAACCAGTATAAACAGCAAGCTTTACAATGTCGGTAAGTACCGGCTCAAGACACGAAACCAATTCCGCAATCTGATCCGGGGATATGAGAACTTCTCTCTTATCGCTTTCTTTAAGCATTCGATAATTGGCAAGTTGATTGTGCGGTAGAAGATCCCATTCAACGGCCCTGGAAAGGATATTTCTTAACAGAGAAACTTCCCGGTTGACTGTGGCAGGCTTGACCTTGTCTTTCTGCATCCTGAGTTCTGCATAACCAGCAGCGAGGTTCTTGTTGATTTCAGAAAGACCCCGGTCAACGAGCTGTGGACACCGGCAAAAATTACTGAAAAACTGCTGATAGATCAGCCGGGTATTTTTACTCTGCTTGTCACCGTGCCGCTGCATGAACACTGGAAAAAACTCTCGCAAGCTCAAGGCTTTCGCCCTGGCCGCTTGCTGGGACCGCTCGAGCTCGGTTTCCGGGTCCTTGCCTTCGAGCAGCCAGTCCTGAAAACGAACGGCCAGCCGCCGGGCCTGCTGTTCATCATTCCCGCCTGAAAGCTGCCTCCTCCTGCCTTCAGGATTGGTGTAGTCCAGGGTCCAGCTCCCTGTATCCGGCCGGAACCTGGTTTTGACTGTGAATCGATTCATGTTTCCCCCTCCCCGCGCACCCTTCCTGCACGCGGGAAGTATGCTTTATCGTTCAAGCAAAATCAAGGTTTCTTTTCTTTGAAATGAATTTCTCGGCGCCTGATTCTTTTTCAAGTATCGCTCAAGAAATTGATCCAGGTCAGCCTTGCGGATTCTCCTGCAGCGGTTCTTACTACCCTTTACCGGTACCTCTTCAAATTCCAGCAGGCCGCTGTCGATCCAGTGCTGAACCACTGCACAACTATAACCTGAGTATTTAGCCGCTGCGTTTACTGAAAGTATTCTTTTGTTCTCAAACATTTTTAAATCAACCTCGGATAACTGGATTTTTTATTTTCCTTCAATTCAGTAAGAATTTTAGGGCATGAATTGACCCTTTTTATGCTCACTTCCCTTAAAACCCACAATACAAAAACAACACTACAAAGGTTAATTATATGTTTCCTCTTTTCTGAATTTTTCGAGAGGGAAAACATTCTTACCAAGAATTATAAATTCTCTTAATTATTTCTGTTGCTGTTGTGGGTTTTGTCCCCGAAGACATTAACATATCCCTGAAATCTCTTGGCTTGAATAAGAGCTTCACTGTACCTTCAAATGTATCAATCGCCCTGCCCTTGAAAAGAACTGCATCGCTCGAGCTTTTAAATTTCCAGTTAAGTTTTAATGCTTTTGAGAGAGCACTCACCAAATAACCAGAACCCCGCAAGACAATCCCCTTTTCTTCCAATTCAATAATCCTTTTCTGATAGGTTTTTTTGCTTGCCCACTCAATCAGTTTATCGCTATGAATCCTTAAAGCCGATCTATACCTTCGTGGATAAGCGTATTTTACCAGGTTGAATAAAAATTTTATCCTGGGTATTGATCCTTCACAAATCTTTACTATTTCTTCAATGTCCGGTTTTGCGATATACCCGCCATGAATATTGTGCGGGCTGTCAGGATAAACTTCAGAAAACTCTTTTTCGCGGTACCAGGAGGAAACTTGACGCTGGATCTCCTTAAAGACCATATCCGGAGATTTCAAGATGTCTTTTGAAAAACCGTTGTGCTTTCTATTAATCCACTGCCAAACAGTATTAAAAGCTTCTTGTGGCGGGACGTTCTTTCTCCAAAGATAGTAGATCACCTTGAATTCAGATTCATGACGGCTTGAAGTCCTCTGCAGGCCATGTTCATACAGTTCACGGCCTTCTTCATAATAACTGTGTTTGGGAAGCTCTTTATTCGGCAGCCACAAGCCCGAATCGGTTCGAATGTATGCTACCGACATCAAATCAAACTCATCTACTTTCAGGAACCAGTATAATTTATCCTGCCAATCTTTCAGATTATAATATTCAAAGTCTGCGCATCTGGAATATTTCCCAAATGGGAGCCGGATTAAGCGGTTTTCTTGTGGATAAATCTCAATCCCCTTTGATCTACAGTGCGGTCCTAAAACATCCTGAAGCAACCTCAATGTGGGTGGCTTGTTGTTATACTGAGGTATAAAAATTAAGTGGTAACTGTTTGGGCTTTCACTTTCAAGAAGCATGCTGTTTGAATCATCCAGGCAGAGTTGGGCCTGGATATTCTTCACCTCTTCCCTGTCTCGGCTATCAATGTCCAAAAGCGCAAATCTTGGATACCAAGGCCCCAACACACCTACATCATATTTCCCGGCAAGGTGAGCCTGAATAGCCTTATCCCCCAAAAATTTATGTTTGGTCCGCCACTGCTGTCCATTGTGCTTAATTCCATAACTAGGAGTCCTCCTATTAACGAGATTTAAAACATACTCCTCAAATTTTTTTTTATCTTGATCTTTAATCCCTAAAGTAGATATCACTTCCTCTGCAACTTCGAAAAACATCAAAAGTCGCAAGGCTGCATATATAGCTCCCCACTCCCGATCTCCCAGGTTAAGAGCTTCAACCCTTTCATCGACCAAACGATCTTCTGTCAAAGCAATCCAATAAAGACGTTCTAAAAGATCACTCTCCCCGGCACAAAGTTTTAAGAATAAAATTATCTTTGACCGTTCTTCCCCTGTAAGGTCCCCAGGGGGAAATCCGGCAAGCAGATCAAAGACAAAATCGGCAAGAACCCGCTCCCGTAATTCCCCCGAAAATTCCTTTGATAGCCCTCGTACCTGGTAAGGAGTAAAATGGAAGTTTTCAATTTTCTCTTGAAAGAGCTTTTCTGATTCATCAAAGGTGCTTAAATCCAACCCGGTTGTTTTTATTCCTGGCGTAGTGTCTTTTCTAATGGTATAAACTTTTATAGGTTTGTTCATTCTCTTGGATCTTCTTAGCTAAGGTATTCAGTGCAAACTAAAAAAAGGAAATACAGGCAGGCCCCCCGAAAGGGACCCGCCTCCTTTAATCTTGATTTAGCCTTGAGACAACCTCTTCAGGAGTCAGATTTTCAAGCTCACCACCTGAGTTACAGACCACTACCAGGCCGGGCGATTCCTCAGCGGCCAGCCTGAAAGGGTCCAGTGCCGCCTGCATCAAAATTTTTACTTGTCTGGAGCGATCCATCACAGCAACCTCGCCAGCACGGATAATGGTACTGCCGTTAACGGTTTCTTGAACTTCGAGAATACAATGTCCGTACTTATCGAGCATGGTAATTTCCGGAGAATCATCTACCACTCTCAAGACGATCCGCAGCTTGTCATTGTCATCGACAACGGCGATCCTTTTACACTGGATCAAATCAGCCTTCACAATATCCATAATCATTGACCCTTTGCTGTAAATTGGTTATACTAAAAAAGGCCTGTCCCTAAGGGATAGACTGAAGGATTATTTAGCCCCGTTCGGTTGGCTCCCAGCGGGGCTTTTCTTTTATTGCCCTCCAACGTTTTTAAAGGTGAACTTCCAAGCTCCCCGGCTGTCTTTCTTTCCCTCGATATGGCAGTCCGGGGTAAGCATGGAAAAGTTGTCCTGGCCAGTTTGTTCAGCTTCTGCTTTGAGCATGTCCTTTACTTCTTTTTCGAGGGCCTTTGCTTCTTTTAGAATGCTCAGTGTTTCTAAAAGCTGTTTGATCTTTTCATCTGCAAGCGGATCATCTGAGATTTTCATGGGTGCACCAAAGTCCATATCGGGCCTGCCTCGCTTAATTATTGAATCATTTGAAATTAGAAGGGATTGTAAGAATAGTCAGGCATTTTCCTCCTTGTAGAACGATTGGTTTTTTGATTTATCCCTCTCTGGACGTACCTGGACAAGGGTTCAAAAAAAAGTCCTCTGTGCTTGGTTATAGCTCTTCGTGGATGCTTATGCTTCGTTTTCGTTGGTCTCAGTTGTCGGGGTTTCTGACTTCTCTCTTCTTGACCATAAATAGTCGATCACGTCTTGCTCGAAAAAATACCTGCGGCCTGATTTTATGGCGCATTTTAACCCGCCTTTTATCATATTACCGATTTGAATGCTTTTGCCCGTCTTATCATTTACCGGCAGGCCGAGTTTTGCGCATAAATCTCTTTCGCCCCAAACGTGATCGAGAGTATTTGGTTTTTGGGACACGATCTTCTTCTCCTTTAAAAAATGATTTAATTGCAGCGGCTTTTTCTGGAAAACCTTTCTGCAGGGCTAATTGATAACACCTCTCAAGCTCTTCTTTTGGTTGGACTAAAAGGATTTGAACACATCGGGAGCAAACTATTCTTCTTGTATCTTCAGGAACTTTGACCGGCTGTCGTTTCCGGGTAAAAAAGTTGAAAGCTACTTCCACTTCTCCACATAAAGCGCAGTTCATGTAAACCATCCCCCCTTTTCAGCCTGATATTTTCATGTAGCGGGGAGGCAATCCGCACCTACTCTTTTTTTGCCCGATCCCCAGGGCTAAACCTGGCCCTGCGATTTCTCTTTTTTCTTTCGATAGCTTTTTTGTAGAGAGTATCTAACCCCGGCCTGCTATCCCTGGTCCGGCCCTCAACATAATCAAGAGTCCGTTGCTGCTCTCCTTCTGTCATGCTGTCCATGATTCGTTTTATTTCCGGCATTTCCGGTTCATCTGCAATGTTGCGTTTTTCCATGCTTAAGCCGCTTTCTTTAAAAAATTACCGATATACTGTTTTTTCCACGCACCCCCACGCCTTGTAGTAAAACCAGACTCGTTAAGCTCATCTGCAATGTGTCTCAAGGTATAGCCCTTTTCTCTCAATCGATGAATATCGAAAAGGACCTCTTGCTCTTTGGGATTCTCGATCAAACTCATTCCGTCCTTGTCAAGCTCATAACCATAAGGGATAGTCCCGGCCCGCTCACCACGCCTGATCTTAGATTGCAATGCATCGCTCGTCCGTTCGCTGATCTTGTCCCTCTCCATCTGAGCTGCGGCGGCCAGGATAGTAAAGAAAAAGCGCCCCATTGCTCCCCTTGTGTCTACTGTCTCGGTTATTGAATGAAAGGCGATCCCGGCCTTGTCCATCTGGTCAACCAGATTAAGACAGTCAACCGTTGATCGAGAAAGACGGTCCAGTTTGTAAACCACAACGGCATCAACCTTGCGGCTTTTTACCAGGGCGATAAGTTGCTGGATACCAGGCCGGTTACAATTCTTTCCGCTCAAGCCCGCATCCTCTATGATCTCCACCAGGTCAAAGTCTTTTAATTGGCAATACTGGCGAATCTTTTCAGATTGAGCCGCGAGACTAATCCCCTCAGCCGCTTGCTCAGTAGTCGAAACCCGGATATAACCCATGGCTTTCATTTTAAAGCCTCCTTTACTTGTCCTGCTTCTCGGCAGGCACACGGTTATCTTTGATAAATTTTTCGATAGTCTTCCTCTCGAACTTGACGAGACGACCGATTTTAATATATTCTATTCTTCTTTTCATGACCCATTCTCTCAAAGTCGGTAACTTAATTCCCAATAACTTTACAGCCTCAACCATGCTCAACAATTCTTTATCCATTGATTCCCCCTTTTTGAGTTATCAACTTGTGCTTTACTCTTTAAAGATAGTATGCCGACATCTGTATGTCAATACCTATTTTTGCCTACGTATGTTTTTTGCTTGACCCCAGACACAATACGAGTTAAAATGATATAGACTGTTATTGATTTGAGAATCCATCTACTAAGAAGGGAATCTTATTTTGGCTGAAATAAATCCTGTCGGTTCGGTGATAAGGAAAAAAAGGAAAGAACTCGGCATGAGTCAGGATAAATTAGCGAAATCCGTCGGCTATGTCGGTAAGGCTTTTATTTCGGACATCGAGCGGGGCAAGGCTCCACTACCGGAAAAGAAGATACCAAAATTCTCGAAAATCCTTGGCATTGATGAAGCTGATTTAAGGAGACCTCGACAGACATCCGTCCCACTTATGCCAGGCCCCAGGGGAGAGGAATTAAGCGGGCTGAATCCGGGCGAGATAGTAAGGGTTTACAGGGAAGCACGAGGTATGAGTCAAGAGGATTTGTCTTTAAAAATTGACGCAGCTCATTCTTCTCAAATCAAAGACATTGAAAAAAGACTAGATGAAGAGTTTCCAACTTATCTTGCGGTTAAAATTGCCCATTGCCTGGGGATCCCTGAAGAACTGTTCTTTGATTATGTTTTCGATTATGAAATAAAAAAGACCTACTCACCTGAATACATAGAGAAGCAAAAAGAAAGATTCAAGGATCATGAAAATTTAATGGACAGCTTTTTATCTTCTCGCCGCAGCAGATTGAAAAGCGAAAGAGCTCTTTTTAAATCTCATGAAACCAATATCTCCTTATTGTCAAATAAAATAAGGAAACTGATTTATCTGTGCCAAGGTGAAGTACGAGTAATAAAAGATTTGGAGAAAACTTTACAAGAATTAATCTCCAAAGCTGAAGATGCTATTAGAAGGGAAGATTATGATTATGCACAGGCAACGGACGAACTTGAAGAAAATAAAGATACCTCTTCTCTCTAAAGCCCCTGAACAATAGACCTGACGGGAGTTCCATCATTTAAAGTGACGGAATTCTTTTAATCCTTATCGCCCTTCTGTCATATTACCGAACGGTTTTATTACAAATCCACCCCCTGTTCAAGAGCCTGTAGAACACCCCTACCTGGATAAGGGTTAAAAAAATAGTCCCCTCTACTTAATCACAGAAGCCTCTTAGTTATCCTCTACCTCTTCTTCCTTGCCCTCAAGTTCCGGGGTCACTGACCTATATTTCTAAGACACAAATCTACCCTCAAGAGAGTGATCCT
>DATKXY010000004.1:0-37138 GCA_035528795.1 archaeon | reverse complement strand
CAGGTAGCTGCACTAAAACCTCTTTTCGGCAGTTGTAAAAGCTTTTCTCCCGGGGTATTTCAATCGTTGTCAGGTAAATCAGTAGCTGGCGCCTTAAATGTAAGAATCGACATCTGGTAAATCATTCCTGTTTACTCAACTTATATTAATAACCAAGGCTAAAGCATATAAAAACAACATAAATGGAAACTATTTAATGCTCCCTGTAGTAACTCCAATCACCCGGCATTCCACAGGCAGGCATTGGTAATCTTGACAGTAAGGACCATATCGCCGCCTTGCGCGGCTTTTTCGTAAGCTTCCCCCAGAGCACGGAACAGGTCCTCGCATTCCCCACTGACAGTTGAGCTCATCGCCCCGGTCTCGACCTCAAGGTCATTCTGGCGGAGATGCTCGACAAATGGATGGATCCACTCCGTGAGAGTCGGCTTGCGCAGAGGATAAAGACTCACCTCGGCCTGGATTTTCATGTTCCTGCCTCCGCATAGGTAAAGGCGCCTGATAAGTTGTCCCCGGCGCATGGAGGATTATTCACCAAGGGCGTTCAGCGGTCTGAGCCATTTATCCTTCCATGACTTATCAACCGCGATACAGGAACGCATACTCAGCCATAGCTTACCGCTTTTTATATAAACCGGTGACATCTCTTTGGGAAATGATAAAAATTCTGTTCAGAATATATAATTATTGAATCTTTTTTACGCAAAATTTAACCCGGGAAATTCAAAAAAAATTTTCCGTTCCCGTTTTTTGTAGGGGCGCACCCGCGTGTGCGCCCGATTACCATCGAAAAATTACCGAACGACGGGCGGACACATAGGTCCGTCCCTACGAGTTTTGTGGTGATTTGTGAATAATACGGGTTAAATGTTTTAGCGAGTGTTTAAGTCCTTTAATTATGAATTTACAGCCGCCCAGGCTTTAAAGGGATTGACGCTCCGGCCACCCGGATTTGTTTTTCAGCTAAAATTTTAAGAGGCTGTTAAACGCTAAGTACGGCAATTCAGAGCTTTTGAATGTCCACTCGGGGAATGGGAGAAAATTTCTTACCTTCAGGCAAAGACATTAGCAGGCCCTGAAAAGGCCAGATATATGATTATCCCCGGACTGGAATCGGAAGATTTTGATGAACGGCTTTGTAAAAAGCCACCGCTCGAAGTCAGTGGCCTTTCGAAGTCGCTTAAAAAGAATTTATCCGTTTAAGCGATCCCGGCTGTGCAAACCTACCAGCTTCAGCCAGCACTGGTTTTGCATTTTTGGATAATCCGGGATAATCTGTTTTGCAAATCATCCAGGTTAAGTTGAGAACTGGCAAAAAACCGCTTTAGCACTGGCCACTTCACGGCGATCTTCATTATGCAGCTTGCACTCCATGTAGTATCGCCGACCGATCTGTTTTTTCTTTCTAGCTACAACGTGTAGCTGCTGACCGGGAGAAACCAGGATTCTGAAACGGACTGTGAGGATAGCGGTAAGGGCTATAATACCGCGATCATGCAGCCATCGAGCCATGGCCGCATCCATTAATGTGGACAGTATCCCGCCATGGGTGATTCCGTTCAGGGATTCCAGGCCTTCCCGAATGATATAATAACCCGATGTTATTCCGTCCTCACTTACAAAATGCATCCCGAGACCCCCTGGATTGTGGGTCCCACAGACAAAACAGCGATCATGGTTCAGTGATTTTTGCAGAGAAGCTTCCATCTGCCATCTCCTGTGTTATTCTAACCCAGGGAATATACTATTTGCCGCCAGAGAGACTCAATCTGCAAAGAGACAAGGCTCCCGGTATACTCGATTACGCTGGCTTTCATGATCTGGGCTTTTGTCACTGCCTCATCGTAGCGCACTTTGCCCACCACACGCATATCCAGCTCAGTCGATACGGCTTCTATTCGACAGGCCAGGTCTTCGTTCAGGTCATACTTGTTGATACAGACCAGAGTAGGGATAGAAAAGTGTCGCGTCAGGGCACGGATTCTTTCCAGGTCGTGCAGTCCGCACAAGGTGGGTTCGGTGACCACCAGCACGAGATCGGCGCCGGTGATTGATGCTATGACCGGGCAGCCGATACCCGGTGAACCGTCGATAATAACTGAATCGAGGTTCCTCTCCTCCGAGATTTTCCTGGCTTGAGCACGCACCAGGCTGACAAGCTTGCCCGAGTTTGCTGCGGCCGGGTTGAGTCTGGCATGCACCATCGGCCCGCAGCGAGTATCTGAAATGAACCATTCCCCGTTTACCGCCGGAGCGAATTCGATGGCGTCCTCGGGACAGAAATAGGCACAGACTCCGCAGCCTTCGCAGGCCACCGGGTCCACGCGGAAAAAATTTTGGTTTTCCCAGCTCGATGCACCATCGGATAAAACAGCCCCGAACCTGCAGATTTCCTTGCATTTACCGCAGGCAGTGCAAAGCTCGGGTAGAATACGCGCTCGGGAGCCTCCAGAAAATTTCTCCCGCTTGAGAATTTTCGGCTCAAGAATCAGGTACAAATCAGCCGCATCCACATCGCAGTCCGCCAGCACAGCCCTTGCTGCCAGGGAGGCGAATGAGGCCACTAGAGAAGTCTTGCCTGTGCCTCCCTTACCGCTAATAACAACAAGTTCTTTTGCCATAACCTATCTTCCTTGAACATGCCTCGAGCTTTTTCGTTTGGTATCAAACAATATTTCGGCTGCCGGGTGATTTTTGAGGGAAGCACAACAAAAACCCCGGATTTCCCTATGAGCCCAAGACATGTTTCAATCCTTGATCAATGTACTCTATCCGGCCGGTGTATCTAACCTTTATCCCACTCCTGTATTCGCCTCTTCAGTGGTCCTTTCAGGAGCTTCTCAAATATCGCCCTGTATTCCGGTAATACTTCAGAGGCCATTTCGCCTCGGGAGTACGTTTCGGCAACCTTTCTGTCGTCCGGGATCTCTATCAGCACCTCGATACGCTTCTCCTGGCAGTATTCGCGGACCCCGCCATCACCCAGACCAGCGCGATTGACCACTACCCCGAACGGCAGTTCCATAGCATTGACCATTTCTACAGCCAGTTTCAGGTCATTAAGTCCGAATGGGGTGGGCTCTGTTACAAGGAGGACATAATCACAGCCGCGGATACTTTCTATTACCGGGCAGGAGGTTCCCGGAGGTGCGTCAATAATCACCAGGTCCGCTTCCGGACAGGAAGCTTTGACTTTCCTGATCAAGGATGGACCCTCAACCTCGCCGATATTCAACACTCCCCGCACAAAACGGACCGGCTCTGCCCTGCCTGTTTCCAGTTGTCCGATTTCCCGGGAGATTTCGCTAATAGCCTCGGCCGGACAGACAAGCGAGCATCCCCCGCAAGAATGGCAAAGCTCGGGATAAACAAGGACTTTCTTGCCTATGCAGATAATGGCACTGTACTGACAGATCTCACTACATTTGCCGCACAGGGTACATTTCCCGGCATCCACTTCGGGAATCAAATTGCCAACCGGCTCGCTGTTTGCGATTAAGGGTTTAAGGAAAATGTGGCCATTGGGCTCCTCCACGTCACAGTCCAGATACGCAACGTTTAATCCGGTTTGCGAAGCCACAAAAGCCAGATTCACGGCCACGGTGGTTTTACCGGTACCTCCCTTGCCACTTGCTACGGCGAGTTTCATTGAAGTCATTTTCCCTATGGGATTGACGTCCGGAAAATTCCACAACCTGGAGATAAACTGCGGGAAAAAACGGTATTATTTTTCTTTTTCCAACTGCCTGATTCGCTCTTGTATCTGCTGTGTTTGCCTTATCATCTCCTCGGCCTGCTGTTTCAGCATCTCCAGCTCTTCTTTTTTACCGGGCTTCCGAACAGGCGCCTGAGGTTCCGGAAAGCCAGTTCCGGGAAAACAATCGCCCATTCCCCGTCCACGGCCCATGCCCCTTCCACCTGCACCACCCATGCCAAAGTGACTGGCTACATTCGGCTCGCTCGCAGTGCTGTATTGTCCCGTCTTGAATTGTTCGATTGTATTTCTGACCACTCCGGAACAACCCACTATTACACCGATATCGGCTGCAGAGAGGGTCCGGTAGGCATTCGGGCCGCAATTGCCGGTAAGCAAGAGATTAGCGCCCTTTTCCGAGATTAGTATAGCAGATTGGATTCCCGCTCCTCCCCCAAGTGAGACATTCGGGTTCTCGATAGCTTCATATAGCATTGTCTCCGGATCGACAATCAGGAAATACGGACTGCGGCCAAATCGAGGGTCTACTTTTGCCTCCAGCGAGGGTTCGGCGGCAGTGATGGCTATTTTCATACAAAAACTTCCTTTCTATTGAGTCACCGCGCCGGGGTGGCGATTCTCTTATTTAATCACCACCCCGGCCAGCGTACCAATGCGCTCTAGCTGGTTTTATTTTTGGGCCTTTGATTCCAGTTCCTCGATTCGCTTTTTGATTCCCTCGATAGCATCCTCGAAATACTCGGACTGCCCCTTGAGCATTTCCAATTCCTGCTCTTTTGTAATGGATGGAGCAGACTGGGGGGCGGCATAAAGGTCTTGATATCCCCAAGGTGTTCCAAAAGCAGGGTATCCAAGGCTTGCGCGCTGCCATCCGGTCAGGCCGGTGGCATAAAACCGGTTGCGCCAGCCGCGGCCGCCGCCGCGACCCCAACCCCCATACCCTCGTCCCCCTATCGGGTTCATGTACCCGGGAACCGGATAACCAGCACAGTATCCTGCTGCACGTCCTGTCATCGGGCCCATTCCAGCCGGGCCTGTCCTGTCTCCTCCTGGCATGATCTCACTCTCCTTGATTTGAGTTTGACAAATTGTTCTTACCGGTTTCCTTGACTTCCGGAACCGCTGCCCTGTCCCTGGCCAAGGTCTTTATTTTGGCCTCTTCCAAGGCCACGACCGGGTCTCGAACTTTTTCCTGGTTTGCGTCCTTGCTGTTTTCCTCTCCCGCAAGGTCCCAAACCTCTGCCCGTGCCGGGACCTCTGCCCTGGGGCCCGGTTCCATCACCTGCAGGCATTTTTAACTCCTTTCTGCGCTAATTAGCGCCAGCAAAACAAGATTCCAACCCAGATAACGGTTTCAGTACCAGTACATCCAACGGTAGCCCCGGCCGAAACGGCGTGCCCTTCCGCGGCCGAACCTGCGGTTCGGTCTAAAGCCGAACGGTCGGCCCCAAAAGAATGGATAAACCGCTGGAACATACACAGGGACAAAGGCTTGTGGATTTGTTGCATAACCGTAGCCCGGCGCCATCAAGGCTGGGTAACCACTACGAACCGAAAAGCTTCTGCCGGGAGCCGGGCCGGCGTAGCCGGGCATCGGGTATCCGGCATAATATCCCGCCGCAGGTCCTCTCATTGCTCCGTATCCAGGCGGGTCGGTTTTTGATCCTGCCGGCATAGGGATCACCTCCTTCCCTTTTTCTACAAGGTTTTCTGCGTATTTCCCGCCGACTTTAAAATCACGAGCAGGGGCTGTTTTCTCATTGTCCGGAATCCTGATCACACAGTATCCCATCCCGCGGCCTGTGAGAGGGCCTTCCCCCAAGGGCCCTGTCCCATCAAATCCTGGCAACATTACCTCCCTTTTCGGATGCTTTAGCTGTCCGGGCCGATCTTTTCAGGGCCAGGCTGCCCACCTGGCGGCCCAGGTCTCAGGCAATCACAAAGCAATCTGCCTGATGAATAAAAAAATATCTTTTTGCACCTCGCAGAGAAGCGGCTCGTGGACTCCCTGATCTGCTGTCACCAGGCAGAGAGAATTAAGGGCCTGGCGATATAGAAAAAAGGAGAAATCGATACTCTTTATACAGGGATAGATAATTTCAGCACCATAAAGAAAAGCAAAAGCAGGGCCAAACAGGAACGGTAAGGTCTGAGTAGGCTTAACTATAATTAATTCAAAGACTTACAAATATGCCGCTCGAAGAACCCTGGCTGCAAAGAGTTGCATTTTGCAAATGTATTAGTTATTTATGGTTGCATAATGCAACCATAGACTGCTTTTCGCTACCGATGTCCGTATTCGGCAGCTCGCCTGCCAAAGAGATTCAATTATTAAAAGCATAAATAGACTGATAGCCATTTCACTCACAGAAAAGGGACTGCTGACCCGGTAATGGCGCGTGGCCTGGCTTTAATGAGATATATAAAGGCTCTTTATGATTGCCTTATTTATCTGACTAGCAGAAAAGACATTGATATTGACCGCGAAAGTCTGTTGAATATATTTGATTTGCATGGAATGCCAGCCGTATCGGGCAGCAGTAATGCTTTGAGTTTATCGAAAGTGACCGGAGCCGGTAAGGCCTTTATTTTCGACCTGCTGGAGCTGCTGAAAATTATGGCAGGCTGGACTCGATAATACAAAACCCATGCTCTGCATGATAATATGCCCTGAACCGCGACGGGTTGGATGATTGTGATTCACACATACGCCTCACAATTGAAACCTGAATGCTCTGGATGATTTCCAGACCGTTTTTATTTCAATGTTTTCCCGGCGCAGTCGGATAATCCTTTTAGATTCCCGCGCCTGAATTCTGTTTTGCTTTATTGGGAGAGGTGAGTTAATTTTAGTCCAGCCGACCGGATTTATAAGCCTGATTTGTTCTTAAAGAGAGGATAACAAAAAGCGGGAGGATATAATGGAGAGAAAAATCGTCAAAATCATTCCCTGTCTGGATGTAAAAGACGGCCGGGTGGTAAAAGGGGTGAAGTTTGTCAATCTCAGAGATGCCCGCGACCCGGTCGAGGCGGCTGTAGCTTATTGTAACGAGGGCGCTGATGAGCTGGTTTTTCTGGACATCGCCGCTACTGTTGAAAACAGGGGGACACGGATTGAATGGGTCAAAAAAGTAGCTGAAAAGGTTACCATCCCTTTTACTGTCGGGGGCGGAGTCAGAAATACCGAAGATATGAAAGTCTTATTCGATCTGGGCGTGGATAAGGTTTCTATCAACACTGCCGCAGTGAGGAATCCGCAGTTGATCAACGATGTTTTTCAGGAGTTTGGTAAGGGGAAACTCGTGGTGGCTATAGATGGGGTGAAAAATCAGCCAGGGAGTAAAAAGCCGAGACTGGAGGTTATTGTCGCAGGCGGCAAGGAAAGGACAGGTCTCGAGATAGTTGAATGGGCCAGGAAAGTGGAGAAGCTGGGCGCCGGGGAGATTTTGCTCACCAGTCAGGATGCGGACGGGACAAAACAGGGTTACGACATTGAGATGACCCGGGCGGTTGCCGAGGCAGTGGAAATCCCGGTAACCGCCTCAGGGGGAGCGGGAAAGCTGGAGCATCTCTACCAGGCAGTGGCTGAGGGCAAAGCTTCAGCGGTTCTTGCCGCTTCTATCTTCCATTTCGGCGAGATTTCGATTCCGGAAGCCAAGAAATATTTAAAGCAAAGAGGAATCCCGGTCAGCGACTAGACATGGAACGATTTAAATGCCTTCTTGAAATTCAGTTCACACCTGGAGTATAAAGTATATTCTTCTAAACCTATAGATTCCGCAGGGCTCATGTCAGTCTCCTGGAAGGGAGGGATATGTCAAGGCCGCTCAGCAAAATAGCCCCTGACTGGTGGGATTACACCACCCTTGATCCTGAAATCCTGAACGATGCGGCAAAGCTGTCCGCCGAGGATCTGTTATCGTTATCCAGGGAGGGTTTTACAGTTAAAATCTACGACACCACGGAAGATTTTTACCTGGCTGAAGCCCTGGAATATATCTACGCCTGGAGGCAGGCCACAGTTGGTGATCCGGCGGGAATATGCGGACCTATCGGTCCCACGGAACAATTGCCTCTGGTGGCCCGGATAGTCAATGAGCTCGATATCGATTTGAGAAACGCGCATTTCTGGGGCATGGATGAATGGGTAGTGGACGGCAAGGAAGTCTCGCCGGATTTCCCGCTCTCCTTTGCCAAAGCGGACATGGAGTTCTGTTTCAATCGCATCCGTAAAGACTTGCGCATGCCTCTGAAAAATATCCACTTCCCGGCTGCTGATCCCTCGGAGTACATAGAGAGTTATGACCAGGCCTGCTGTGTGGTGATGCAAGGCGGGCAGGGAGAGGCGAAACACTGGGCCTTTAACGACCCGCCCAAGAGAGAGGGAAAATACAGGGACAATCCGCCCGCGCCGGAAGAGTACTGCAAGCTGACCACTCGTGTTGTCGACCTGCATCCGATAACCAAGATGCAGAACGCGAGGACCTCGGGCGGCGGAGTTGTTACAAATGTCCCGGATCAGGCTGTCACTGTGGGTCCGACAGAAACCTGGAGGGCGGAGAAAGTCTCGATCTGGATGGCGGGATGCCACGACAATCCATTCGGTCAGCGGCTGACAGCCCTGATGATCTCGAAGAAAATAGCGGATTCCGCAGTGCCCATGTCGCTGCTTGCAAATCACCCCAACGTGCAGTTCAATTATTTGCGCAGCGCTATCGGAGTCTGTGAAACCGAAATGCATTGAGACAGGCCGGTACTATGTCAAAAACAGCCTTTGCCGTGGGCGCCCATCCGGACGATATCGAGTTCCTTATGGCAGGCACTCTTCTGCTTCTGAAAGAGGCCGGCTATGAGATACATACCATGAATATCGCCAATGGGTCGTGCGGCACAATCCGGTACGACCTGGAAACGATAACGAAAATCAGGCGGGAGGAATCATTAGAGGCTGCCAGGGTCGCCGGCGCCGTATATCACGACAGCCTGGTCAATGACATCGAGATCTTCTATGAGAAAAGCACCCTGGCCAGACTGGCTTCTATCATACGCGAGATAAGCCCGGAAATTCTCCTGGTGCACTCGCCTGAAGATTACATGGAAGACCACACCAATGCCTGCCGCCTGGCGGTAAGCGCAGCTTTCAGCCGCGGTATGCCTAATTTTCCGGCCGATCCCCCGCGGGAACCCACGAACCAGGATGTCACCATTTACCACTGCCAGCCCCACCTGAATCGAGACCCGCTGGGTAAACTCGTGTATCCAGAGATTTTTGTCGATATCTCGGGCGTTATCAATAAAAAAGCGGTAATGCTGGCTTGTCATAAAAGCCAGAAAGAATGGCTGGACCGGAGCCAGGGCATGGACTCTTATTTGGTCTCCCAGAGAAACCTGGCCAGGGAGGTGGGGGCGATGTCCGGGAGATTTGAGTTTGCCGAAGGGTGGAGAAAACACCTGCACGCGGGGTTTTGCCCTGAAAGCGCTGATCCCTTGCGCGAGGCTTTAGGACCTTTGACATTTGTTAATGAGAGCTATTAAGGCAGAAAGAAAACATTACAGCAAATGGTAAAAATATGTTTCGTTTGGATGGCTGGTATTGATATGCATTGCGCACCGACCAACTAAGTACATGAATTCATAAATAGTGTAGCGTATTGTTTTAAACCAACTTACAAATTTAATAAACGTAGTGGCGAGGCATGCCTCGCCCTGTTCGGGCGACCGCCGGTCGCCTCTACGAGTTCGCATAGCGTTGCTGGAAAAAATACGTCACCGTATTTTCGAGTTACAGTACTAAGTTATAAATTAACAAATGTTTAATAATCCAGATTCAGGAGGTGTCGCTATGAGTAAATACAAAGTCGGCATAGTGGGTTTCGGCTGGGTGGCGGGGGCTCATCTGAAATCCTTTACCGAGCTTCCCGGTTACCAGCCTGTGGCGATCATGTCGCGCCGGAAGCTCGATCCGGCGGCGATAAAAGCCAAGTACGGCGTGGATGTGAAGATCTACAACGATTACAATAAGTTTTTGAAGGACAAAGAGATCGATATTGTCGATATCTGCACGCCGCACCCCTACCATCCTGAACAGACAATCAAGGCCGCCAATGCCGGGAAGAACCTGATTATCGAGAAGCCTATCGCGCTCAAATTCGAGGATGCGGTCAAGATGCTGGAGGCAGTGGAAAAGAACGGCGTGAAGACCTCGGTTTGTTTCGAGGCCCGTTTCATTTCAGTGGCCCAGGTGCATAAATCGATCATAGAACAGGGCCTGATCGGTGAGATCTACTATGTCGAGGGTGATTATTATCACGGGATCGGCCCCTGGTACGGACAGTTCTCCTGGAATATAAAAAAGGATATGGGCGGAAGCTCCTTGCTGACAGCGGGCTGCCATTTGATGGATATGCTGCTTTGGCTCACCGGAGAGGAAGTCGATGAGGTAATGTCGTATTCAACTAAGAACCCCAATCCTGTTTACGAGCCGTACGAATTCAACCCGACTTCGGTCACGATCATGAAATTCAAAAATGGCCGCCTGATCGGCAAGGTAGCCTCGGTGACTGACTGCATGCAGCCCTATGCGGTTAACATGAACATTGTCGGCTCGCACGGTACTCTTAAAAACGAGCTCTTTTACACCAAAAAGATCGAGGGCATGGAGGGCTGGACCAAAATGGGAGTGCAGCTTATTGAGAGCGGCGATGTGGCTCATCACCCTTACGGTGCGCAGTTCTCCTATTATGCTGACTGCCTGGATAAGGGAATTGAGGGACATAACAACCTGGTCAGCGCATTCGAAACCCACCGGGTGATTTTCGCCGCGGACAGGAGCGCCGAGACAGGCAAGCCGGTAAGCCTGAGAGAATTCAAGCGTTAGACAGGCGCTGATTGTTTTCCATATCGTGGAATGAGATAAACGCCACATTCTTAAGCGGTTATTATTGACTTGCAGGTGAATGCAGCGGGCCGGCATCCTTTTTGCCAAGACCACTACACACAGACACGATTGCGGCCTTGACCTAAAGCAAAAAGGATGCCGGCCCGCACAGCTTTTCAGTGCTGGTGACCGGTTTTTTTATGTCCCATCCTTGAGCTTCCAGAGCTCAGATTCTGTCCTTGCGCTCTTCAGGAAAGCTTCGATTTTTTCCACGATTTCTGGATTTTCCCCGGCGATATCGTTGTTTTCACCCATATCCACAGAAAGATCATAAAGCTCCAGAGGCCCTAAAGGGCTGAGACAGACAGCTTTCCACTTCCCCATCCGGACCGCCTGTTTTGAAGACTGGCCTTCATGAAATTCCCAGTACAGAAACTCGTGCGCTTTCTGTTTTTTTCCGTACAGGGTGGGCAGATACGAGATGCCGTCAATATTCCCAGGAGCATCGGTACCGGCGATCTCCGCGGCGGCAGGCAGGAAATCCCAGAATGAGGATACATGATCCGTAATCGTGCCTTCTTTGATTTTTCCCGGCCAGCGGGCAATCAGCGGGACCCTGATCCCACCTTCATACAGGTCCCTTTTGATACCTCGCAGGGGCCCGTTGCTGTTGAAAAATTCCGGGTCAGCCCCGCCCTCACGGTGCGGGCCGTTGTCACTGGAAAAAAACACCAGGGTGTTCTGATCGATCCCAAGGCCTTTCAGTCGCTCCATAAGCCGGCCAATGTCCCGGTCCATTCTGGTGATCATGGCTGCGTGGTTTTTCTCCTGCTGCGGCCAGTCCTGATTTGAATACGGCTCATCTGTGGGAACCTCCATGCCCTCGTTTCCCGCCTCGTTGTTGGCATGGGGAATCGTATAGGCCAGATACAGGAAGAAAGGCTTATCTTTGCTTTGTTCGATAAAAGAGAGAGCTTCCCGGGTGAACAGGTCGTGGGAATACTGAGCCTTTTCGATCGCCACGCCCGCTCCGTCCGGCCTGCTGGGTTCGGGAAGCCTGTTGCCTTCCAGGGGCACTCTTTCCTCGTTCCGGAAAAGGAATTCCGGGTAGTAGTTGTGGGCGTGCCGCTGGCAGAGGTAGCCGTAGAAGTAGTCGAAGCCCTGACGGTTGGGGATGCCGGTGGAGCCGGGCGGGCCAAGGCCCCATTTACCGACCAGGGCGGTCCTGTAGCCGGCCTGTTTGAGGATTCCGGCGACTGTAACTGTGTTTGCCGGCAGAGGCTCCTGGCCCATGGGCTTGACCTCCATGTTGCCACGGATATAGGAATGCCCCGTATACAGACCGGTCATCAGACAGCATCGTGAAGGGGCGCAGACAGTGCTTCCGGCATAGTGGCTGGTAAATCGCAGACCCTCGGCGGCAAGCCGGTCGATATTCGGCGTTTTGATTTTCTGCTGGCCGTAACATCCCAGGTCGCCGTAGCCTAAGTCGTCAGCGAGGATGAAAATAAGATTGGGGTTTCTACCGGCACCGGAACCTGTACACTGTCCGAATAGTCCAGAAAGTGTCAGGCTTGCCGCGCCGGCGGCGCACCCTTTCATGAAATCCCGTCTTTTCATCAGATTACGGCTGTTTGACAAATTATTCCAGCTCCTTTATTTTTTGTCGGTCTTTAGCCCTGAGTTCTGCCAGGTTTCACCTGAAATGATCAAATCGTTACAATTCGATGCTTGGTTCCGTTTAAATATAATAATAACGAATTTATCAACATTGAACAAACCTAATCTCGCTGTTTAACTCTTCATCGGAATCGCTCGATAAAGATTTTCTGTCCTGTTGCTTGTTGTGTGGCTGCGACCTGCACGAATTTATTAACCTGAAGAGGTGAATCACTGTTTTGCACCATCTACAACAAGCCTGGTCCTTCCTTAGGGGCGCACATCAGATAATTTCACTTGTGTGAATTTTTTTCTTAAGAGACAGAGTATTAAATAGTTGCCAAAGCTGAATGCGTCAAAAGGAATATGTTGAATGTTGTGTTTGCTTTCTGAGTTGCGCATATTTACTCTAAATAAATTTATTGGCAATTTTCCCTTTTCCAAACTGGTGTGCTGTCCTGAAGGTTGTTTGAATATTATTTCGTTTCTGGCAACGGTCGCAAACAAAGTTCGGATCGAATCTGAAACACAGGTCCAGGCCATACCGTAGGGGCAGATCCATGTGTCTGCCCGCGGGCGCACACGCGGGTGCGCCCTTACAGAATATTGAACCTTATTTTCGGGACAAAACACCAGAGGATCTTAACCATCAAGTGACAGCTTTATGCAGCGATAAATAATGATTAACAATACGATTAATTCCATCCGGAGGAAGATTAAATGATCAACCATGTTCCAGTTCGTGTAATCAGAATGATTTTTCTTTCTTTAGGGCTTGTTTTTCTGGCTGGCGGGACTCGTTTTGTATTCGCCGCTGATAGCCTATACTCAAGCCTGCTGGAGTCGCCGGTACCATTTTTTCATACCTACAACCTGACCTCGCTCCACCCGGTAGGCAAGCGCAGCGTCGGGTCTCCGGAAACCGGCTCGCAGGAATCTCTTACCCTGGATGAGTGTCTAACCAGGGCGCTCCAAGGAAACCCGGATTACAACATCTCGCGGGAACAACTGAGAGCCAGCACAGGCGATCTTCTATTAGCCTGGGGCATGTATACACCCACCATGTTCGCCTCATTCGGTCTGAGCCAGAGCAACACAGCCTTCTTAACTACAAACCCAGCAGGCAATACCATCACTGTCGGCAGGATAAGCAAAGCCAGCTATGCTACTCTCGGTATCAGTTATACCTGGTTCAATGCGGGTGATAAGTATTTCGGGCTGAGGAACGCCTATTACCTTCGCCGGGCCCGTCAGAGCCAGCTGCGCAGTTCCGAGCTGACAGTGGTAAATGATGTCCGCGCGGCGTATTTTAACGTCCTCAGGCAGGAGAAACTGCTGGAGGCAGCCAGAGACCAGGCCGAGCAGCTCGGAGAACAGCTCCGCAGGGCTGAGAAACGTTTTAAGCTGGGCGAGGTCACCAAGCTGGATGTGCTGCAAGCCCAGATAGACCTGCAGAATCAGGAGTTGTTGATCCTCGAGTACCAAAATCAGGTGGTCACTGCGAAATTGAACCTGGACGTGGTTGTCGGCGGAGGAATGGGGGTCGATTTCAATCTGGCCGGTGATTTCGAGATCCCTGAATTTCATTTCAATGTCGATAAGCTGGCTGCCGAGGCGCTGGAAAAACACCCTGACCTGGAAAATTTGGAAATGCAAATAAAACAGCAGCAGGGCAATCTATGGATGGGACGCCTGGCATACCTCCCGGTTTTAAGGTCCTCGATAGGGTACTCTCGCAACCAGGAAGGTCTCACCTTTACGCCGGATTTACAGAGAGGCCGGCAGGTTTCTTTTAGCGCGACCTGGAATGTGCTGGACGCTTTTTTACGCTTTCAGGCGAACCGTACCACCCAGGTGGCTGTCAATTCGTTGAAATACGAATTAATCAAAACGCGTTTATCAATCGAGCGGGACGTGCGGCAAAACTACCTCGAGCTTCTCCGACTGAGCCAGCGCAACCTTACCCTGGCTGAAAGCCAAAAAATGGCCGGCGAATCGCTCCGGCTCGAGACCAGGCGCTACGAGCTGGGCTCATCGAGCATGGTGGAACTCAGGAAAGCCCAGGCCGATTACCTCCAGGCCAAGGTGGATTATATCAACTCGATCTATGATTTCCATGACGCTCTGTCCAATTTGAGCCTCAGTGTGGGCCGGGATGTGTCTCTGGATCTCGAATAAAATAGCCTGAAAGCTCAAAAAAGTCGTTCAAAGACTAGCGGTCCGCGCTGCTGACTGATTCCATGGCTCTGTCTTCTGCCTGTCTGAGATTTGAGGGAGGAGTGATGTTTTGATCTGTCTGGTTGGTTAAAAAAGGGGAATAGACGTTCAAACCTCCTGAAAAGGCCTGGGGAAGAGGAATATAAGCCGGATCTGTTTTTGTATTGAAGGCAGACAATGAGAGGAAGTTAAAGTACGGGAAAGAGATTCCGCTTACCAGATAACTATCTCGGCTAAGCTTAAAAGCGGAACAATTAGAGTAAGATTACTATTAATCGATTCTTTCAAAACCGAAAACGTAAAAATGCTGGTCGAGTCTGTGGTTCCCTGAGATTGTAACGCTTCTTGAGGGTGGATAAATACTGTGTCCGGGAATTCTTTCCGGTACGATTACGTAATCCCCATTGGGCACATCAAAGTAGTAGTACCCGTTTTCGTTTGTCAGGGCCTGTGCCGGGAACTCGCCGTGCATATTTACCCTTGTATTTGCGAAACCCTTTAGCGAGTCGTAAATCCTTCCTCCAATCCTGTAAAGGTCTGTTTCTCCTTGAGCATTGTCTTCGCTGGCACTGCCGGTACCATTTCCAGGTTTCGAGGAGGGGTTTTCCGGTCCGGTTATGGGATTGGGGCCGGGAACGCCCGAGCAGGTCAGAGATAAAAAACAGGCTGAAATTAACAATGCTTTTAATATTTTTTTTACTGCTTTCATGACTCTCTCATTTGTATCCAGATCAAGATATTAAGGAAAAAGTACTTTAAAAACAAAGTCAGCATCAGCTAAAGGACAAGGGTCTTTTTAGCGCAGTCCTTGAATTTGGTTAATATTGAATGATTCGTATTGGCAAAAAGTAATAAAAAACCGCATTGCACCGCTGGAAATTGTCTTTCGAATGACAGAGTAGACCGGAGTGGGAAATTTGCAAAAAGGATACTTTAAGTTCCCATTAATAGGCGGATAATATATCTCAAATGCCGGTCTTCACGCAATTTGAGAAAGGAAAGATAATTAAATAAGGCAGATTAATTGGTAAAATAAGCCCTTTAAAAGGCGTGTTGCCGCCAGGAAAACAGGCGGTTAAAATTTACAGACTTCACCCTGGACCCATAAATTCTGGGAAGCCCGGGAAAATTCCGCAACGCATAAAAGCCAGTCAAGGCGATCCGGCGAATATTATTCGAGTGACTCCCGTTTATAACCCTTCGACTCCTCCTCCAGCGCCGAAACCATAAAAGTCAACATTGGTGATATCCGCTCCCTTGACTGTAACTGTTGTCGAGGTCGGGTTAAATACCTGCAGCGTGGGAATCGGTATTCCAAAAATCGTATATTCTCCATTTGGAACCAGGAACATGTAAAATCCGTTAGCGTCTGTTACAGTTGATGCTTCCTTATCTCCTATCAGTACCATTGTAACGTTGATTAAAGGCTGAACCGTGCAGTAAATCCTTCCCCCAAGCTTATAGAGAGTGGGGATTGACGGGCCACCCGGGGTTACCGGACTGACAGGGGCCGCCTTTATATCAGGGACAATAACCGAATCCCCGTGTACCTCCACCGATAAGCTAAAAGGAGTGAATGTGTAATCCGTCTTCTGCGGCACCACGGCGTAACGGGCGTTGAGAAGATTCTCGATCCGGAACTTCCCATTAGCATCCGTGACAAGAGTCGTATCTAAATCAATACCCTTGATACTGACCGTGACCTCCGCCAGGCCAGTACTATCCACCAATATCCTGCCACTCATTGTATAAGCAGCCAGGGTCGCCTGAAAGTCTGGAACGATTACAGAATCGCCTTCGATGGTTACCGTTATGCTGTCAGGGTTGACCGTGTAATAGTAGGTTCTTATGATAGGCTGCACTACGTATGTGCCTTCCCTAAGGCTGTCCACACGGAACATGCCGGCCGTGTCCGAGGCGACTCTCGTATAAAATCCTTTGGAGCTGACAATAGAAAACTCAACTCCAGCTAAGCCCTGGCCGCTTTCGAGCACACGACCGATAAGAGGAAAAGTCGGCAGCGGCGTCAGGTTTCCATTGCGGATATTTATCAACAGAGATACGACATCCAGGACGTTGAATTCACCGTCACCGTTGTAGTCTGCCTCAGGGTCGTCAGGGTCTTCCAGACCCCGTAACAACAGGGCTATTGCGTCCGAAACGTCCGTTTCGCCATCCTCGTTGATATCTTCAATGTAAGCGACTTCAGCCCCGTTCTCGTCCTCATCTTCTTCCTGGGCTAGGATGTTTGTACCGAGATTGGCAGTCGTGAACAGGAACATAAGTGTGATCAGTACGGTAACAGCAGGCGGAAAAAATTTGAAGTGACGAGCGGACATCATGATTATCCTCCCTTGTTCTATGGGATACTGGCCTGAATAATTATGCCCTGGAAACCAAAAGATGAATTTGAACCGGCATGCCAATCAAATGCGGAACAGGGGCCTGTTCAGCCTCCTGTTGGTCTATGGCTGAATGATAGCATGCCCTTGGATTTGAATCAAGATTCCCTTATTTAATATAATGTATCAGGTCGATTTAGAATAGTATTGCCGATGTTTCAGATGCAAGACTCATTAAGCTGGATTATTCACAAGAAGGCGGGATTGTAAGCCTCCGGGACACAAAAAGGGTTCCGGGCAGCGCCAGATAAGGCTGTCCGGAACCCCTTTTGTCGGGTTGATGCTGTGAGGTAAAAACTAGATTATTTTGTAGAGAGCGGTTTTAAACCTCTAGCGAATCTACTTGAGCGATTTTGGCTGTTCGTACCTGCCGGCTACAGACGGTAGTGGTTAAATTCTTATTCCGGATTTAGCTGCCGGCCAGAAGCTTAAGCAGCGCCAGCAGGTCGAAAATATCAGTTGAGCCGCTCTGGTTTACATCGGATGCCGCTGAAACTTCGCTTGTCCCCCCGAGCACTTTGAGCAGTTGGAGAAGATCGAAAATATCGACAGAACCGCTTCCATTGACATCGCCAGTTATACCGGCAGTTATAGTGACCGTTCCACCCTCTAAAGCAAACACTATCTCCTGCGCCTTATCATCAGAAACAGAGACATTGTCCAGAGTGACTGCCACCTCTCCCTCGGCACCTTCAACAGCGGTAAATGTAACAACAAGCAACTCTCTGTCCGTACCAGCCGCCACCGGATTGCTCAAGTTCAAATCGATAAAAGAGACACCGATCTTACCACTGCTGTTTGCCCTGCTTATTGCGGAGGAATCCACGCCTACCAGTATAAGGCCAGCGGAGTCGGTTCCGGCCTTGACATTTTTTATCTGAAGCTTGGTGACATCAAAAAGCAGATCGAATAGAACTCCGATAAAATCCTTGTCCGTTGTGGCCTGGACTTTCACCACCACATCAGAACCCGAACTAGCCGCAGCATCGGTAACTTTCAGCTTGTTGGTGGATGAATCCTGAGGTGTGGCGTCATCAAGGGGCAGGGCAATTTCACCTGCAACTTCCTGTCCGAAAAGCAGACCGGATATAAAAAACATGAACATAGCGCAAAGGACTGCCGTAGTTTTTTTCAGGCACATAAGTTGACTCTCCGGAGAAAAAATTGAAATGGAATCCCAGTTTCTTTAGGATTGACAATAATACTGAAATTACTTGGAAAACCAGAAAACACAAAGAAAAATTAAAATGTCAGCCAAGACAAATCCTCGAGGTTTAAAAATCTACAGTTTATTCTTTACTCCTCGATACCTCCCGCCCCGAAACCGATAAATTCCAGGTTGCCAACATCCTGTCCATTGACAGTAAAATCGATTGAGACAGGGTTGAACACCTGAAGCAAGGGGATTGGTACTGCAATGATTTTATAATTCCCGTTTGGAAGCAGAAAATAAAAAAACCCGTTAGCGTCTGTAACGGTAGAGACTTCCATATCTCCTGCCACGAGCACCGTTACGCTGCTTAAGGGCTGGACCGTACAAATAACTCTTCCTGTAACGTTATAGACTTGAACAGGCTCCGGGCCAACAGGGCTCGCTATTATGTCGCGGGCAACAACTGAATCCCCATTTAGTACAACCGCGAAAGTATAAGGGGTGAAACTATAATTCTCCTTCTGCGGCACCACTGTGTAAGGTGCATTATAAAGACCCTCGATTCGGTATATGCCATTCGAGTCCGTGACAATTGACGTATCTAAGAGCTCGCCCTTTATTGAGACAGTCACATCGGACAGGCCGACATTATCCAACAGTATTCTGCCTCTGAGCGTATTAGAGGCCAGGGAAGCCTCTATGTTGGGAAGGGTCAACGAATTACCGTTTATTTTCACCTCACAGTCTTCAGGCAGGAATGAGTAATACCAGTTCCGGATTATGGGTTTCACTTCGTACATGCCGTCCGGTATGTCCTCAAAGCGGTAAATACCAAGCGAATCCGTAGTGACTTGCTTCCATACTTCACCGCCCTCGATCACTATCACAACCCCTTCCGCACCCTGGCTATTCAGGAGCACTTTACCCGTGATAGTGAAAGTCGGCAAGGGCGTCAGGTTTTCATCGCGCATATTGATTAAGAGAGAAATGACGTCTATGATATTGTACTCGCCGTCATCGTTGTAGTCTGCCACCGGGCTCTCAGGATCATTCTGCCCCAACAGCAACAAGGCTATTGCGTCCGATACATCTGTTACCTCATCCTGGTTGATATCTTCCTTGTAACCTGCTTCACCATTGCCGTCATCATCACCCGGGGCGATTATTTGCGCACCGAGAGTGGCGGCTGTGAACAGGTACAGAAGAGTGGTCAACATGGCAAGGGCAGAAAGCTTGGATTTGAAACGGTTAGCGAGCATAATAGATATCCTCCATTGCTTTTATATGAAAAAGAGTGGATAATCAGGATCTAGATCCAAAAATAAAGCTGGACCGGCATGTTAAATAAAATACTAAATCCGGCGCATGGTTGGCCCATTGTTGATTAATGAACGGAGATTAAGTTTCCACCGGCCTTAAACAAGCTTTACTTTTTGTTATATAATATGGCGATACAGGATAAAACTAATACCTTAAGTACTATAAGTGCCTCCTGTCAAATGAGTTATTTGTGTTATCTTGTCTCGTTATCGAAATATTGTTCCTTTTTACTCGGCCCTGAGAGCATTTATCGGTTCGAGGCTGGCTGCTCGGGTTGCCGGATAGATGCCGAACAGGATTCCTATGGACACCGAAAAGGCGAACCCGAGTGTTACTGCCGGCCAGGAGATGACTGTTTCCCAGTAGCCTAAGGCCGAGATCGCAAGTGAGGCTGTAATCCCTCCGATTACACCTAAGAGGCCTCCGGCGCTGGCCAGAATACTTGATTCGGTCAGAAATTGGGTGCAGATATCGACCCGGCGGGCGCCGAGAGCTCTTCTCAGGCCGATTTCACTTGTTCGTTCGCGGACCGCGATCAGCATGACCGCCAGGATACCCACTCCACCGACAATAAGTGAGATGCCCGCCACACTGCCGATCAAAAACGTCATGGATCTGGTTGTCTCCCGTTCGGTGGCCAGCAGAGTGGCCTGGTTCTGAATCGTGAAATCATTCGGCTTGTCTCTCAGCCGGTGCCGCTGCCTTAAGACTTCGGTGATTTCAGCCTCAGCGCGGTCGAGAATCTGGGGGCTGTGCGCCTGTATGTAGATAGTCTGGATGTATGGCACATTGAAAATACGGCGCATAGCTGTTTCTAGGGGCACGACAATGATGTCATCCAGGTCCTGGCCGTTGACATCTGTTCCTTTGGGAGCAGTTACTCCGATCACTGTAAAAGGCACGTGGCCGATAAGAAACTGCAGCCCGAGGGGGTCTTTTCCAAGGAAAAGGTTCTTTGCTGCAGTGGGTCCGACCACTGCAACACGCCGTCTGGCCCGTCCCTCATCAGGATTGAAAATACGTCCCGAAGCAATAGCGATATTGCGCAAGGCAAAGCCTTCCGGTGTCATTCCCAGGACACTCGTGATCGCGTTCTCGGACTCCCAGACAGCCGAGATTCTTTTATCGATAGCCGGAGCGGCGCCGGCCACTGAAGGGCAGTTCCGGAGAATAGCCTCGGCATCATCCGGCTCCAGGGTGATAACGTTCTCTGTCTGTATTTGTCTGCCGGCGACAATCCGTGTCTGCCCTGCATTGACAATGATTATGTTTGTGCCCATGTTGCGGATCAGGTTCAGGATCCGTCTTTCTGCGCCCCTTCCGGCAGAGACCATCAGGATCACAGCCCCGACACCGACAACAATGCCCAGCACGCTTAACAGGGTACGCAACTTATGGGCGGCAAGGATTTCAAAGGAGAGCAGAAGGTTTCTGGATAACTTCATCGCAACGCTTCCACTGGGTGCAGCCTGGCGGCTCGGCGTGCGGGTTGCACACCAAAAAACGTGCCGATGAGCAAAGCGAAGATAACCGCAATGGTGAACGGTTGCCAGGAGAGAATCACGGGCATCTTAGTAGTAGTTGCAATAATGGCACTTACGCCCCAGCCAAGAAACGAGCCTAGAACCATACCCAAAAGAGTAACAGCCAAGGACTCGGTCAAGAATTGAATGAAAATATCCTTACGTTTCGCTCCAAGCGCTCGTTTCAGACCAATTTCTTCCCTTCGCGCGCTGACTGACATGAGTAGTATGTTCATCATCACCACCCCGCCGACCAGCAAGCTGAGAACGGCCAGCACCATGAGTAAAATCCAGAGGGTTCGCGAGATACCCCGGGCCAGGTCAGCGATGATCATCGGCGTGATTATCCGAAAATCGTCTTCCTCCGGGGGTGTGATATGATGGCGCCTATGCATCAGTTCACGGATAGCCCGGACCTGTCCCGGGATGAGAGAGGGGTCTTTGGTGATAATACGAACGGCGCCGATGTAATCCACATTCAAAACCCGGCGCATAGCCGTGGTAATCGGGAGAATGATGCGGTTGTCGAAATCCCCTCCCCCCGGGCTGGTGCCCCGTTCCTCGAGTATGCCTTTGACTGTCAGGCCGACATTGTTGAGATATATACGCTTGCCGAACGGGTCCTCTTCTCCGAAAAGCTCTTCCCTGACTGTCTTACCGATTACGCAGACCCGGTCCAGCGTGGCAACATCTTCTGCAGAGATACCTTCGCCTTCCGAAACGTACCAGTCATAAGCCTGATGCCAGTTGGGCTCAACTCCCCAGACTACCGAGCGGATTTGGTTGGCCTCGCGCTTCAGGCCTAAATAGAATTTCCAGGCCATTGGAGAAACGAGCTCGAGATTATCAATAGAATTACGCACTGCCTCGGCGTCTTCCAGTGTCAGGGTGGTGACAGTGATGTCCGGCGGGGGTAAATCCTTGCCGCCCCCGGAAATCAACATTATCGCCTGTGGTCCCCAGTTATTGACCCGTTTCATGACCCTGGCTTCAGTTCCCTTGCCCACAGCCATGATTGCGATGAGCGCGGCGATACCGACAACAGTCCCAGCCATCATGAAAAAGGTGCGGAGTTTGTAGGCAGACAGCGCGCGTGCACCCTCCAGGGCGATTCCCAGAGTTCTCATGCATCTTCCTCCTTTTGCCCAAGGACGCGCAGCTCCTCTTCCGCATCACGGGGTTCGGCCACCATCTCTTCACCAGTTATTTTCCCGTCTTTGAGCAGAAGAATACGGCCGGCATGTTCGGCCACGGATCTGTCGTGAGAAATCAAGACAATTGTCCGTCCCTGCTCGTTGAGACTCTTGAAGATTGCCAGGATCTCGATTCCACTCCGGCTGTCCAGATTGCCGGTAGGTTCATCGGCCAAGATAATGGCCGGGTCATTGACCAGGGCCCGGGCGATAGCAACCCGCTGCTGCTCCCCGCCGGAAAGCTGGTTTGGCCTGTAGTGGATGCGGTCCGCCAGACCTACGGCTGCGAGAGCCTTCCGGGCTATTTCCTCAGCATTGGAAGGATATTTCTCTGCGTAGATGAGCGGCAGCATGACATTCTTGAGCGTGGTAGTACGCTGCAGCAAATGGAAGAGCTGGAAAACGAAACCGATTTTGCGGTTCCGGACTTGAGAAAGAGCCTCATCTTCCAGTTTAACAGTGTCTAGACCTTCGAGATAGTAATTCCCGACTGTCGGTTTATCCAGGCAGCCGATAATATTCATGAGCGTGGTTTTCCCACTGCCTGAGGGCCCCATAATCGCTACGTACTCGCCAGCCTTGATCTGGAAAGAAATCCCTTTGAGCACCGGCGTTTTCTGGCCAGCATTCTCATATGTTTTCTCAATGTTTTCCAGCACTATCATTATCATGTCCTATTGTTGGTCATCTTTCGCAGAAGGAGTTCCTAAAGGAGTTCCTAAAGGAGTTCCGAGAAGTACTGTCTGGCCCTCTTCAAGTCCCGCCACGACCTCGATCCATTGGCCATCCTGCGCTCCCACTTTGATTTCACGCCTTTGGGTCCGGCCGTCCTCCAGCACATAGACCACATTTTCACCGCTCTCTCTTTTGAGAGCTTTCACCCAGATAGCGAGTGCATTTGTCCGCTCCTGGGGAAAGATAGTCACATTGGCAGTCATCTCCGGGCGCAAAATATTCTGGTACTCTTCCTCGATCTCGATCTCAACGATGTAGTTGACTACATTGTCCAGGATCACGGCCTTGGGGTGGATCGCATCGACCTTGCCCTCGAAAACCCGTGCCGGAAAGGCATCCACTGTAAAAGCAGCATTTTGGCCGGGCTCGATTTTGCCGATATCAACTTCATCGACATACGCCTGTGCCTGGAGACGGTTGAGGTCGATTATAGTGACGAAGGTGGGGGCGTTCATACCCGCAGCTACTGTCTCGCCTTCCTGTGTCTCAACAGAGGCGATTACACCGGAGATTGGAGCGACTATGGTCGTATAAGCGAGTTCCGCTTTTGAGCTGGCCAATGCAGATTTTGTGCGTTCCACTTCCATCTGCGCCTGCCTGATATCTTCATCAGCCTGTGTTTTGATCAGCTCCAGGGCTTTTTCGACTGATACGAGCTCGGCCTGGGCCACGGCCAACTGTTCCTGGGCCAGGTCCACCTCCTGCTGGGAAGCCAGATCGTCTCTCAACAGATCCTCTTTCCGGAGCAGATCTATCTTGGCCAGCTTGACAGTGGCCTGCCATTTGGCCACATCTGCCTCGGCCTTCTCGATCTCTTTGGGGAACAGTCTTTCCAACCCTTCAAGCTTGGCCTGAGCCATCTGGAACTCAGTCCTGCGCTGGGCTACCAATGCCTCGATATCTTCTTTTTCCAACTGGGCAATGATATCGCCTTTTTTGACCATATCCCCAATGTTCGTGAACAGTCGTTGGACCCTGCCGGAGACCCTGGAGCCGACACGGACTTCTGCGCCGATTTGCGCACTGATAACTCCCGTGGCGAGAACCCTGGAGGTGAAATTGTGGCGCATAACCTTGGCAACAGCCTGTTCGGGATGTTGAGGTTTCTGACTTTGGCAAGATGCGAAAATGCAGAGAGAGACGAAAAGTATGAGAAGTATTAGTATATTGCCTTTTGGATTCACCCTCCAACCTTTCTCAAAAAAAAACAGGTTCTCTAAAATATTGTCCAGGGGGGGTGGAGAACAATTTCCGAGAGTAAGAATCTATTCCGGCGATGAGGCTATAACTGGCTGTCTAACAGGGAATTAAGCATTCAACAAGAATTGATTTATCCTGATATAACCTATCATTCCGAGTTTTTCATCCGCCTTAAATCATTATTCCCTTAACCAGGTATCTTATTCCGGCAAGTACCAGCAGAACACAGCTTACAGCGAACAGTAACTTTTTATACTTTACGAGCTTAAGCGCAAATGCCCCGAAGACGAATCCAAGCAGTGGATATATTGTGGATGAAAGACTGAATGAAAGACCGATTCCAAAAGCTTTATACATTGAAGCGCCGAGCAATATGGGCACCAGGACCACAAGCTTATGGCAAAGGGTTGCGCCCTGCATCGCGCCAAGGGTTATGCCTACTGTAAATCCTGAAACTTTCTCCTCTTTGACATCCCGGCTCCATTTAACCCTGGCCTGTCTGGTCAATGTCTCGACTTCCGGTTCCTCAGCCTCGCAAATTTTAGGGTCTCCGCAAGCATCGCAGGCACTTTTGTATTCGACATGCCCAGCCGTGGGGCAGGTCGAGCAGTCGTGATCACAACCTTCTTCTCCGGTTGCATGAGGGAGCCGTGGTTTTTTCCATGGTGGGACCCACCCGAATAAGCGGGTGAACGCCAGATAAGCGCTGAATCCGATTATAAACAGACCAGACAATATGTTGAGCAGCCCACTGGGAACGAAAACCATTTTACCGACAAAGGCGACTACCAAGGAAAGGGCGATTATCGCCAGAACCCGCCCGAGCAAATAGCCGCCGCAGGTAGATCTGTTGGTGGTTTGCAATGAGAATATAAGAAGTGCGCAGACCCACAGGTTGCCGAATGATAGCCCAATAAGAACAGCCACTATATAATCGTTCATCGATAAATAATCTCCATTTTTCTAATAGCTAATTAAACTCGATCTTTCAATTTTTCCAAGCATTTTGAGCATGGTGAAATGATCAAGTCCTTATTAGGTTGCAAATCTCTGTTCGGGAAACCGCTACTGAGAGGATTTAAGATTCGATAGATTTTCCCCAAAACAACCGTGTGGGTTTCCTTCAGGCAAGAAAATATATTTCAGATAATTTTTAAAGTCAATGAAAGTTGAATTTACAAATAGACTTTTTCCCGATAATCTCTTCAAGATGCAAAATATAACATAATTGGTCTTTGTCTGATTTATTTGAATGGATTACCGGTGATAAAGGCTGTTCTCCCCCGACCCTGTGTATTTATAAACCTCAGTAATATTAAAGTTCATAATCGCTCTGTTTAACTGAATGCTCCTGATGGCTTACTCTAAAAACTTGGGGTTTGATCGTTAATGATAGAAAACCGGTTTTTAATTATCTTGCGATTGGGATTTTGCCCAGGCTGGTTTAAATATTGATTATGTGGTGCGCTTCCATGAAATATGCGATTATCCCCGCAGCCCGCCAATCAATTTTATGCAATTCGCAGCTCCGGCGGCGTTTCTATTTCCGATCACCCTGCGGACAGGCTCATCGAGAAGGCTGTGATATTTGACTTACAAAAGGAGAGATTTCTCTCAACCGCTCGATAATGGGCGGTATTTTCTCGAGCACGTAATCGATCTCCTCCTCCGTGTTGTAGCGGCTGAGGCTGAAACGAATCGAGCCGTGGGCTGCTTCAAAGGGCACGCCCATGGCCCGCATTACATGTGAGGGTTCAAGCGAGCCGGAGGTACAGGCCGAGCCGGAGGAAGCGCAGATCCCGCAGTCATCGAACATCAATAATATCGATTCACCCTCGATATATCTGAAGCTCACATTCAGGGTATTAGGCAAACGGTTTGCGCCATTGATCCGCACATCCGTGCAGGCAGCAAGGATGCCGGCCTCGAGTTTGTCGCGCAGGATGCGGACACGCTCATTTTCCTCTTTCATATATTTGATTGCCAGTTCGCAGGCGCGGCCCAGGCCGATAATGCTGGGGACATTTTCCGTTCCAGCCCGCTTGCCGTTCTCCTGGTGACCGCCGATAATCAGCGGCGTGATCTTTGTGCCCCTGCGGATATAAAGCGCCCCAATGCCTTTAGGTGCATGCAGCTTGTGTCCGGAGATAGACAAGAGATCCACCCCTATCTTGCTCACATCGATCGGAATTTTCCCGGCTACTTGCACTGCATCCGTGTGCAGCAGCACACCCCTGGACTTGACCAGCCTGGCGATTTTCTCCATCGGGAAAACCACACCGGTTTCATTGTTGGCCCACATGATAGTGACCAGGGCTGTATCCGGAGTAATTGATGCGGACAACTGCTCCAGATCCAGAGCGCCCTTGGAATCCACATTCAGCTCGGTCAGGCTGTAACCCTTGTTCCTCAGGTGATAGCAGACACCCCGCACGGCGGGATGCTCGACCCGTGTGGTGATGATATGGCGTTTGTCCGGGCCGATTGCTTCCAAAGCGCCGAAGATGGCCGTGTTATCGCTTTCCGAGCCTCCCCCGGTGAAAATGATCTCATCGGCGGATGAACCAAGAAGTGCAGCCACCTGTTCTCTCGCTTCCTCCACCTGCTTTCTTACCCTTCCGCCGAAAGAGTGGATGCTGGAGGGGTTGCCGTACAGCTCGAACCAGAAAGGCTGCATGGCTTCCATTACCTCGGGAGCGACCATAGTGGTTGCGTTGTTGTCCAGATATACCACCTTCATTTATTTCTCCTCCACGACAACCAGATCATCGGATACAAACTCACGGAGCTTCGGCTCCACAACGGTCTTGAGAGTAAAAGCGGCGACACGGCAATCCGCACAGGTGCCGCGCAGAGAGACAACCACCTTGCTCCCCTCGATATCTATCAGCTCAAGATCCCCGCCGTCTTTTTGCATCTCGGGTCTGATCTCGCGATTGATAGTTTCCTGCACAAGCTGGATTTTCCGGATGTTGGTTAATTTCTTGCGCTGCGGCTTGACCGGAATCTCCTCGATTTTATCCGGGGTTTTGACATGCCGGGCGAGGATCTCTGCGATTTGCTCTTTGCAGCCGCCGCAGCCGCCGCCGGCCTTGGTGTAATTGGTGACCTCTTCCACCGTTGTCAGACCGTTCTCTTTAATAACCTCTTCTATTTTCGTCTCGGTTACCCCGAAACAGATACAAACCACCTTTCCCTCGAGCTCTTTCTTCTCAGTGGTTCCCGAGCGGTAATTCTCGATAGCGGCCTCCAGGGCTTCGCGGCCCATCACAGAGCAGTGCATCTTCTGCACCGGCAGCCCGCCGAGGTAGTCGGCAATGTCCTGGTTAGTTATCTTCTCGGCTTCCTCGAGGGTTTTACCTTTTACCATTTCGGTCAGGGCTGAGGAAGAGGCGATCGCGCTTCCGCAGCCGAAAGTCTGGAATTTGACATCGGTGATACAGCCCCTCTCATCCAGCTTGAACATCAGCCTGAGCGCATCGCCGCAGGCCATTGAACCGACCTCGCCCACTCCATCAGGATCTTTGATATAGCCGACATTCCTCGGGTTGCGGAAATGTTCTAAGACTTTATTAGTGTAATCCCACATGGTTCTACTCCGGTTTAAACAGGAACAGGCTCATGAATCCGCCTACCAGCTTCAAGCTAGTGGATTTAATTTCGGAAGCGGACAATTTAATCTGATCCTTGAAATGCTGTCTGAAAAGAACACCTGCAAGAATTAAGACCGGCAGAGAGCCTGTTCCCAGTCTGAAATTTTATCAGTAATTCTGGATGGCTTGGTAATATGCCGCCAGGGTAAAATTTTCTGGTATCTTTAACTCCTTTGTGTTGGGGAATGTTGCAATTAATTTTTCATAATTGCTTTTCTCAGTAAAATTGTCCCCTGCTCTTTATTCATCCGGTAACAGCGGACAAGTTAAAATCGCTCTTCTACTGCTTCTCCAGCATTCGTCGCTCCTTTTTTAAATGGAAAGCCAGTCCTCTTGAAAGTGCTAAACTTAAAAAAGTATATACAAAATAAAATAAAGGTTTTGGTTCTAATTAATTTTAAGTAATAAGCAGCTTATTGTAAAGAGAAAGGGATTAAATTTAGTATAAAAATGAAATAAATAACAGATCAATGGAATAAAAAAAGCATGCTACCCTGGATACGGATCAGGAAAGCAGAGTATAATTTAGTGTCGTACTGCATACCCTGATGGATTTACATGGTTTTATAAAGACAGGGCATTATTTTTCAATTCAGGGTATTCGCGCTGTTGTATTTGCACTGGCCCCGGTTTTTTGTCTTTGCACTGTATAGAAACCTTGCCGGGACCGTATTCCATAAGCAGCTAGGCCGGAATATTAGAAAGGTGCGCGCGGGGGTGAGTCATTGCTCACCTTTAGACACCAAGACATCGAGTTTATTAGTAACAGGGCACGAGGATGATTTATTTCTGGGTCATTATCGCCTACCTGATAGTGCTTATAGCTGTGGGGGCCAGCCGAAGCAAGCTGGTGAAGACCGAGGTCGATTTCATGGTCGCCGGCCGGAGATTGTCTGTCAAGGTGCTGGTGGGCACTCTTCTGGCAACATGGATGGGTTCGGGTTCGATTTTCGGCGGTGCGGGTCTGGCCTACGACAAGGGATTTGCCGCTCTCTGGTTCGATGCCGGGGTGTGGGTGGCGATAATCATTTTATATACCGTTGCCGGCCGGGCCCGCCGTTTCGGTCAGTTTACCGTGCCGGATATTCTCGAGGCGCGTTATAACAAGTACGCCCGCTTGCTCGGGACGCTGGTTACCATAGTAGCCTACACGGCGATCGTCTCCTACCAGTTCCGCGCCGGCGGGATGGTGCTGAATTTCGTCACCGGCATCTCAAAAGAGAGCGGGATACTGATTACCGCCGTTTTCGTTATCGGATACACCGTGCTGGCGGGAATGATCTCAGTGGCCTATACGGATGTGGTAAACGGTATAGTCATGATCCTGGGACTGTTTCTGGCATTGCCGTTTTTATTGAGCAGTGCCGGTGGCTGGGAAGCCGTGACAGCCAGGCTGCCGGAGTCTCATTTTCAGGTGTTCGGAGAGCTGACTGTCCGGGAAGCCCTGGGTTATTCGTGCGCCACAATGCTTCTTCTGCTGGGAGAGGGAGGGATGTACCAACGTTTTTTCTCGGCCCGGGATGAATCGGCTGCCCGGAAATCAGTGGTCGGCTGGGTAGGCGGAACGATTGTGCTCGAAACCTTGATTGTAGTGCTGGCTGTGGCAGGCAGCGCGAAATTCGCCGGAATCGAGGCGGAAATGGTAATCTTGTACACGGTGAAAGACGCCCTGCCGCTGGCAGTGGGCTGCCTTTGCCTGGCTGCTATAGTGGCCGTGATAGTATCCACAGCCGATTCTTTCCTGCTGGTGCCAGCGACCAATATAGCCCGGGATATTTACCAGCGTTTTATCAATCCCTCGACCACAGCGTCCAGGCTTGTGCTTTTTTCCAGGGTCGTTGTCATCGTGCTTGGCATTCTGGCCTACCTTCAGGTGGCTTTTTTCACCAGAATCCTTGAAATGGCGATCTACGCCTATACGATGTATGGAACGGGGATAACCCCTGCGCTCCTGGCGGCTTTTTTCTGGAAAAGGGCCAACTCAGCCGGAGCGGTGAGCTCGATCGCAGCAGGAATGGCGACAACAGCGCTCTGGGAACTCCTGAGCAAGCCTTGGGGGATGCCGACCGTTTATCCGGCCTTGGGAGCCAGTTTAGTCTGCCTGATATTTGTCAGCCTGTTGACCCAAAAACCGAAAGAGAAAAAATGGCGTCCGTTTTTCGGTTAGCTGACAGGTTTTTGAATCGTCCGGGCGACAATACTTTTCTATTTATAATAGTCTTGCGCGGATGTTTTAAATCGTGGTATAATAAACATGAATCTATCGACTGTGAATTGAAGTTCATCTGGTAGGCGCCAGGCAATCAGGGCTTAGCCGGGACAAGAAACATTAATTGTGCGGGACAAAAATGGACCGCCGGGATTTTGTAAAAATGGGAGTGCTGGGTCTTGCTGGAGCAGGCGCGGAAAAAGAAAAATCGAGCGCCGGCCCCAGAGATATGGAAGAAGAGGCTCTTCCGGAAAATCTCAATCACTCTTCCGGTAATTGTCCAAGGGTCTTGTTCCATTGCCATTGTTTTCCCCGGAACCCGGAAAGATTCCCCCTGGATCCCAAGACCGGATTTTTCCCTGGCTCGATAGAGCACCTCTGCACCTTTATCGCTCGCCTGGGTTTTGACTGCGCCACCGCCCTTTCACCATTCGAGGTGCCTCCAGGGAGGTGTACATCCCGGATCGACCCGGACAAGGATGGTCTGGCCTGGCTTGAGGAGCAGGCCGCCGGCCGCAGGCAAATCATGCTTTTCGCCTCGCTCAACCCCCAAATGAAAAATTCCCCTGAGCGCCTGGTCAAGGCCCGCCAGCAAGGATTTATCGGGGTTAAATTCCATCCGCCCATCTGCCGTTTCTCTATCGATCCAGAGCGGGACCAGGAGTTTTATTCACTTCTCAACAGTTACCGGATGCCGCTTCTTATACACACAGGGGTTTTTTCCTCAGACTTCCCCTTCCCCCTGGCTGAATATCACCCGCTAAAGATCGACAGGCTGGCCAACCGGTTTCCGGAGATTCCCATTATCTTCGCCCACGGCGCAGGCCTGGCGTTTTGCCGCGAGGTGTTCGCAGTGCTGCAGGCTAACCCCAATACCTATCTGGACCTTACCCATTCTCTGGACAAGAAATACTCCTGGTACATCCCGCTCTCCGATATGGAGGTTTTTTTCGATCACCTCGGGCCCTCGCGCGTAATCTACGGGGTGGATTATCCGTGGTTTGGCCCGGATGATTTTTCCAGAGATCTTGCCTGTCTGGAAAAATTGGGGCTGGATAATAAAGACCTGGACCTGGTCCTGGGCGGGACTTTCATGAAAATAACAGGCAAATGAATTCATAAATCTGGCAGCTTATCAATGATAAATAAGTGTAATGACCCGTTCCTCCACCCTCATTCGGCGCAAATGGCATAAAGCTCTGTTGCCGGACTTTCGAAACTTACCCGCGGAAGACATGAGCTGGAAAGAATCCTCTCACCGGCCTCGATCCCCGATTTTTGACCATTGACACAGGGATTTTCAGTTCCACTGCCTGCAGTAATGTGGGAAATGCTGCCTTATCCCTGATGGCTGGAATAAATGAGCGGGTGGCATTTATGGTTATGGCGCTAAAGAGCAAATGGCCTGAAATTTGTTAAATAATTATATTCTAACTTATTGGAGAGTAAAGTGAGAATCGACTTGACCGGCGTAAAGATTTATAATAAAATAGTATTTTACTTGAACTATCAATTTCTTAGAGTAAAGGCGCTCACATGATAGGTGAGACCTCAAAGCCTGATCGACTTGTAAGAGTCAAACCCCCGGTGATAAGAAGAATTTTAGCCAGTTCGGCCTATTATCTGGATGGAGGATTAAACTGGCTGGTGAACTTGCGCTGGGTGGCATGCGGGGGTCTTTTTTTTGTAATTTGGTTCGTTTCCGGTTTTCTCGATATAGTTCCCGATCCCCTTCCGCTTTACCTGCTTGGCCTTTTCCTTGTCGGGTACAACCTCTTTTTCTGGTTCATTGCGCGTAAGAAAGTCAGGCCCTCGGAAGACTGGCTGGTCCGGATTCTTTTTCTGCAGATTACAGTGGATCTGATAGCCCTGACCCTGCTGTTGTATTTCTCCGGAATCTCACACAATCCCTTTATTTTCTATTTTGTTTTTCACATTATCATTGCCGGCATACTTTTACCTGAAACCCTGGCCTATCTCGAAGCGATAATTGCTTCCGGGATGGTCGGTACTATACTTTTACTTCAGTATCAGGGTCTGATTCCGGAACATGCTCTTAATCTGTGGTATTTAAGAGGGGGAGCCAGCGGCAAGGGCATATACCTTCTGGGCAAGTTTATCGCCCTGAGCAGCGCCCTGCTTTTTGCGGTCTATTTTACAGTTTCCGTGCTTAAAAATGTGCGTTATGCTGAAGCGGAAATTCGCCAGAAAGAAAAGTTTCTCGGTCTCGGACAGCTTGTAAGCGCTATTATTCATCAGATCAAGAACCCTTTGGATGGTTTGAAAAACTGTCTGCATCATGTGAAAAACGGTCCGCCCGCTCCGGAAGGGTCTGAGAGTTTTATCATGTTGATGCGCGAGGAGCTCGAGCGCATCGAGCGTCTGACTTACCGGCTCCAGGATTACGCCCGTCCCCACGGCATCGATATTCAAGCCGTAGATGTAAACCGGGAGATAAATGCCGCCTTGAGGCTTCTGGAAATACAAGTGACCAACGAGGTTAAAATTTGTTCCGAACTGGAACAGGTGCCCAAAGCCAAAGGAGACCCTTACGCCCTTCAGGAGGTGGTAATCAATCTCTGTACGAATGCGGTTGACGCCATGCCGGATGGCGGTATGCTGACAATCCATACTTACCCGACATCATTCAAGCTTAACGGAGCTCCGGGCAGTGTGGCTGTCGAGGTAACCGATACCGGCGAGGGCCTGGGTCCTGAGGAGCTGGACCTTGTCTTCGAGCCGTTCTATACAACCAAACCTCCGACCGAGGGCACAGGGCTGGGACTTTGGATCTGTCAGATGCTGGTCTCCCAGATGGGAGGGTCGATAGAGGTAACCAGCACGCCCGGTAAAGGCTCGACATTCAAAGTTATGCTGAAAGCTGAATAAGAAATTTTCTTAAAATAGAACAGCTAATAATTTCGACTTTTTAATCTGGAGTTCAGAGTACATGAAAGTCCTGGTCGTTGAAGATGATGATTCCAAGCGGTTGACCCTGCTTGCGGACCTTTCGCAAGCCGGGCATTCGGTGCATACGGTGACCAATGCCAAGGAAGCCCTGAATGTTCTCCAGTGCGAAAATGTGGATGTGGTGGTCACTGACCTGAAACTCCCGGGCATGGACGGTCTTGAACTGTTACACTGGATCAAAGAGGAGGTCGCGCCCAGCACCGAGGTAATAATGATGACCGCCTATGGTACGATTCCTCTGGCAGTGGAAGCGATCCGCAGGGGCGCATTGGATTTCGTGACCAAGCCTTTCGACAATCGCCAGATAATCCCTCTGCTGTCGCGGATCGAACAGAAAATGGCCCGTAAAGATCCGGCCAGGGAAGGACAGCTTTCCAGGGAATCTCTCGAGATTGAAAAGTCGATTATCGGTAAAAGCCCGTTCATGCGCCATCTTAAACATCTGGTCAGGGTATGCGCCGAATCGGACGCCAATGTTTTGCTCTGCGGAGAAACCGGAAGCGGAAAGGATCTGGTTGCTTCGGTGATTCATAAATTGAGCGTGCGGCACTCCTATCCCTTCGTCAAGGTGAGCTGCGCAATGTTCCCGGAGACCCTGGTGGAAAGCGAGCTTTTCGGGCATGAACGGGGAGCTTTTACCGGAGCGGACCAGCGCAAAAGCGGGAGAATCGAGCTGGCTCAGCACGGTACGCTTTATCTGGATGATGTGGATGACATTCCGCTAAATGAGCAGGTCAAGCTTCTCCGGGTTATCGAGGAAAAAATCTTTGAGCGGGTGGGTTCGACCGCTCAGCTCCACTGCGATGTAAGGTTTATCGCTTCCACCAAAGTCGATCTGACCCAGAAAATTGCCGATGGCACTTTCCGTGAGGATCTTTACTACCGGCTTAAAGTAATCGAGGTGCACCTGCCGCCGCTGAGAGAACACCTGGAGGATACCCCGCTGTTGGCAAAACATCTGGTAAAGAGATTCTCAAAAAACAATGAGATTGAGTTGAGCGATGGGGTTCTTGAGTATCTGCAGACCTATCACTGGCCCGGCAATGTAAGAGAGTTTTCCCACACCCTGGAGCAGGCCTATATTCTTAACCGCGGGAAAATATCTGTCGAACACCTCGATTTATCCAAAGCCGCCGCTCCTTCCAGGGTGGAATCGGGCAGTTTTAAATCTACTATCGAGCAGACCGAGCGGGAGCTTCTCCAGCGCTCTTTCGAAATGTACAGAGGCAACAAAACCAAAGCCGCCCGGCACCTCGGAATGAAACCGTCAACCTTCCGGGACAAGCTCCGCAAGTACAACCTCGATTGAACCCGCCGGTTTCCACCCACGGTTTTTCGCTGATCCACGGCTTTCCGCTGCATTTCCACTGCCCGCACCATCCCCCGGTAAAAACGCTGAATCTTTAAGATATTATATTTCAATGTGTTGGCTTGATGATTGATCAGGCCTTATCTATGGCATATTTGATGCTTAGTGGATTTTCAGCACGTTCAAATCCTCTCCACGAGTCTCCAAGTTATTAAAGTTGCCAGGAGGAGCGATGGAAGCTGTGGCAGGCGAAAAACTGAAAGAGACATTTCTGAAACACATTTACGCAATTCCCGATGGGGAGATGATCAAGGAGTGCCAGCAGTGCGGTACCTGCTCTTCCTCCTGCCCCACGGCCAGTTGGATGGACTACAGCCCGCGGGAGATTATTGCCGCCTTGCGCGCCGGGATGCTGGACCGGGTGCTCAAGTCGAACACGGTGTGGCTGTGCTCATCCTGCTATAGCTGTACGGTCCGGTGCCCGGCCGGGATAAAGTTCACGGATGTGATGTACGAGCTCAAACGTCTGGGTAACATCTATGGTTTTGTAGACCGCAGCTCGACCACTGCGCAAATGGCTAGAGTGTTTGTAAAAACAGTGAACCGTTATGGACGTAATGCAGAAGGGGAACTAATGGCCCGTTTTTTTCTGGCCACCAACCCTTTGGCGGCTCTCGGCCAGCTCGGTCTGGGTCTCAGAATGCTCCTCAAAGGACGATTTCCCCTCCTCCCTCATCGCATTAAAGGAAGAAAAAGCTTGAAAAAAATGATTGAAACAGCCCAAAAAGAGGTATGAAAATCATGATTGCACCATCCAAGCAAGCGTATAGTTATTATCCAGGCTGTTCCTTGACCTCAACTAACAGGGCCTACGATATATCAACACGCAATGTTGCCCGTGTGCTGGGTGTTGAGATGATCGAGCTCGAGGATTGGAACTGTTGCGGCGCCACGGCATATACCGCAATCAGCGAGCAGCACTCGTTTGTGCTCTCGGCGCGCAATCTAGCCCTGGCTGAAAAAGATAATCGTGATCTGGTGACAGCCTGTGCGGGCTGCTATCTGGCCCTGCACAAAACGAACAAGTATTTCGCCGAAAACCGGAAAGTGCGCCAGGAGATTCGCACTGCTCTTCAGGCAGGAGGCGAGGACTACAATGGAGGTGTCCGGGTCCGCCATTTTCTTGATGTGGTAGTAAACGACCTGGGCGAAGAGGTCATCGAGCAGCACGTGGTAAGGCGTTTCAACGGTCTGAAAGTTGCGCCCTACTACGGCTGCCAGATCACCCGGCCTTTCGGAGAGATCGATGACCCGGATTTCCCGCGCTGTATGGACAATCTCCTGCGCTGGATCGGCGCCGAGCCTTTGGATTACATGATGTCCACAAAATGCTGCGGCGGAATGCTGATGACTACAAAACCGGAAGTCAGCCGGGAGCTTGTGGGCGGAATTCTGGGAGAGGCGAAAAGGATCGGGGCCGACTGCATTTCCACTGCCTGCCCTCTGTGCCAGATGAATCTCGAAGCTTACCAGAAAAAGGTGAGCCGCCAGATGAAAACCGACTGCAGCATACCGGTCCTCTATTTCACCCAGCTCCTGGGTATAACCCTGGGACTCGAGCCTGAACAGGTGGCCCTCGAGGATAACCTTACTTCCTCTGAACCGGTGATTGCCGCAAGGAGCGAATAGCAATGAGCGAAAGAATCGGAGTTTATATCTGCCACTGCGGCACCAACATTGCCAACACGGTCGATATCACCGCCGTGGCGGAATACGCCAGAACACTGCCCGAGGTGGCGGTGGTCCGCGAATACAAGTACATGTGTTCGGATCCGGGCCAGGAGATGATCAAGAAGGATATCAAGAACAATAATCTTACCAGGGTTGTGGTAAGCTCATGCTCCCCTTTGATGCACGAGAACACATTCCGTGGAGCGGTCGAGGATGCGGGCCTGAACCGCTTCCTGTTCCAGATGTCCAATATCCGGGAGCAGTGCTCCTGGGTGCACGGCGACCGTCGGAAGGCCACGGAAAAAGCCAAAAGGATGATAGCCGGAGCTGTGCGCAGGGTCCACTGGCACAGGGAGCTCACCGGGCGCGAAGTCAAGGTGGAACAGTCCGCGATGGTTGTCGGGGCGGGTATTGCCGGAATCGAGGCCGCGCTCAGAATCGCCGAAGCGAACAAGAAAGTCTACCTGGTGGAGAAAGAGCCATCGATCGGCGGGCACATGGCCATGTTCGACAAAACTTTCCCGACACTCGACTGCGCCGCCTGCATCCTCACGCCGAAAATGGTTCAAATAGGCCAGCACCATAATATCGAGCTTCTGACCTATTCCGAGGTGGAAGAGGTTTCAGGATTTGTGGGCAATTTCAATGTGAAAGTGCGCAAAAAGGCGCGCTACATTGATGTAGAAAAATGTACTGGCTGCGGAAGCTGTCTCGAGCGCTGTCCAGTAAAATACAAGGCTTCGGATAATGGCCGTCCGGAAAGCGAAATCGAGATGACCCCGGAAATGAAACGCAGGGTCGACTTGATCATCGACACGCATAAGCATGAGAAAGTCCCGCTTCCGGCGATTATGAATGAGATTAACACCGATATAGGTTATCTGCCCAGGCCGGCTTTGAAATACATAAGCCAGCAATTTCATATTCCATTATCCTTCATTTATCATATCGCTACCTTTTATACGGCATTCAAATTAGAGCCGCAGGGCGAGCACACGATTAAAGTTTGCCTGGGAACAGCTTGTTATGTCAGAGGTGCTCAAAGGATTCTTGAGGCTCTTGAGGAGCGCTTGGAGATCAAAGCCGGGGAAACCACGCCCGATCTTAAATTTACCCTGGAGACAGTGAACTGCCCTGGTTCGTGCACAATGGGGCCGGTAGTATTGTTGGATGATCGTTATATCACCTTGGAGCCGAATAAGGTGGATCAGCTGATAAAGTCATGTACTTAATCTTAAAGTTCTTCTCTGAACGAGGAAGACCCATGGATTC
>DATKXY010000003.1:0-55425 GCA_035528795.1 archaeon | reverse complement strand
GTAGTGGCGAGGCATGCCTCGCCCTGTTCGGGCGACCGCCGGTCGCCCCTACGAGTCCGCACAGCGTTGCTGGAAAAAATACGTCACCGTATTTTCGAGTTACAGTACTAAGTTTTGCAGAGTACAGGGTGGGGTCTTTTTTACCCAACATGTGCGTGTTTTAGGCTGTAGGCTGTAGGCTGTAGACTGTAGGGGTGCAAAATCAAATCTACAGAGTACAGTTTACAATCGATAGCTTAGACAAAGGTGTAAACCTTGGGATAGCAACCCTATAGCCTACAGCCTCCAGCCTGATGTTAGCAGGCTTGCACATTCTTGCTCATTTCAACTTTGCAAATTACCCTGCATTTCAAAGTTGACAATCTACTAGATGATCTGTCATGGGATTAAAACCGTGCGGCAAACCTCTAAAGGCGGGTTTCTGATCCGCCTTGACTATTTCCAGGTATCGTAAAGAGAGACTTTCTGCTTCCTCATTTTTCTGACTGTTTTTTTGCCTTCGAGCCTGGCCCGGCACTCGAAAAGCTGGTCCCTGAGCAGCGCCGCCCTTTCGAAATCGAGAGCTTTGGCGGCTTCCTGCATCTCGCTTTCGATCACTTTAATCTTCGTTTCGAGATCGATCTCCTTGGCGTAGCTGGGTCTGCCGCTGTCAGCAGTCAGCCAGGCGGGCTCGCGCAGCCTTCTGTCGGCAATCGAGGTGGTACGGAGCACTTCCTCCTGGCTTTTGCGGATGCTGCGGGGCTCGATGCCGTGGGCCTCGTTATAAGCCAGCTGGAGGTTCCTTCTCCGGTTGGTCTCATCGATAGCGCGCCTCATTGAACCGGTAATCTGGTCTGCGTACATGATCACCTTGCCGCTTATGTTTCGCGCGGCACGCCCCATGGTCTGGATCAGAGAGCGTTCGCTGCGCAGGAACCCCTCCTTGTCCGCATCCAGGATGGCTACCAGGGAAACCTCGGGCAAATCAAGCCCCTCGCGCAGAAGGTTGATGCCTACCAGCACATCGAAGGCTCCCAGTCTGAGATCGCGCAGGATCTCGATCCTCTCGATAACCTCTATCTCCGAATGCATATAGCGGACCCGCACTCCGACCTGCGCCAGATACTCGGCCAGGTCCTCAGCCATGCGTTTGGTCAGGGTGGTGACCAGCACTCTTTGCTGGAGCTTGACCCGCTCTTTTATCTTATCCAGCAGGTCATCGATCTGGCCCTGAACCGGGAGCACCACTACCTCCGGGTCCACAAGGCCGGTGGGCCGGATAATCTGTTCCACCACCTCGCCGCCGCACTTTTCCAGTTCGTAGTCAGCCGGGGTGGCCGAGACGAAAACGACCTGATTGATAATCTGTTCAAACTCGTGAAATTTCAGCGGCCTGTTGTCCAAGGCGCTCGGGAGGCGAAAACCATGCTCCACCAGGGTGCGTTTGCGCGAATAGTCGCCCTCGTACATCCCGCCGATCTGGGGAATGGTAGCATGGGATTCATCCACGATGAGCAGGAAATCCCGGGGAAAATAGTCCAAAAGGCAGTAGGGGCGCTGTCCGGGAGCCCGTCCGCTCAAGTGGCGCGAGTAATTCTCGATGCCGTTGCAGTAGCCGATCTCAAGCATCATCTCGATATCATAGTTTGTGCGGCTTTCAAGGCGCTGGGCCTCCAGCAGCCTGCCTTCCGACCGCAGCTCGGCGAGCCGAAGGGTGAGTTCTTCGCGGATGCTTCCCACAGCCTGCTCAAGCTGGGAGCGGCTCACCACGAAGTGTTTCGCCGGAAAGATCTCACAGGCCTCAAGCCGTGCAATAACCTCACCCCGCAAAGGATCGATGCGGCTGAGGCGGTCAATCTCGTCACCGAAAAGCTCGATCCGCACCGCTGTCTCCTCGTATGCCGGGAAGACCTCGATCACTTCTCCACGGACCCTGAAACATCCACGCGCAAAATCGATATCGTTGCGCTCGTAATGAATATCCACCAGCCGCGCCAGGATCTCATTCCGTCTGACAGTCTGCCCGGTTTTTAACGAGCAGAGCATCCGCTGATACTCTTCCGGTGAACCCAGGCCATAGATTGCAGAAACACTGGCCACAATGACTACATCCTCGCGCGAGAGCAGGGCACTGGTAGCGGCGAGACGCATCCGGTCGATATCGTCATTGATCGTGCTTTCCTTTTCAATGTATGTGTCCGTGCTGGGGATATAAGCTTCAGGCTGATAATAGTCGTAGTAACTGATAAAATATTCCACGGCATTTTCCGGGAAAAAGCTCCTGAACTCGCCGTAAAGCTGGGCGGCCAGGGTCTTGTTATGCGAGATAACCAGGGTCGGCCGCCTATAAGCAGCGATAGCATGGGCCATGGTGAATGTCTTTCCCGATCCGGTAACTCCGAGCAGGGTCTGGTATCTTTTCCCCTGCCGAAAACCATCAACCAGCTCGGCTATGGCGCCGGGCTGATCGCCTGCAGGTTCATATGGAGCGATAACCTTAAATGAGCTCATCTTTAGAGACCATGAAATTTGAGAGAGTTAATTTTCTTGCTTTTTATTCCCGGCTAAAGTAATCTTTACCTGATCTGACCCGCCTGCCGGAAAACTCCTTCAAAGGCAGTTGTGAAGTGCATCTGGCAATCTACACCCAAAAAAGCGAAACACCTTACATTTACAAATTTTCCCTGATACTTTCTCTGCTAGCCGCTCTGGCGCTGGCGGGCCTTTTTGCGTCTGTGGCCTATTTCACGCTGGACGCCCTGCATTTAAACAAAGAGTTCATGACCTTGACTCTAAGCAAAGAGCAGGCCAAGGAGAAAATTATCGGCCTGGAGCGGGAAATATCAGCCCTTCAGGAGCGCATAAATTACATTCAGGAACGATCCAGCACACCCGGACTTCTTTTCGAAGCCCTGGCCAGAGCTTACCCGCACATACCAGAAGATACGGTACAGCCGGTCTATCTGCAAGACAGTCTGAAAAATACCGGCTCATTCATTTACGCAGTACAGGTTTCTGCATACCGCAACCGGGATGACGCAGAAATATCGGCTGAGAGCTTCCGCACCAGGCTGGACCGCCGTGTCTTTACCGAGGAAATCAGGCTTGTCAATGGCCGCTGGTTCCGGGTACTGGTGCTGCCTTTCTCCTCTTTCCCGGAAGCCGAAAGCTATGCAGAAAACCTGAAAAAACAGGGAATAATCAGCGAATATATTATCCAGAAAATTTCCCGCCGGATCTTTAACGCCGATTCGGTTAAAGGAAAGACGGCCCAGGATTAATTTTAGATTGGCGGAGACCGGCTGTCAATACTCCCTGCCTGCAATTCAGGTTTTTTCAGGGACAATCCAACCGTTGACGACAAAAACCCCGGCCGGATGGGATTAATTTTTCGTAAAGTATGGAAAGCCTGTCAAGCCGGAACGAAAGGGCGCGCCTTAATGGACGAGCAAAATCTTGAAAAAAGACTGGAAAAAATCGAACGGCATCTCGAGGGCCTGTCGGCCAGACTGGATGAACTCGCCGACAAGGAAAGGAAGCTGCACAATCTGGTGCTGCGCCTGGCCGCAACAGGGATGGCAGTGAGCGAAGTTCTGCAAAAACGCCAGATGATCAAAGCCAAAGAGTTCGAACAGCGGGTCGCTGGCTTTCTTAAGACGCTGGACCAGGAGATTTCGGAGAAAAAGACTGCCCGGTATCTCGAGAATATCTGGAAGAAGTTTGAGGAACAGGACGAATAATCACCCCGCGCCAGGAGCAGGAATGGCTGGTTTCGGAACAGGGAAGCTTCCGGCCGAATTTCTGGACAACCTTCTGCGGCAAGTACCGCTTGCTGATCCGCGGGTGATCGTGAGCGGCCGGCTGGGGGAGGACGCCGCAGTGATCGAGTTCGGCGACCGGTACCTGCTCGCTAAATCAGACCCGATAACATTCGCTACTGACCGGCCAGGGTGGTATGCAGTGCAGGTAAACGCCAATGATATCGCAGCCATGGGGGGAACATGCCGCTGGTTTCTGGCGACCCTGCTCCTGCCGGAGGGCCGGGCGAGTGAAGAGCTGGTCAGCTCGGTTTTCACTGATATCTCCTCAGCCTGCCGGGAGCTCGAGATCCAGCTTGTAGGCGGGCATACCGAGATAACCTATGGCCTGAAGCGCACGATCGTATCGGGCCTGATGCTGGGCGAGGCAAGCCGCGACAGGCTCTGCAGCAAGGACAGGATTGCCGAGGGCGACAGCCTGCTCCTGACCAAGGCCCTGGCTGTCGAGGGCACCTCGCTGATAGCCCGGGAATTCGCGGACAGGCTTAAGGGCCAATTCAGCCGTGAGGCAATCGCCAGGGCTGCCGATTTCCTCTACGATCCAGGGATAAGTGTGGTGCGGGAGGCCCGGACAGCCGTGGATACAGGTTATGTGCACGCCATGCACGATCCCACAGAAGGCGGGCTGGCGGCTGCGCTCCACGAGCTGGCCTCAGCAGCGGACAAAGGCCTGGTGCTCCATCTGTCAACCGTTCCGCTTTACCGGGAAACTCAAGAATTCTGCTCTTTTTTCGGGCTGGACCCCCTGGGCCTGATCGCCTCGGGAAGTCTGCTTATCGCCTGCCCGCCTGAGGGCGCGAAGGTGATAATCGATACGCTCGAGGCTGCCGGGACGCCTTGCGTACAGATCGGGGAAGTGGTGGGCAAGGATAAAGGATTGACCGAGATAGAGCACGGAAAGCGCAAGCCCCTGCGCAGAATCGACAGGGATGAAATCTGCCGCCTTTTCGGGTAAGCCCGCAGGTTAGATTCTTACAAATTCACTCTAAGAGAATATCTCTTACATTTTTAACCAATGCATTTTTAACCAAAAAGACACTAAGCAACATAGTTACTTAGTGGTTAGATAAAATAAATTTCAAATATTTTTGGCTAGAGTTTACTGACCCTGATTTATGGCTGTAGAGCCTTTTTGAGTTCCGGCAAAGGTTAGCTGCCGCATATAATCCGAGATCTCAGGTGCGCGGGGGTGATCCGGAGCCAGTTTGAGGAATTGTTTTAAATGCGTGATAGCCTGGGAGATGCTTCCCAGGCGGGCAAGGGCAAGACCGAGGTTCAGATGGGTGGCCGCGTCCCTGGGGTTGAGCGTGAGCGCCTTGCGGTAAAGTCCGACCGCGAGGTTGATCTCCCCTCTGCGCGCATAGGCTGCTCCCAGGTTGCTGTACGCTTTGTAATAATCCGGATTGTTCTTGATCGCTCTGCGGTAGGCCTCGATAGCCTCATCGATACGCCCCTGGTGCCATAAAACCGCTCCCAGATTGTTGCGGGCATAAGGGTCCTCAGGGTCGAGCACAGAGGAGCGGGCGAAACACTCCTCCTGTTCTACGGAGTACTCGAAATCCGTGCCGATCATCTCCACGCCGTAATCGAACCAGCGCCAGGAATCCCATGTCCGGGTGAGCAGTTCATAGTTGCGGGCGTCCTGCCTGCGCAGGAAAGCATAGCAAAAAACAGCAGGCAAAAGCAGGGAAATAATCCACGCTTCCACCGTGAGCTCCATAAACCCGCCATCCGGCCGGTAAACCCCGGGTCCGCCGAGAAGGCCGCCGTAAAGGTAAAAGACCACCTGCACTGCGAAAAAAACAATTCCATACAATCCCAGGGTGCCAAAAAAACCCAGGCGCATCCGCTTAAGGCGGCTTCCCACTTCCTCTGCCTCCGGCCGGGAGCCGTTCTGTAATCGAGACTCTTTCACTGATTCTCCGCCTTACCTGTCATGGGTACGAAGCGTACGGGGATCACCTCGCGGCGCTCTGTTTTGCCCTTGCGTTTTTCGTAGACCACCAGTTCCTGAAAATACTTCCCCTCCGGTATGACAAGCCGACCGCCCTCAGCGAGCTGATCGAGCAGCGGCTGAGGAACCTTCTCCGGTGCGGCAGTGACAATTATCCCATCGAACGGCGCCTCTTCCGGCCAGCCGAAAAAGCCATCTCCTGCCCTGACCTTGATATTATCCAAACCGAGTTCGATAAACAGCTTTTTCACTCTTTCAGCCAAGGGCTCAATTATCTCGATAGTGTAAACCTCGGCTGTCAGCTCGGCCAAAATCACCGCCTGATAGCCGGACCCGGTTCCGATTTCCAATACCTTGTCCTGGGGCTTGACAGCCAGCAGCTCGGTCATCAGAGCAACAATGTAAGGCTGGGAAATTGTCTGGCCATAACCTATCGGGAGAGGGTAATCATTGTACGCTTCATCCTGGCTTTCCGGAGGCACAAAAAGATGACGCGGCACCTTGCGCATTGCCTCCAGGACCCTCTTGTCACGCACGCCACGGCTCTTGATCTGGGTTTCTACCATGGAGAGGCGTTTTTCAACCAGATCCTCGGAATCTTCTTTTTTGCGGAAGGTGATCAACTGGCCCTCCTGTCCACTCTGGGCATTAACTTTACAGCCCCCGAGAATAATAATTAAGCAGGGAAACACTAAAACTGTCAGGTAAAATCGCCACATGACCTCCTCCAAACAAAAATTATCCAAATTGAATATTAAATCCAAAACGATCTTTTTCAATGTTTTTAATGTCTTATAAAAAATATGGCTAAAGATTTTCTGTCTTATCAGTCAAATTTTGCCGCCGGGGTCCAATAATAATATTCTCCGGTGCAATTTACCTAATACCCTTACTACAGGGAGCATTAAATAGTTTCCATTTACATTGTTGTTTTTATACTTTAGCCTTGGATATTCATAAAAGTCAAGTAAGCAGGAATGATTTACCGGGTGAAGATTTTTACATTTAAGGCACCGGCGGCTGATTTATATAACAACGATTAAAGGGTCCTGAGAAAGAAGCTTTTACAACTGCCGAAAAGAGGTTTTAGTGCAGCTACCTGGGATGATAAAGCCATCCCAGGTGAAACTAGAGGCAATAAAAAGCCCTGAAATCCGGGGACCCTGTTTTTGGAGCGTGTAGAAGGCAAGTAATTTCCATCATCGCCATACTTGATGTACAACGCCCAGGCAGGCCTCCCTCGCGAGCTTACCTGCGCCAGGCGAGCTTGGCGAAGCGGAGTAAAAGACTAAAGTGCCAGGATTAACTTTTGTTTCTTTTGATTACAAAAGAAATGGTTTTGCTTCTTTTGCCTTCAAAAGAAGAAAAAAATTTACCTTTACGGATAGATGTAAACAATTTTATGACTTGAGCAGTAAAGCCATTTGCACAAAAGCCGAGTTAAATCTCTCTTGACTTTCACTGTGCCACCTTATAGTATTAACCCGATTCTCAGCGATCTGGTAATTTACAGTACGGGGGATATTTCCAGCCCTCTATCCGCCATGAAGATCTACGGCGCAATACTATCAATTAGCTCATCATCAAGCGCCTTTCCTCAGGAAGCGGGCGCCTCTTGTATAGAAAAAAACTGGAATATTTAATTTTAAAGAGGTAAAAGGAATGGAAGAAAGCACCAAGTTAGTAATAGACAAGGTGGCAGTTATCGGTACAAAAAAAAAGGCCCAGCAGATTGCTGAAACGGTTTCTTCGGCTAGCATTGAAGTAGTCCTTTTGGGAGAGAACGAGGAGCAGACCGAACGGGCTTTAAAAGGTATTTCAGATTCAATTGACAGGGAGATTCAACGCTGGGGCATGACTGAATCTGACAAGCGGGCGATACTGGCGCGAATCCATACTACGACAAATGTGAAAGATCTGGGCGACTGCAAGGTTTTCATTGAAGCTGTAGGTACTACTCTGGAGGAAAAACGGAAAACACTCCAGCAACTTGAAGAATATTCCATCGAGCCGGAACTTTACATTATCCACATCAACATCCTGAGTGTAACCGAAATCGCCGCCAACAGCAAGCTGGCTCCCAAAGTGATAGGCATGCACTTTCTGGAACCTGTGCCCAAGATCCCCGTGGTCGAGCTTATCAGGGGCATGCATACCGATGACTGGACAGTGGCAGTCGCGATGGATTTTGCCCGGCGTATCGGCAAGACCAGCGTGGAGGTTTTCGAGTATCCCGGATATATCACTAACCGCGTAATACTGCCAATGATCAACGAGGCGATTTACGTGCTGATGGAAGGTATCTCTTCGGCTGAGGAAATCGATATTGCGATAAAGCTCGGTTTCAACCTGCCTATGGGTCCTCTGGCTATGGCTGACACGATCGGGCTGGACGAGGTTTTGCGGCGGATGGAAAGTCTGTTCCATGAATTAGGGGATTTAAAATACCGTCCTTGTCCTTTACTCAGAAAAATGGTGCGCGCTGGAAGATTGGGACGGTCTGCCGGTGAGGGTTTTTTCAAATACGAAAAAAAAGAAGAAGATTATTGAAAATTAGCGAAATTTTCCATTTCTGGTTTGGAAGGAGAGATTTTTTCCATGCTGATTCTTGTTATCAACTGTGGCAGCAGCAGTGTAAAGTACCAACTGGTTCAGACAGAGATCGGTAAATCGCTGGCCCGCGGCAGTGCAGAGCGTGTGGGAATGAGCGGAGCTGTACTCTCGATCACCCGCAGTGATGGTTACAGTGCCAAGTTCGGAGTCGAGATTCTCGACCATACCATGGCCATCGAACAAATACTGGCCTACCTCCAGCACCCGAAACACGGGGTGATCAAGGACAAATCCGAGGTGGATGCTGTGGGCCACCGGGTAGTTCATGGCGGCCAGCAGTTCAACGAAAGCGTGCTGATCAATGACGAGGTGCTTTCGAAAATCCGTCAATGCATAGAACTGGCCCCGCTGCATAATCCGCACAACCTGAGGGGCATAAACGCAGCGCTGAGAAAACTGCCTGGCCTGCCACAGGTAGCCGTCTTCGATACGGCCTTTCACAGTACAATTCCGGAAAAAGCCTTTCTCTATCCCCTGCCTTATGTCTTTTACCGCCGCTATGAGATCCGCAGGTACGGATTTCACGGCACAAGCCATTACTATGTGGCCCGGCGGGCTGAGGAACTCTGCGGCGGGGAAAGAAATAAGCTCAAAATAATCACCGCCCACCTGGGCAATGGCTGCAGTATCACCGCAGTAGACGGGGGTAAAAGTGTCGATACCTCAATGGGCCTTACACCCCTGGAAGGACTGGTAATGGGAACCCGCTGCGGGGATATCGACCCCTCGATAATCCTGCATATCATGAACCGCGAAGAACTCACTCTTAACGAGGCCAACACACTGCTGAATAAGCACAGCGGCCTCCAGGGTCTCTCGGGTATCTCAAGCGACGTGCGCGATCTGATAGAGGAAAGTAAAAAGGGCAATCAGCATGCCGAAATGGCACTTGAAGTCTACTGCTATCGTCTGAAAAAATATATCGGCGCTTATAGCGCGGCCATGGGCGGGCTGGATATTCTGGTTTTCACTGCCGGAGTGGGTGAAAACAGCCCCCTGATGAGGTCAAAAACCTGTGAGGGACTCGAGTTTCTTGGAATAGAACTCGATGAAAAAGCCAACTCCGAGGCTGTCGGTAAGGAAGCCCTGATCAGTAAGAAAGACGGCAGAGCCAAAGTATATGCTATCCCCACCAATGAGGAGCTGGTGATCGCCAGAGATACCGAGAGAATTATCAGACAGATGCAAGGGAAATAATAAGACCTTCATAATGCAGGAAACTCAAGGGGGGATAATTGTCCCCCTTTTTTTGTACACTCCGTTTCAATTTCAGCAAACATGATATTTTTATACTTTTTTTCGACAGCCATAGAGTATTCAAAGTGCGTTATTCTGATGAAATCCCCCCTGCCCCTGCAATTTCCTAACCGGACATTACTGGGGTTAGGGTGGATTTATGCCTCCGCGAGTAATTCAGTCGAAAAAGCCTCCATTTTTAATGAATCCATTTCCGGGACAGCACACTAGCTGGAAAGAGCACTGGAACAGCAGCCTGGTTGGGGCTGTCAGTTTATCTTCCGGGCGGCTTCTCAGGCTCTGGGGGGATAACCCGGGCCAAATCCTGTAATCTCATACAAATTGCTTGGAACTGAAGACTCAGGATAGAAAAATCACTCTCTCAAACCATCCGGCGAAGGCCTTTTCTACTTTTCTTCTTCTTCCTCGCCTTCCGGCGGCGGGTAAGCGGCAAAAATACGCAGCACGTCAGCAGTGGTAAAGCGATAGCCCGTGCCCTTTTCCCGGATCATACCGCGCAGGGCCTGCATTACTTTGGGAGGATAAAACTCAGGGGGAAGTCGCGTCAGGCAGCTCATGATTTTTTCCGGGGCCTTTGCCAGCATCTGCGGCCCGCAGATCGCCAGAACCATTTTACGCTGCATCACCTGGGCCAGATGATCCAGGTCGCGATAGACATTAAGCAGGCCTACCTGGCGTTTGAAATTCTGCATCAGGCGGGGTACTTTCTCAGGCTCGCTCTTCAGACTGCGCAATAGCGGGTAAACAGTTTCCAGATAAAAGCCGATCAACAGCTCCAGATAGCGCAGTGGGGCACCCTGAACAAAAACTTCCGCTTTGGCTATTATGGCAGGCACCAGCTCGAGCAGGCCGTCTTCATCGAGTTCGCCGGTATCCAGCTTTGCCATGAGCTGGTATCCCTGGGAGCGGATATTTACCTTGCGCGCCAGCTCTCCTGTCTTCTTGGAAAGCAGTTTTTTGTTGGAGCGTTCCCCGATTTGCGAGAAAAAGAATCTCAGCTCGAATAAATCATTGTAGCCTTTGGCGTTTTTCATCAACTCATCAGCCTTTTTCATGGCGTTTTTCTTGAACATCAGGCGTAAAGCCACCGGATCCTGCAGCCCGGTAAGCTCCTTGATTTCCAGGAGGGTTTTATCTTTTTCCGCCGAGGGCGGGAGTTTAGTCAAAGTCTCGGGAATGCGCAGTGACAGCAGGCGGTAATAGGCGGACAACTCCCCAGGGTCATTAATTCTGCCGGCCAGCTCGAGAGACCTTTTCAGATAAATTTCGATCCGCGGAGTGAGTGCCAGCTCACGCTCGATATAAACATAGGTACTGTCAAGCTCTTCCAGGTTTATCGCCTCATGGATGCGGGCTTCGAACGATCTCTGCATCAGCGCTATCAGGTAGCGCAAATCGACAAGCGGGAGATGTATGTCGAGCTTGACAGGCATCGATTTCAGCAGCCTGGCCGCCCATAGTTCGGGGTCTTTATGAGCCTCGCTGGTAGGGTAAGTCGAGGCTTCTCTAATCAAGGATTTCACGCGCTGGGGATTGAGCAGCGGCTGATGGAGAGAGATGATAAGATTGCGCAGGGCGGAGAAAAGCTTTTCCTGATAGACAGGGTCTTTGCGCAGGCTCGTGATCTCCCCGGCGGACAGATGGCGCAGGAAATAGAGATTCAGTTTGCGCGAGCCGCTTTTAAGATAGGCCAGCAGGTCATCTTTTGTGGGCCGTTTAGCCTCCGGGCTCCGCTCCCTGAAGAGATTTGCCAGCATTTCTTCCACGACGGACATTAATGCTTTTTTCGAGGGCCCTTCTGCCTGACTATCTGCCATTCGATCAGTCCTTACTCCTATTCAAACATTATTTAAATACATCTTTGAAAAAAATCTAAGTTAAAAGGATAATATGCGATCTGCAGGGGCGGTTCGCGAACCGCCCCTACAATAACCCATCGAATTTTACAGCGTTATAGAAAAAGCAATGTTCTTTGGGTCAAATGACAACATTTTTCAAATATTTCTAAAAATATATTTTTATTAAAATTATGTTTTATACGTAAGTGGTTATCCTTTCTATTTTACAGAAGCGGCAGGTAGCGTTGCATCTCGTAATCACTGATATGCTGGTGGTAGCGCTGCCATTCGATCTTTTTGTTCTGGATCAGTTTTTCGAACAAGTCATCCCCCAGAGCCGAGCGCACCAGCTGGCTTGATTCCATCCGCCTGACCGCATCGAGCAGATTGTCCGGCAGGCGCTCGATACCGCGGCCCATGATTTCTTCCCGGCTCAGTGCTCCCAGGTCCTCTTCCACAGGTGGAGGCAGCTCGTATCCTTTTTCTATGCCCTCGAGCCCGGCGGCGAGCATTACCGAAAGGGCCAGGTAGGGGTTGCAAGCCGGATCAGGCACCCGGAACTCGACTCGCACAGCCTGCTCTTTGTTGGGGTTGAAACGGGGTACGCGCACCAGGCTTGTCCGGTTCCTGAAGGCCCATGTTATATACACCGGTGAATCATAACCGGTCACCAGCCGCTTGTAAGAGTTGACCCACTGGTTGGTGACAGCCACTATGTCCGGGGTATGCCGCAGGAGTCCGGCGATAAAAGCCCGGGCCAGATCCGAGAGATGGTTTTTATCTTTCGGGTCGTAGAATAGATTTTTCTCCCCGGCAAACAGCGACTGCGGCACGTGCATCCCGCTGCCGTCGTGCTCGGCGAACGGCTTGGGCATGAAAGTGGCATAAACCCCCTTGCCCAGGGCCACTTCCTTGACCACCAGGCGGTAAGTCATAATGTTGTCCGCCATGCTCAAGGCGTCCTCGTAGCGCAGGTCAATCTCGTGCTGGCTGGGAGCTATCTCGTGATGGCTCGATTCAATAGGAATGCCCATGCTCTCCAGGGTGAGCACTGTGTCGCGCCGCAGATCGCTGGCCACATCCAGAGGGGTCAAGTCGAAATAGCCGCCCTGGTCGAGTACCTCCGGTTCGAGCTCGTTGCTCTTGAAATAGAAATACTCGAGCTCTGCACCAACGTAATAGGTGTAGCCCATCTCTTTGGCTCGCCTGAGATTGCGCTTGAGCACCTGGCGTGGATCCGACTCGTAGGGAGTGCCGTCCGGCCAGTAAATGTCGCAGAACATTCGGGCCACTGCCGTACCCTCGCCGCGGGAGCGCCAGGGCAAAAGGCAAAACGTCTCCGCATCGGGCATAGCTACCATGTCGCTTTCATCCACGCGCGTAAAACCCTCAATCGAGGAGCCATCGAAGCCTTTACCGTTGTCCAGGGCGTCCTCGAGTTCCTCCACAGTAATGGCAAAACTCTTCAGAAAACCCAGCATATCGGCAAACCAGAGCCGGATGAACTTTACCCCGTGTTCGCGGGCCATCCGGATCACATATTCTTTGCTGTGTTCATTCATTCCGCTCTCTCCCGGAGAGCATCTCTCCGCTTTGATTTCGCCCCAAAGGGCTCAATGAAAAATTTTCTGACAAACTCCTGGGCTTCCCCGAATATGCTGCTTGGCCTGCCCCGGCTGTCAAGCTCGAGAACTATCATCCCGCGGAACGGTCTTGAAACGAGCGCAGTGTGAAAGCGTTCCCAGTTCACCGAGCCGGTCCCGGGAACCAGATGCAGGTCCATGTGCATACCCCAGATATTGTCATTCAGATGGATAGAAAAGATACGGTCGCCATAAAGCTCTAATTCGCGGACAGCGTCGCCGTTATTAAAAACAACGTGACCGGTGTCGAGACAGAGGCCCAGATTTTCCCTGCCGCTTCGAATCACCAAATCGTACAGTTCTCCCACCTCCCGCCCTAACCGCCTGCTACGGTAGGCGGGCATGTTCTCAATAGCGAGCTTTATCCCGACCCCTTTCGCTGTATCGGCGAGCTTGATCAAAGAATTCTCTGTCCGCTTGGCGATTTCCTGATATCCGGGATCCAAGTCATCCACCCCGGCAGTCACCGGGTGGACTACCAGCAGACAGGCACCGAGAAAGTCCGCCTGGTCCATGGACTCGGTGACAAGCCTCTCCCACTCGAGCATCCGCTCTGCTGGAGCCTGGGAAAGGGTTAAAGTGAACGGGGCGTGAATCGAGACCACGCGAAGGCCCAGCCTGCGGCAGGCCCGAGCGACCTCGCGGTAATCTTCAGTTTCGTTCCGGGGATCCAGGTGCTTTAGGTTGCCCCAAATCTCGACATTCCGGAACCCGCCTGCCGCAATCCGCTCCAGCGCCTCTGCCAGCGAAAATTTGATAAAGTTGGTTGTCGAATAGACCAGCTTAACGCCTCCCAGCACCTCATCCATCCAATGACTGTCTTCTTTCCGTCTTTTCTGGTCCACCGGATTCACTCCTCGCTCTGACTTTTTTTCCTGTCTTTGGTTTGTTCCTGCCTGCTGTCCCAGTCAACCAGCCTGACAACTGCAGTGCGGTGATGTACCAGCTCCCCGGCCAGCCTGCTTTCACTTCCTGGAGGATAGCCCATCCGCCGGGCGAGGAAAAAAAAACCCTCGCTATCCCGCCCGGGGATCACCAGATCCCGGGCGTTGCCGCGCAAGATCCGCAAGGCGTTGATCAGACGCCGCAGGAATTCATGGGCTGCCATCAGGCTCTCGAACTGCTCCCGGGTGATATATCCCGCGGCCATCAAGGCTTTCAAAGCCTCGCGCGCGCCTGTCGAGCGCACCCGGACGTCTTTCGCGCCGTAGCGGATCTGGAGGTGCTGGACATGGTACTCGATATCGACAAGGCCTCCTCTGGAGAACTTGGCATTCCAGGTCCCGGGCTTCACAAACTCATCGAGCTGCCTTTTGCGCAAGCGTGAAAGCTCAGCCAGATTGAGCGGCTTGCCGCTATATACAAAACGGTCTTTGATCTCGATCACGCGGCGGCCGAGCTCTTCATCGCCGGCGATAAAGCGCAGACGGACCAGACACTGGCGCTCGAAATCCCAGGCCCTCCCTTCACCACTGTAATACTCCTCGACCTGCTTGATAGTATTCGAGAGCGGGCCCTGGTTTCCGAATGGGCGGAAACGCAGATCGAGCTCGAATATGCCCTGACTTTTGGCCCGGACCGTATGAATAATCTTTTGCACCAGCCTCTCGTAATACTCCGCAGTACTCGCTGTCTCCGGCCCACTGGTTGTCCCGTTGCCCGAATGCACGAACAAAAGCTCGATGTCCGAGGCATAGCCCAGTTCCCTTCCGCCCGCTTTGCCCAGAGCGAAAATGGCCAAGCGGCAGGGACTTCCATCCTCGCATACCGGGTTGCCGTAGCGCTCGCGCAAGGCACTGTCCGAGATACGGTAGGCCGCCTCGATAACCACTTCCGCCAGGTCTGTAAGCTCCCAGGAAAACTCGGTGAAACTTTTGACCTTTTCCAGGATGTGCCGCATATCGATGCGAAACATCTCCCGGTCTTTAAACTTGTTCAGCCTCCCGGCGGCTTCCTCGTAAGATTTCGCTCCCAAAAGCTCCATCTCGCACTCAGACCACATCGCCGCCTTATCCTTGTAGCTCTCCATGGCGTCCAGGTCTGCAAACACAGGAAGCAAGTTCTCGTATTGCAGGCGCAGGAAATCTTCCCAGAGAAAATTGCTCGTACCGAAGAGCTTCGCCAGAGCCTCCATTACCGGCTGTTCTGTGAGATCGAGCATTTTCCAGCCCCGGCGTGCGGCTCTCTTTCTGTCCTCGTAAATCCGCTCCACCAGCCTCTCGAAATTGGCCAGGGCCATGGAGGGGTCAGGGCTCCTTACCAGAAGGTGGGAAAACTGCTTGACCAGCACAACTGTGAACTTGAGCTCGTCGATTCGCTCCTCGCCGATTATTTTTGTTCCCTGGCTGCCGGTGATAAAAAAACGGTCTTTGACCTTGCCCTTTTTCGTACCGATATGAATGTTGTGGATATCCACCCCCCGCATGGACAGGGCATTGGTAAACAGGTAAAGAAATGCCGTGGTATCCTCGGCTTCAATATCCATCACAGTGTATTTCGGGGAAATTTCGTTGTCCACGTTGACCCGGACCGGCAGGAGCCTTTCCGAAAAACCCGGCCCGGCCTTTGAGAGGAAATTAACCACCCGGCGGTTGACATTTCTTCGCGCTTTTTCTTTTTTCCCAAGGAGAAGAAGGGAAGCCAGACTGTCAAGACGCCGCTCGAGCTCCTGCCAGTCGGGTTCGCCGCTCATACTTCTCACCGTAAAGATATCGACTATCTTTTTGGGCCGCAGGAGAGTATCGCTTCTGTCCCCGCCTTTGGGCAAGGCGGTTTTGGGGATATATCTCCTCAGGCGAAAGTCGTATTGGAAACGGACTTTGTCGGAGCTCCCTTTTCCAGGGGCTTCTGAATAAGTCCAGACCTCGCCCTTTTCGATATTGAGTCCCACACTGGCCAGGGTGCCGGCGATAACCGAAAACAAACCCTGGTGGTCGAAAGCCACCACTGTAAGCTCCCAGGTGCTCCTGCCGGTCTTACGGTAAAGCAGACAGCAGTGGCGGTCAGGTCCCAGCTCTGAAAGGGCGGTGAGATGTTCAGCCACCTGGGGATCGCTGTAACGCTCCAGGTACTCATTATCCATCCGCTCCAGGTGGTCGGCTACCAGCTCGCGGCTGACACCGCTCAAGAGCCCGGACAACCGGCTTAAACGGTCTTGGTTACTGTCAGACAGAGAGGTTTCTTTGTGGGTGTCCGTACGTTTCATTGCGCCAGGGTTCCATACAACATGCTATCGGTTAAAAACTTGCATTAAACTCTCCAGGCAAATGATAATTATAACGAGAGGCTTTAACAACTCCAAATAAAAAACAGGGAAAGCAAAGCCGCCGGCGCCAATAAGTGCGGGTAATTCTCCGGCGGCTTAAAAATCCTGATGGCCTGGATGAATGGTGCAGTCCTTCCTTAAATATCGTAATAAAGATAAAATTCGTAGGGATGCGGCCTGAGGGCCATGGCTTTGACTTCCCTTTCCATTTTGTAATCGATCCAGGTTTCGATCACGTCTTCCGTGAACACATTGCCTTTCATCAGATATTCATGATCATTGGCCATTGCACTCAGGGCTTGCTCCAAAGTGCCCGGAGTGGTGGGTACATTGGCCAGCTCTTCAGGGGGCAGATCGTAGATGTTCTTATCCAGGGGATCGCCTGGATCGAGCTTGTTCTGGATCCCGTCGAGAGCCGCCATGAGTATGGCGGAGAACGCAAGATACGGGTTGCAGCTCGGGTCCGGGCAGCGGAACTCTATGCGTTTGGTCTTGGGCGAAGGGCTGTACATGGGAATACGCACCGCTGCGCTTCTGTTGCGCGAACTGTAGGCCAGGTTGACCGGAGCCTCGAAACCCGGGACCAGACGTTTGTAGCTGTTAGTCGTCGGGCTGGTAAAAGCCAGCAGACCGGGCGCGTGTTTGAGAATTCCGCCGATAGCGTACATCGCCATCTCGCTCAAGCCCGCATAGCCATCACCGGCGAACAGGGGCTTGTCTCCTTTCCAGAGCGAAAAGTGGATATGCATGCCGGAGCCATTGTCGCTGAAAACCGGTTTAGGCATGAAAGTCGCTGTTTTGTTGTGCTTGCGGGCCGTGTTCTTGACAATGTACTTGTACATCAGCAGGTTGTCCGCGCATTTGACCAGGGGCGCGAAGTGCAGATCGATTTCAGCCTGTCCGGCTGTAGCCACCTCGTGGTGCTGGCATTCAATCCGGAGACCGGCTTCGATCATTAACATCATCATTTCGGAACGGATGTCCTGGAGCGAATCAGTAGGCGGCACCGGGAAATACCCTTCCTTATAGCGTGGTTTATACCCCAGGTTGGGGTTTTCCTGGCGCCCCGAATTCCAGGTCCCTTCCACAGAATCCAGAAAATAGTAACCCGAATGCGCATCCTGATCGAAACGGATGTCATCGAAAATAAAAAACTCGGCTTCAGGGCCGAAATAGGCATTGTCGGCAATCCCGGTGGAGAGCATGTAATCCACGGCTTTTTTTCCGATATTCCGCGGGTCGCGCGAGTAGTCCTCGCCGGTTATCGGATCGCAAATGTTGCAGATCATGACCAGGGTCTTGATCTCCAGGAAAGGATCGATAAAGGCGGTCGAGGGGTCCGGCTTGACCAGCATATCGCTCTCGTTGATCGCCTGCCAGCCGCGGATGCTCGATCCGTCAAAACCCACGCCCTCCTCGAAAACGCTCTCCGAGAGCTCCGAGACTGGGATCGAAAAATGCTGCCAGAGTCCCGGAAAATCCATGAAACGCAGATCGATAACTTTTACCTCTTCACTCTTGCATAATTCAATGACTTCTTTCGGACTCACTTAATCCTCCTCTTGAATTGGAAAGTGAAAACTATTTTTCCCCCAGGGCCGGCAACCGGGGCGGAAAAAACAAATTATTATCATAAACTAGCCAAAGATATTTGAAATTTTCAGGTATATCTAAAAAAAACAAGCCATTCGCAAAATTTAAACATTCAGGCACAAAGCGGCAAAGGCACAAAGTTATTGTCACTGTTTATTATGAAATTATCAGGTCAAACTACAAGAACATTCTTTCAATATTCGCTTTTCTTCGTGGATTTTCAAGTTCCCTATGTCCCTTTGTTCCTTTGTGCCTCTGAACCTGGAACATTTTATTTATCAGTCAGTTGGAAAATTGTGAGAGATAATCTCTCAGATTGAATGTGCAAGAATATATAATTGAAATGTTACAGGAATATTTCAAGGAAGTTAAATGGGGATTAAAAATCAGCCGATAAAGCGATAGCCCACACCACGGACTGTCTGGATATAGACCTGGCCCCCGGTCTCGATCTTGGCGCGGATCCGGCGGATGTGCACATCCACTGTACGGGCGCCGCCGTAATAATCCTCACCCCAGACCCGGGTCAAGAGCTCCCGCCTGGTGTGAACCCTCCGGGCATGGGTCGCCAGATAGCGCAGAAGCTCGTATTCCTTGAATGTCAGGTCCACCAGCACACCGCCCACGGTAACCTCATAGGTGGAGAGGTTGATCACCAGGCTGCCCGCATGCACGACATTGGAGGGATCTACTTTCTGATTGCGCCAGGATAGTATCTTGATCCGGGCCGCCAGCTCAGTACGCCCGTAAGGTATTATCAGAATGTCATCAGCGTTCCTGCAGTAGTCGAAATCCTCCAGTGCCGGTTCCTCTGTGATCACCAGTCTTGGTATCTCGGAGAGAACCTCGTCCTGTCTCAATGTACGGACCAGGCCCTCAAGCTTCCCGGTTCGCCTGCCTGCCAGAACAAACAGGTCCACCTGCGCGAGCTGTTCCAAATCCTGCTGGTTCTTCCGCTGCGGGTAGAGAACCTCGTAGTCCAGGGTTTTCAGCTCCTTAAATACTTTATCCGCCAGCTCCCGGTCATCAGAAGAGGTAAGTAACATTATTTTTTGCATTCAGTACTCCAGCGCACCCCGGAAGCCATTCGGCAGACCGCCCTGCCTGGTGAAAGTGACGGCCAACCTTCTGAAATGAGTCTCCGACTGATAGAAAACACAGGTCCGGAAGAATGATTTTTATTTCTCAGATCCTTAACAATCTAAAAGGAAAAACCGGTGAATGAAACAGAAAATAGACATTTTGCAGAAAGAAACATAAGTTAATCCTGACACTTAAATCTTTAACTCCGCTTCGCCGGGCTCGCATGCGCAGGTAAGCTTGCGAGGGGGGCTTGCTGTCACTGTGTACATATGTTGAGGCCTGCATGGAAATTACCTGCCTTCTACACGCTCCAAAAAAGGATCCTCGGACTACAGGGCTTTTTAACAGCCTCTGATTTCATCTGGGATGGCTTTATAATCACAGGTATTTACACTTAAACCTCTTTTCGGCAGTTGTGGAAGTGTTTCTCTAGGGGTATTTCAACCGTTGTCAGGTAAAGCAAGCCGCCGGCGCCTTACATGTAAAATTAACACCTCGTAAATCATTCCTGCTTTCTTGACTTTTATTAATAACCAGGGCTAAAATATGTAAGCGCCAATATAAATGGAAACTAGTTAATGCTCCTTGCTGTAAAACTATTCACGAGCGCGATTTGAGAGACGGCTGGGGGCGTGTTATGCAGAAAACATATAACAGCCCAGGAAACCCTGGAGGAGTGGATTAACTCCCTGTAAATAAGACAATTACAGGACTAATTGAGGAGGCGTCTTATAACGCAATCTTGCGTCCTAAAGGTGTTACATGGAATCTATATATACCTTAGTTAGGCCCTTGTTCCAGCACCAGCGCAGTCAGCCTGGAGCACATCTTCAAGCACAAGGAGTCAGACAAAATGCCAGAAGTATTATTCAACATCCCGCTTGTACGCTGGGTGCTAGGAACTATTGAGAAAATGAACGACGCCGGAAGAAACGACTTTGAGACTTGGAGCAATTATTGGTTCAGTACATACAAAGACTTGGGCGGCCAAAGTGATAGTTCGGGTTCAAAGGGATGTCCCCAACTCGCCACATATGGCCTTTGGCGTTTAGGCCGTATTTCCAACAGCGGAAAGGATTTTCAGATCTGGACACTCGAAAGAGTAAACGAAGAATTAGGGAAGAACGCGGCTTATGCAGTCTTGGCGCTGGATTTGCTGGAAATGAAACGCAGCGAGAAAGATACCGAAAGCCATCCGTCTAAAGCCAAACTCTGGGCTAAAGTTCAAGAACTATATCAGAAGAAACTCGGAGAGCCGCCAGCCCGGAGTGAACAAGGAGCAATCAAAATAGCATTGAGCTTATTCGCGGAAGGCCAGACTCTTTCAAGGCCACAATGAAAAAAAGCAGTGGCCGTACAAGGTAAAGGTGGGTCTTCAAAGGCAAAAATGGGCCTAACAAACGCATGGAGCCGACGCGCTCCGCGCGCCGAACTCGCACCGTGACTGGCCTGTTAATCGTTTCGGTTCACGCAGCGCCGTCTGCAAAGCCCGCGCGCGGCTCATTCGTCTGACGTTAGGCGGCGACACGTCACGATTGTTTATGGAGATTAGGAGTATGACCAATGACGAGACTGATGATCAAATCCGAGATATATTGCATGATATTCCTGAGCGATTGAAAATAGCTGAAGAAGGCGTTGATTTCTCTCTGCAACAAGAATACTTGGAATTTACGCAGAATCTTGATTTCGATAAGTATTCGGAGGAAGACATTTCGGCAAGAAGTCAGAGTTTGCCTAGCAAAAACACACCTCATGAAGATAAGAAGGAAATTCTTGCCATTTTAGCCCATCGAGGTACAGTGGAATCCTATAGAACCATTGAGAGGTTCTTGAAGACGGGAGAACAAGAGTTGGAGGGCTGGAGTACATTGGCATTACAAGAATGCCGGATGTTTCTTGAAAACTCTTTGTTGGATCGAAGTGATGGAATGCTGATGACAGGATTAGGTGGCGAAAACAACAGGCCACGATACTTCCTTATAATTCGCTCAAGAAGCGATGCTGCCTTCACAAGTGCTCAGAAAGCAACAGTTGAGCGAGTTTTCTCATCCATTTGTGACAGGTTTGATTCAATCCTTGAGGAAATACAATTTCACTTAAATTATGCAACAATGAAGGTATTAATTCCATTGGATGTAGCTGTAGGAGAAGTTATTGAAAAAGGAATTGGCGAGAGCAATAAATTTGGGGGCTTTCTTGATCCGTACTATTTTGTGACTAATGTTAAAATTCCCAAAGAAACAGAAATTCTGGAGTATCTTCGAGAAATAAAAAGGGACATAGAATAAGTTCATGAAACGAGAAGCACGGGTAGCTCCGCCTAACCAGCGGTTCCACATGGCCGCCTTAGCCCTGGAGAGTCTTTTACAGTTTTGCCTATCATCTACACTTTTTTCTGAAGTTTTGCTCGTAATTGTCGGCGGCAGGTGAACCGCAAGCCCGTTAGTCTGCACACTACCTCTATCATGGGAATTAAGCCAAAAGGGAGGAAATGACCATGGCATTTAAAAAGTCAGAAAATCTCAGTATCGATGAACTTAAAAAAATGAAAAAAAGAATTCTTATTTTGCTATACCTATTAATCGGTGCTTTTATATTATTCATTATTGAATTTGTTATATTAAAGCAAGAAAAGTTTTTTTCGCTACTCCCGGTTTTTGCTCCGATACTTGTTAGTATTGCCGTTGTTATGTTGTTTATAAGAAAAATTTATAAAGAACTTCATAGAAGAGAGAACAAGTAATCCTGTACTAATCGAATTTTGATGTGCCGCCTAACCAGCGGTTTCACCGTGATCGCCTTAACTTTGTGTTCTTCCTGCAGTTTTGTCTGTTATTGACGCTCTTTTTTTCTTAAGTTCTGCTCGTAAGTGTCGGCGGCAGGTGAACCGCAGGCCGTTATGCCTGAGAGGAATGAATGTGAAGAAAGCGACATTGTTTATCATAATCACCTATCTTTTGAGCTGGCCGGTGGCCTTCGCCGTTTTCGCCTCAGGTGTGAAGCTGTATTCGACAATGTGGTTAGTGATGGCCGTATACTTCATGTTCACCCCTTCAATATCCGCAATTGTTATTCAGAAGGCGCTTTGCCGGCAAACCATACTCGGTCCATTAGGCATTTCCCTCCGCATAAACCGATGGTTCTTAATTGCGCTGCTCATTCCCCCTTTGTTGGCAGTTGCATCCACCCTAGTTAGTCTCGTCTTCCCCAACGTCATCCTTACCCTTGATCCAACGGAAGCAAATATCATGCGATTCTTCGGAAAAACGTTTCCTGAAGAACGCTTTGCAGTACTCAAGCGTTCCGTCACACAGCTTCCTCTTCATCCATATATTTTGGTGTTGATCGGAGGAACTATAGCGGGACTGACGGTCAACGGTGTGGCTGGATTTGGCGAGGAGCTTGGGTGGCGCGGGTTTCTTATACGCGAAACTGAGGATTTAGGTTTCTGGTGGTCTTCCTTTTTGATCGGACTCATTTGGGGTATCTGGCATATCCCTTTCATAATCCATGGCCACAATTACCCCGATCACCCGGTGGGTGGCGTCTTCATGATGACCTTATGGACGATTCTCTTCTCCCCTATCATTGGCTATATTCGCATACGATCGGACTCAGTCATTGCCGCAGCGATGATGCATGGAGCGATTAATGGAACAGCGATTGCTCCCGCAATCGTGCTGACTGGTGGTGACAGCCTTTGGGTTGGCGTTATGGGTATTGCCGGGATTGTTGTCCTGGCAGCACTGAACCTTATCCTTGCTGCTTTTGGCAAACCTAGGGAATGGCATAACAAGTGGATGGAGCGGACGCATAACAGCGCTGCTCATCCTTGATCGTTAGGCGAAAAGTTGTCCGCTCCTTATTCTCTTTGTGATGGAGATGGTTAGAGAGGTTCTTGTCCGATTCTATACAAGGAGGTTATGCCTATGCTAAACATAAGCCGGTTCATTGCCTTGCAGAGTGAAAGGCAAGCTATCAGCGGACTATTTTAAATTCATTTATGGCATATTAGCTGGAGGGAGGTGGAATGAATCCATCAAGGGATAAATATTACAGGGGTCTGTTCCTGATCTCAGCGATCTACGATATTGCGCTGGGAATTATTTTTACCTTCTTTTACGGATTCGCCTTTGAATTCCTGGGAGTTCCTGAAAGATTGCCGGAGTTCGGCGGGTATCTTTCACTGATCGGTGCATTCCTGTTTGTCATCGGGGTGGCTTATTACCTGATTTACCGCGGAGACCTGCAAAAGAACATCGATTTGATTCTTGTCGGGGTGCTGTACAAGTTAGCTTACTGTGCAGTAGCTTTTTATTATTTCGCCATAGGGAACATTCCGCATATAATTTTTGCCACCCTTTTCGGAGTAGCGGATTTTATCTTTTTTGTCCTCATGGCGGAGTGCTTTTTCTTTATCCGTAAGATCGCTTCTGAATAATCTCCTGATAACACGCCTAAGTGACGGCAGGCTAGGATGACAATTAACATATATGCGGCATGGATAGGCATATTGCTCGGATGCCTGGCCGGCGCAGCAGAAGGACTTTTCTTTCACAAGGAGAACTGGCTGGGCGGCTACGGGTCCTGGTCAAGGCGGCTGCTGCGCCTGGGCCATGTCTCTTTCTTCGGCATTGCGTTCATAAATCTTGCCTTTGCCTTGAGCGCATCCGCCCTGGGTGTCGAAAAAGGAATTGAGATTCCATCAAAAATGTTCCTCGTGGCTGCAGTCGGAATGCCGCTAGTCTGCTACCTCTCGGCAATCAAAAAACCATTCAGACATCTTTTTTTCATTCCGGCTATGGCTGTCATTCTGGGTTTAACAGTTTTCCTCTGGAGAATACTTATACAATGAGAATCGCACTGATAGCCATGAGCGGCATCCGGGTATGCGATACGGAATTGCTGCGCCTCGGTCTAACACTGCCCGGATTTGTCGAACGAAGCAAGACAATTGCCTCGCTTCCTAGTCTCGGTCTGCTCACTTTAGCAGGCATGACGCCCGGAAAACACGAGCTCGAGTATATCGAGGTCCCAGACCTTGCCGGGCTGCAGTCACTGCCGGGCGATTTCGACCTGGCTGCAATCTCGAGTTACAGCGCGCAGATCAATGAGGCATACCAGCTTGCGGTACGGTACAAAGAAGCAGGTGTTCCAGTCATTCTCGGGGGACCGCATGTCAGCGCTCTGCCTGAGGAGGCAATCGAGTTTTGCGATGCTGTGGTCATTGGCGAAGGTGAAGCCTGCTGGAACGACGCGCTCGGAGACTGTGAAAATGGCCGCCTGTCCGGTGTCTACGGCATGATCGATAACGGCTTCGATCTGCGCGAAGCCCCCATGCCGGCTTTCGAGCTGCTCGATATCTCCAGATACAACCGGCTCACAGTCCAGACAAGCCGGGGCTGCCCACATCTGTGTGAGTTCTGTGCAAGCTCGACTCTGCTGACCCGCAGGTACAAGCAGAAGCCTATCGCCAAAGTGCTGGGTGAAATCGACAGAATAAGTGAAATATGGAAGCATCCATTCATCGAGTTCGCAGATGATAACTCGATTGTGGACAAGGCCTATTGGAAAGAACTTCTCAGAGAGCTGAAAGAAAAGAAAATCAGGTGGTTCGCGGAAACGGACCTCTCTGTGAGCGAAGATGACCGGCTGCTTGAGTTGATGCGCGAGAGCGGGTGCGCGCAGGTGCTGATCGGTCTGGAAAGCCCGATTGAAACGGGGCTCCACAATCTCGAGCTGCGGAGCGACTGGAAGCTCAAAAAATATCCACAGTACAGGGAGGCCATCGGAAATATCCAGTCTCACGGCATCGCTGTGAACGGGTGTTTCATTATCGGACTGGACGGCCATACTTCCGAAATATTCGAACAGGTATTCAGTTTCATAAGGGAGATCGAGCTGTACGAGGTACAGGTCACTATCCTGACGCCATTCCCGGGGACACCTCTCTATGCGCGCCTGAAAAAGGAGGGCCGGATACTCGAAGACCGTCGCTGGGACAAATGCACATTGTTTGATGTCAACTACCGGCCCTCGGATATGAGCCCGGAAGCCCTCGCCGATGGATTCAAGGACCTTGTGGTAAGACTCTACAGCGATGAGTTCACCAAATGGCGCAGAAATAATTTCAAGAAATCTCTGCGTAAGTACCTGAAAAAGAAGGGTTAAGCCGCCGGTAAAGAGCGGATTAGATAATTGAGCCGCAATTACTAAAAGGAAAATTATTCCTTATCGCCTGACCAGCGGTTACACCTGACCGCCTTAGATATATTCGGTTCTTCAAATTTTAATCACATAAAGCGGCGGCAGGTGAACCGCAAGGCCGTTAGGCGCAATAGAAGAACTGTGAGATGACAACCCGGATAATGAAAGGGAGTATATCTTGATTAAAAATCAACCTGCTCTTGAAGAATGGCGCGAGGTGTACAGATTTGCCATCCAGGTGAAGAAGATCGCACCCTGGGAATGGATTACGGAGGCAGATATCTTTGGCGTTCAAAATCCTGAAACAGACGAGATCGGATTTGTCAGCGTAATGGGCATGGCGGGCAAACATTATGCCCTGGCTGTTTACATGGGTCCGGAAGGGCTTTATGGTTTCCTGGATTTGCAAAACGTTGACCCAATTGAAATCCCTGAGCTTGTACTGGAAATTCCTCAGCTTCAAGCTTCTTTTGAAAATCGCGATGTATTGAACAAAAAAGACCACGAGATCATAAAGAAACTAGGGCTCAAGTTTCGGGGACCACATGCCTGGCCTATGTTTCGCAGCTATCACCCCGGTTTCTTCCCCTGGTTTTTGGAAGCAGACGAAGCTCGTTTTATAATGTACGTGCTGGAGCAGACTCTGGATGTGGCATCGAGATACAAAGAAGACCAATCACTGTTGGAGTATTCCGATGAAGAAAGATTTCTGGTACGTGTACCGCATAAGGAAGACGGCACTCTTGTATGGGAAGACCGCATAATGCGTGTTCCACCGCCGGAATCTCCACACATCCCGATTGCCATGAATGACCAGGAAATCAAAACTCTCAAAAGCCTACCACAGGGCATTCACACAATCGAGATCGATTTTTTTATGTTCCCGGCGAAGATTGGAGAAAAAGGCACCAGACCTTTTTATTCCTATATGCTATTGTCAGTGGATGCCCGGAGCTACCTGGTTCTCGGTAGTGAATTGATGACAGTAGATCCTTCTCTGGAAGCGATGTGGGGTTCTATTCCGATGAAAGTGGTACATCAACTGTTAAAAGCAGGTATGCTTCCCAGAGAAATCAGAGTACGCTCAGAGTTACTGCTTCAGCTCTTACAGCCATTGGCTGGGCAATTGCGCTTCAACCTCAAACTATCACGCAACTTACGAAGCCTGGACTCTGCCAAGGAAAGTTTATTCCAGTATTTTGGGCGTTAAAGTTAATGGGCTCGGGAGTGAATGGGGTTAATACCTTATAATTTGACGATTTGAGCCTGACAATGGGATCAACCTGACTGTTGTTTCGCTATGCTCCATCCCAGCAGGTTATCCATGTCGTTATACGAAGATTAATTTACTAAAGGGAGCATTAAATAGTTTCCATTTATATTGTTTTTATATGCTTTAGCCTCAATGTTGTTCACTTTAGGCGGGAAAGGCAAACGATGTCATTCCCGCTTGCGCGGGAATCCAGGTTTTTAAGCCGATTTTCTGGACCCCCGCTATCGCGGGGGTGACAAAAAGAGAGTGTTGTCGCTTTAAGTGAACGGTATTGGCTTCAGCCTTGGTTATTAATATAAGCTGAGTAAACAGGAATGATTTACCAGATGTCGATTCTTACATTTAAGGCACCGGCGACTTACTTTACCTGACAACGATTGAAATACCCCGGTAGAAAAGCTTCTACGACTGCCGAAAAGAGGTTTCAATACAACTACCAGGGATGATAGATCATTCCAGGTGAAACCGGAAGCCCTAAGAAGCCCTGAAGTCCGGGGATCCTGTTTCTGGAGCGTGTAGAAGACAAGTAATTTCCATCATCGCCATACTAGATGTACAACGCCCAGGCAGGCCTTTGCGCAGGCTTCCTGCGCAAAGGCGAGCTCGGCGCAGCGGAGTAAAAGACTAAAGTGCCAGGATTAACTTTTGTTTCTTTTGGTTACAAAAGAAATGGTTTTGCTTCTTTTGCCACCAAAAGAAGAATAAAATTACCTTTACGGACAGATGTAAACAATTTTATGACCTGAGTATTAGCTTCCCTGAACGAAAGGCTGACTATGATCGAATGCATCGAAAAGCATGATGATACACCGATCTGCCCACACTGCAACGAACCAATAAAAGAGGTGTGGTGCCGCTCTATCAGAAGCACATTAGGGGTCCGCTACATCTATTTCTGTTCCAGGTGCCGGAAGGTTCTTGGCGTATCGCATCGAAAAGGATTCTGGATGGGATGATCGATTCGTCCAGCCAGGCGCTTCGGTTCTGCGCTTGCCGTGAAACTATGAGCCTTAATCTGCAGAGCGTGAGCCCGCGTTCCAGCACCGGCCGCTCAGCTTTGCGTTGAGCGGTAGACTTAATTACTTTGGTTATTATTTTTATAGTGAGATGAACTTTCTATAACTCTTTTTTTTTAGGTGTCAAATGACTTACGATACTTATTTTTGGGTAGCAGTTGCTTCTGCTATTGCAGCTTGGGCTGCGGCCTTGTTTGCATATCTAGCCGCCAGAATATCAAAAAGAAGCTTACGTTTGGCCGAACTGCAAGAAAATAGGCGACAACCAAAGCTTGTTCCGTATCTTTCTGAAGCTTACTATAAAAAATTCTCTCACGAAAAATACACTATTTATGCTTTCTTTCTATCCATTAGCAATCCATCTGACATCGATAATTCTATTGCGTATCTTGAGTTTAAGGTGAAATGTGCCTTATCAAAAAATAACAAGATGGCTATTAAAGTAACTCATAATCCAAAGCTATCAAAAAACTTTGGTGGTGATGAGGTTTTACCCATTTATGTACCTGCGCGCATTGATGCTCATCAAACGATCACCGGATGGGTTTTCTTTAGAATTAACGATGCTTTTATTGATAACTACGATTTTGATTCATATACCATTATCATTAAAGATAGTCAAAATGCATTGAGCCATTTGGAACCAATCATAGTAAGAGAATTAGCAGATGAAAAAGAAATTTCGGAAGGCAACCATTAGTTGCCAAAATCAGAAGGAAGCGTGTCCTGTTAAGATTGTTTCAGACGCTTCTATATCATCACGAGGCACTGTAGAAGGGAAGCTCATTCCACTTGTGATTATAGATACATCTGATCGACCAGACATAGAGGAACTGGTAAGAGTTCACGAGCAAAAAATTTCCGGTGACATTATTTGTCAATGGGTGCAGTTAGTAGGTACAAAGGGAAAGATAGCACTTTATCTGAAGTTTATAAGACCAGCTGAGCTAATAATCATTTTGGAATTCGATATTTTACGCCAAGGTATCTTGGTCGACCAAGCATTGGCCAGTAGGGCAATCTATATCCAACCGGGGAAGGATGGGGACAGGCTTTCCACAACTATTAATAATCCAAGGATACTAATAGAAGTTCCTTCTACTAATTTTGAAGAAGAGTGGGAGAAATTATTTCTTAAACATATTGTCTTATATATGCGTAAAGAGGGAATCCAGCGCAACCAAGCTAAACAGGCAGCTCGGCGTGTGCTTGATGAAATGAGAAAATTTGGAAAATTCAGGTTAAAAAGGTCTTGAATAAAAATACTTTCAGCATAACAAGGCAAATGAAGCGGACGGAGGAACCGTCTCTTTTGTCGACATTAGCTTGGTGGCCGCAGCCGTTCACATGCAAAGTAAGAAGCTATACTTAGCTAATGCGATAAACATTATGCCCGCTCAAAAGACGAAACTGATCCAGGGAGCCTGGCGTATTGTGCAGACCGAGCTGTGGGACCAAGAGGCCCTTGATCTGGTATAGCCGGCATATATCGATTTTGGTGATAATCATGTTGGGCAAAAAAGACTCAACCATGTAAATCAAACTTGTCACTGCACCAGCTTAAACCCAACTCATATTCTATTGCGGAGCCTGATATGGATCGAATTCTAGAATTACCCGATTCTTTCGCTGTTCCCGGACTTCTCGCGATAAAAGCCTCCGTTTTTTTGTGCTTGTCACTTCTCATTACACTGGCGAGGTAATCGAAAGCATTCGCAATCACGGAAAGACAACTCCGAAAGCAGGTTATGTAGAACCGTTGGGCATCTTTCTCAATGCAGAGGGAAAACCGACTGTCTACTACATCACCCGCACTGAACAGGAATCGAAAACCAGAACCGTGGCAGCAACCCGCCAGGCAAATTGCCAGTGGAAAAAGACGGAACTGACATCCACCATCACCCGGGTCTTCGGAGCCAAATGGAATCCACTCGGTGGAAACATAGTCAAAGACGGCAAAGGAAACTTTCACCTGGCCCTCTATCTGGTTCCTCAGAAAGCCGCTTCTGTGCTCGAACACTTCAACCTGCCGGCAGGCGAAGTCGGGGTGTTAGAATTGAATCATGACGGGACGCTGGTATCAGGCTCGTGGATCAAGCAGCCCGATGAATTCGTGGCCCGCTTCTTACCTTGCCTCGAACGTCCGCCACTCACCGGTGGCGATGAGAACTGGCGGCCATCGCTGATCTGCACCGAGAGTTCCATGGGGGGCATGAAAGGGGCAGAGCATACCAGCATGAATAATAAGGTATGGTGGGTTCAGCTTTAATAAGATTCTCTTGTTCAAGAGAAAGTACAACGCGTCAGGGCAAGCTAAAGGAATTGAAGTGGAATTACGGTATGTTTCCTGGCAAGCTTACGCGTTTTTTTGCGAAAATTTATCCGGCATTTAACACCCTCCAGGTACTTTACTGAAGGTCATCCCGTGTCTGCGAATGAATTATCGCCCTCGTAAAGCCGCAAGGTATCTGTCCGGAATTCGATTTATGAATCCGGTGCCGCGCTTTAATCCCCACCCGCAGCGGGCACGTCATGCCGCGCCCCTGCGCCTGATATCAGCAGCAGGCTGCCCTGAGCAAGGCTTCGAGGAATTCTTTTCGGTTAAACCTCAAATCTGTCAGCCTGAGGTCAGCTCTGTCAGGGCCTTTTCGAACTCATCGAGCGCAGCAGTATCAAAAAGACAGAAAACGACCTCTTTCAATGAATGCTCGCTGCTTTTCAAATAATTGATTGTGGCCGAGAGCATTTTCCGCGCGCAGCGGTCCATGGGATAGCCGAAAATGCCGGTGCTGATCGCCGGGAAAGCGATCGAGGCGAGCTTGTGGCGGTCGGCGAGTTCGAGGCTCGAACGCGTCGCTCCCTCGAGCTTTCTATCCTCATCCCCTTCTCCCATCCTCGGGCCTACCGCATGGATCACGTGCTTTGCAGGCAGCCTGCCCCCTCCGGTAATCGCAGCGGTTCCCACAGGAGTGCCGCCGATCCGGTCGCACTCCTCCTGGATCGAGGGTCCCCCTGCGCGGCGGATAGCGCCGGCCACCCCGCCGCCCATCTGCAGGGCGCTGTTCGCAGCATTCACGATTGCATCCACACTCTGCCTGGTAATGTCTCCCTTGATCAGAGTTATTTTAGTTTTTTGCACTTGGTGTTCCATAGTACCTCCAGGGTTTTTAAAAGCAAGGTATGAAAATTCAATGTTTTGCCGAACCAGGAACTGCAAGCCGGGTAAAAATGATAAAAATGCGCACGCCTGGCACGTATCCTGCAAGCCAGAGAAGACAAAGACTCCTTGATGCGGATTCCGTTTTAATATACCTGCCGGTTTCGATCCTGTCAAAGCGGTCGAGCCGCAACCGTTGCCTTGCTTTTTACTTCTCCTTATTTTATCTTTTTCCGCTGACAAGTAATTAAGCAATTCGGAGATACGTTGGGTGCAGCAAGAAAAATTTTATTTGTTCTCATCCTCCTGTTGCCTTTCGAGTTATCGACCGGCTCGAGGCTCGAGGCTTTCGAGCCGGCGGCTTCCCGCATGAGCGATCGCCTGTATCAAACCCTCACTTACGGGGAGAGCAACGAGATGATCTCTGTGATCCTCTATCTTGTGGATGATCTCGATATCTACTCTCTGGACAACAGCCTCACACTCGCCGCGGCAGGCAAAAAGAAGCGCTACAGCACAGTTGTCGGAGCGCTGCTGGCCTCGGCTGAAAAAACCCAGGCCCTGCTTTTAAAGCTGCTCAACGGGGCGCGGGCCTCAGGAGATGTTCTTTCCTATCAGTCATTCTGGATCAACAACAGCATTGCAGTCACCGGAAAGATCTCTTTTATCTCAGCCCTGTCTATCAGGGAAGAAATCGAGTGGATGACCCATGACATGGTTTATTTCCGCAAGGACCCGGTGGAAAAGTCCGCGGAACTGTTCCAGCTCCCCAACCCGGACTCCCTGCGCGCCAGATCGTACCCGATCCGCACGCTCGGGCTGGAGGCTCTCTGGGACCGCGGACTTACCGGCAAGGGGATTCTGATCTGCGATATCGGCTCCGGGATCGACGGCAAGCACCCGCTGCTTGCTCCCAAGTGGCGCGGCAATAACGGTGGCACTGCCGCCGAGAGCTGGTTTGATCCCATTGACGGGACCACCTTGCCCTTTGATGACGAGCGCAACAGCCCCTCGCACGACACCGGCGTGACGGGGATCATGGTGGCCGGTGAAAGGAGCCTGGGAGTGGCTTACGACGCCCAGTGGATCGGTGCCAAGGTCTTCGACAACCAGAACCTGACCGATGAAGGCATGAGCTCCACCAAGGACAGTTATATAATCGCCGCTTTCCAGTGGGCGCTCGACCCGGACGGCAACCCGGAAACAGTGGTCGATGTGCCAGATGTGATCAACAGCTCCTGGGGCACCCTGGGTGAGTTCAATGAAGATATCTGCCGCAAAAATCTCTGGGGCTTGATAGACCGGATCGAAGCCGCAGGCACGGTGATGGTATTCTCGGCAGGCAACGAGGGCCCGGACCCTTTCACTATCGGCTCACCGGCGAGCCGCACCAGACCGGCAGATGCTTTTGCTGTGGGCGCGGTAGACTCAGAGGGCAGGATCGCCTCTTTTTCGAGCCGCGGCCCGAGCGCCTGTGACTCCACCAGTATCAAACCCAATATCTGCGCCCCGGGCAGTAACATTATCACTATTGTCTCGAGCGAATACCTTTTCGCCCTCAGCAGAGTCAACGGCACGAGCTTCGCCGCGCCTTACGTTTCCGGCATTATCGCCCTGATGAAGCAGGCGAACCCCACTCTCACCCCGGATGAAATCAAAAACCTGATTGCCGGGACAGCCGTGGACGGCGGCCAGAGCGGCCCGGACTACGCTTACGGTTACGGCATAATCAACCCTGCGGGCATCTTCGAGCGTCTCCAGACGCCCGACCACCCGGTCCTTTACACCAAACGGGTGATTATCGATGACACCCAGGGCGGAAACGGCAACGGTTATCTCGAACAGGGCGAAACGATCCGCATGATGGTGCCTGTGTTCAATGCCGGGACCGATATCGAGGGTGTCTCAAGCATTATCCGCACTGAAAAAACAGGCATCCGGATGATCGACTCCACGGCCTTTTACGGAGATATCCCCCAGTTTGACGGGCGCTCGAACGAAGACGACCCGTTCCTTTTTGAAATCCATCCGGATGCCGAAGCAGGGAGCCAGCTCCTGTTCTACCTTCACCTGAGCTCAGCCGACCAGAGCTACCGGGAAAGCATCCAGGTCACTCTGCCCATAGCCCCTGCGGTCGAGGGGCTGGCCCTGCACGATGCCGGAAGCTTCTTTTTCAGCTTCACCAATTACGGGCAGTTCGGGGGCAATATAGGCCTCTCGCGCTCAGGGGCCGGACTGCGCTATCCCAAGGACGCCCCGTACACCATGTTATACCGCGGCGCCCTGGTCCTCGGTACGAGCTCGCTCAAGGTCTCGGACGGCATCGCCGATTTCGACTTTGCCCCGGCGCCCGGCGGCCCGATCAAGATCCTCTCCGATTCCCCCCGGGCCGACCAGGTTGGCGTGGCGTATATCCGGGAAAAAACCGAGGGCGCACTTAACGCTATCGGAGTGAGGCTCAAACAGACCACTCTCGTCTGGAGCGAGGCTCCGTACAACGATTTTGTGATCCTCGAATATCAGGTGCACAACCCCTACCAGGCAGCGATCAAAAACTTCTATATCGGCCTTTACGCTGACTGGGACATCCCGGACTCCCTGCCCAGCCGCAACGCTGTGGGCTACAATGAAACCCTGCGCCTCGGATATACTTACAACCCACTCGAGCCGCAGTTCGGCTACGGGGGCCTGGCCCTGATCTCCGGGCAGGAGGTCTCGGGTCACCGCGCTGTCAGCAACTGGCGCTATATCCACGAGGGATACTCCGACTACCTGGCTTTTGGCTTCATGAGCGGAGGGTTATCCTTTGCTGCCTCTGATTCCCTGGACGACTGGTCCGAGATCCTGGCCACAGGACCGTATACAATCCCTGCCGGGGACTCGCTCACTGTGGCCTGGGCCCTGCTATTGGGAGACGACCTCGCAGATTTGATCGCCAACACCCAGGCGGCAGTCGAAAAATACCGGGCTTCCCTGACCCTGGCCTCAGGCGCAGAGAGCAGGCCTGCGGAAGTGGCGACCAGACTGCCCCGTTCTTTTGAGCTGGCGCAGAACGCGCCCAATCCCTTCAACCCCTCGACCACGATCAGCTACAATCTGCCCAGGGAAGAGAAAGAACTTCACGTGCGTCTGACGGTTTTCGACCTGCGCGGCAGGAAAGTGGCTGAGCTGGTAGACGCCACTCAAGGGGGCGGCTCGTATTCTGTCACCTGGAATGGGACAGACAGCCAGGGACGGCCACTTTCGAGCGGGGTTTATTTCTACCGCATCACAGCCGGAGATTACAAAGCCGTGCGTAAAATGGTGCTAATCAAGTAGGGTCAAAGGGGCAAAGGCACAAAGGGGCAAAGAGAAAGTGAAAACTTACAGAGACCTGCTTGTCTGGCAAAAATCAATGACACTTGTAACTGAAATCTATCGGTTATCAAAGTAATTTCCTAATGAGGAATTTTATGGACTGACTTCTCAGATTAGACGGAGCGCTGTTTCAATCACCAGCAATCTGGCGGAAGGTTATGGCCGAAACTCGACTCAGGACTATGTTCGTTTTTTGCGGATTGCTGCGGGCTCTTTGTATGAATTGCAGACTCAAATAGATATTTCCTTGAATCTTGGGTATTTAAAAAAAAGCGATTACGATAAAATTTTTGAATCGACCAGGGAATTGAGCGAATGCTTTGCAGCTTGACCAGAAAGTTGGATAAAAAAATTCAGAACCAGAATATTTAAAGCTCAAAGGGGCAAAGGGGCAAAGCTTGCTTTGCTGGTGCCTTTGTTCCTTTGTGCCTTTGTTCCTCTGTGCCTCTCTAAACCGGGAATGAAACCTTGAAAATAAATCCAATCAAAAAACTGCTTTTCTACCTCTTGCCTCTGGCCTTGGTCCTGGCTTTCCGGGGCTGCAGTGATAACAACCCCGCCGGCCCGGCTGGCGACAGGGTCATGGACTCTTATCCCCTGGCCCTGGGCGACACCTGGGACTATTCCATGGAGATGAGCATCTCTGTCCAGGAAGACAGCACCCAGCCGCCGATATCTCTCAGCACTTCCGGCAGGCAGCATCTGGAGATAAAGCGCACAGAGATGATCACCGGAGACGAGGCTTTCGGGATCATGTTCTGGCAGGAGATGGGGCGGCTTTTCGATACGGGTCTGGACACCACCATGGAAGTACACTACCTGGCGCCCAGCGGGGACAAGATCCTGTTAAAGGCCGAGGAAGGAGTATATTACACAGGCGGCTTCATACCGTTTTCAAAGACATCCGGGGCCAAGAGGCTGGGCACGAAGATCAAGGTTGGCGGAGCGAGCAGGTTTATCACGCTCGAGAGCCTGGCCCGCCTGTTGCTCGGCACTGCCGGGCCGGGACTTCTGGCTGAGGGAGAAACCGGCCCAGCGCTTGCCAGCGACGGCATACAGAAAAAGGAAAATGTGTATTTCTACGATACGGAATTTATTTTCACTTACTCTGAGTTGTATAAGGGAAGAAGCTGGATCTCGATGGAAGCCGGGGGTGTCGGGGGTGTCGAGATTACGCAGAAAGTGACCAATATCCTGCCTGAGCTTTCCGGCTACGGCGGCCCGATTGCCGAGGTCGAGCGCTCCAATACGCTTATCGAGGCCGCAGCCAGCGAGCAGTACAAGCAGAGGTACTATTACAAGGGCGGAGTGGGAATCGTGCAGGCAGAAATCTATGATCCGGAATTCGATATCTGGGCCAGCCTGCCTGACGGGAGCATTATTTATCTGGGCCGGGGCACCTGGGCGGTGATTAAAACCCTGGAGAGTTACCAGGTAAAGTAGGAGAAAATTTCAAATAGCCGAAATGATGAAATAGCAGGAAGCGATAGGGCTTGTAGAGTTTTTAAATTTGAGTAAAGAAATCCCGCCACATTGGTACAAGCAGCCTAAAGGCTACCAGCTTATTGTATGCCTTAATAATTCCTCCTCCACTCTTTTACGTTCTTCAGGTTCAGCTCTATCCCCTCGATCTCTCTGAGCATCTCATCCGTATCGCGCTCGAAAGTGCAGCCGATCTCGGCTGTGGGAAAGAGAACCGTGTCCTCCTTGTTGTCGAGCCTGACAGTCGAGTTGCGGGTCTTGATCCTGATCGCCTCTATTTTGTCGCTCTCGCCGAGCCCGGTGGTGGCCCGCACAGTGGCATAGAGGTAAAGCCTCTGGACCAGCCTGTCACCGGACCTGCCGGCAGTGTAAAAGTCCGAGAGATGTGTTTCCGGTTCCTCTCCCGGAATGATCCCCTTAGACAGGCACTGGGATTCGAGCTTCACTTCCGCCACGACCTCATCATTCCGGTCATAGCCTGTAAATACCAGATCCGGCTGAAAAACCCCGACTTTTGCATTTCGGGCGCATTCGACCCTGAAATCTATCTGCGGATGGGAATCGAAAACTGTCGGCGTATCCTCGATCTGTCCCCAGAGATTGGCGGAATATTGCATTTTTTGAAGGATCAGGGGATATGAAGTGTCATCGTTTTTCGCATTTTTCAAATAGGCGACAGCGCAAAAATCGGCTTCCTGCTCGAAACTTCTCCCGTATCCCATCAGCACCCATCTGGCAGCCAGGGCCGACATGGTGGCGACCATGTCCAGGGTCCACGCTTCTATGGCCTTGTCTTTTGCTGCAGCCGCGGCTGCCAGACCTGCTCCGGCTCCAGCGAGCCAGGTCCAGAAAGATGCGGCTTTCGCATTCTTGTAGGCTCTCAGGCTGTGCCTGCGCTCAACATGAGCTATCTCATGCGCCAGTATGCCTTCGAGCTCGTTTTCGGATTCAATGGCATACATCAGCCCGGTAGTGACAAATATCTTTCCCCCGGCACAGGCAAAAGCATTCACTGCGCCTGATCTTACCACCTGAAAAGAGTAATAGTATCCGCGCAGGGGTGTGGGCCAGTTGTCCAGAACCCGCCTGCCCGCCTCGCTGACTTGTTTAATGAATCTTCTATTATCGCTCGGCTGGTAATTATTCATTACCTCGGCGGCAATCATTCGGCCCAGGGCCATTTCCAGGGAATAATCCGCCAGGGGCGGGAAGTTCCTGAAGCACAGGTCGCAGTTCCGGTATCCTGCCGAAGCTGCCTCCTGTTCAGTGGCGAAATACTCTCTCCTGGATTCGGCTGGCAGGTGGTTGCAGCCAATATAGTGCAGCCTTTTGCTCTCTCTGTTCCCTACAAAGCGCAAGAATCCGTCATCTTCCCGGTTCTCCGAAAAAGCGTAGCGGAACATCTCCCTGAAACCCGCCAGGTCCGGCTCGACATTTTTGGGCCAGAAAAAGCTGATCGATCCCCGGCCCAGGCTCCGGTGCTCGAAATCCACTTTTATCATATTCTTCAATTTCAGCGCATGTTGTCTGGCGGATTTTATTTTCACTTCCACCTTCTCGGCCAACGGGAACAGGCGGCTGCTCTCGTGGACATACCAGGCAGTTGGCCCGCCGGTCAGGGGGCAGTAAACCTTGGGCGATGAATTGACCCGCTCTCTCAAGAAGAATGTCTTACCCTCCAGGGATTTCAAATAATCCTTGAGATTTTCATTATCTGCTGGATGCCCTGAGGCGGGAAGGATAAGAAAAGCGGCGAGAGATAGCAGGATGAAGAGTCTCATCTTATGTCAGCTTTGGATTCTCAGGTTAATAAATAACTGCCCGGGAGTCAGAATCCAGGAGACAGAATAAAAGAAACAGGATTCAGAATTTGAAAGGCGGCTCAAAATTTCCGGAATTTACCGGAGGCTTATTTTAATGACATTATGGCTTCTGACTACTGGATACCCGAGTAATTATAAAAATCCTGATTGTGGTAAAAATGGTCCGTGACATAAGAACCCCTTTTTAATCCAGTCTTCGATTTCAGCGCTTGTAGCCGATCCGCCGCAGGAACTCTTTCCTAACTTTCTGGTTTTCCTCTGTCTCCACCCCGGCGGGAGTCATACCGTCCACCACCCCCAGGACACCCCGTCCCAGCTCGCGCTCGATCACGATCACCTCCACCGGATTGGCCGTAGCGCAGAAAACAGTGCACACCTCCGGGCAGGACTTGATACTGTTGAGTACATTGATCGGGAAACCCTCGCGCAGGACAATCACGAACACATGCCCGGCGCCGATAGCCTGGGCATTGGCCACGGCTGAGTCGATCAGCTCCTGGTCGTTGCCGTCCCAGCGCACCAGGCGCTCCTGGCTCGCCTCGCAGAAAGCTATTCCGAATTTAAGCGCCGGGTGGCTGGTGACAAGGGCTTCGTACAAGTCCTCGACTGTCTTGATAAAATGCGTCTGGCCGATAATGATATTTGCCTCAGCCGGAAAATCCATTTTCACAGGGGTCAAGGTCATGCTCCTACCTCCCGGATGGTCGATTTTCATTCCGCAGTGTTGGAAGATGTCCCGGAGGACTGTTCCTGTCCGCTTCCGGCATGGAGATTTAAGCTTCTCCGTTTATGACGTTTATGGACCCTGATATAGCGTAAAACGATCACATTGTAGCTCAGCAAGGAAATAAGGACCAGGGCGACAACCAGCATTTGAAGCTGAAAGATCAACTTGCCGCTCCAGCGCAGTGTATAAGCGACAATAAGTAAAGCCATGCTGAAAGAGTAGATCTTGCCCCAGATATTGGAAGGGAAAACTATTTTGTAGCGGCGGATCAGCAGGGCCCCTCCGAGCACTATAACCGCATCCCGGCCGATAATCAGCAGCAGCAGCCAGATCGGGAAGCCGCGCAGGGTGATCAGGAAGATGGCAATCGACCCCAGGCAGATTTTGTCCGCCAGGGGATCGATAATTTTCCCGAAGCTCGAAATCGCGTGGCGTCCCCGGGCCAGCAAACCGTCGAGAACATCTGTCAGCGCCGCCAGCAACATCAGCCCGATAGCCCACCGGTCGCCGGTTACTGTCTGTTGGAAAAGGCTCAGGTAGATAAAAGGCAGCAGGAGCACTCTCAGCACTGACAAGAAGTTGGACAGGGTCCAGATATTGAGCTCGCGGATCCTGGTATAGGGTATGGGAACTTTCTGAAACCTTTGCGAGGCCACTTCAGGGACGCTCCTTTTCCGTACTCTCAAGCATCTGGCGCGCATGGTCCAGAGACACGCGGCTCTCGGTGTCGCCAGCCAGCATGCGCGCTATTTCATGGGTCCGCTCCCCGGAGGCGAGCTTGCGGACCAGGGTTTCGGTCCTGTCTTTCTGCGATATCTTGTCCACCACCAGGTGGGTGTCCGCATAGCTGGCGATTTGCGCAAGATGAGTGATCACCAGCACCTGGTGTTTTCGTGCAATCTCCGCTAGGTAAAGCCCTACAGTCCCGCCGACTTTCCCTCCGATTCCGCTGTCCACCTCATCGAAAATCATTGCCGAGTGGGTCTCCACCTCAGCCAGGGCGCTTTTGACAGCCAGCATGAAGCGCGAAAGCTCGCCGCCTGAAGCAACTTCCGAAAGCGGCATCAGGGGTACCCCCGGATTGGTGGAAAGCAAAAAATTAATCCTGTCCGCACCGCTGGTCAAGTATTCCGGCTGCCCCTCTTTTTCGGCCACCCGGTCGAATGAAATCCTGAATTTTCCTCCAGGCATAGCAAGTCCCTCGAGCCGCTGGCAAACCTCCTTCTCGAGTCTCGCGGCCGCCTCCCTGCGCAAGGAGCTAAGCCTCACGGCCTGGTCCTCGAGTTTGCGGGAGAACCCGGCTTTCTCGCTTCGCAAGTCCTCCAGATCAGTCTCATCACGCTCGGCCAGGTCAAGCTGAGCCGCTGTCTTTTCCCGGAAGGTCAGGACATCCTCCAGTGCTGGACCGTACTTTTTCTTGAGCTTGTAGAGTTCATCCCAGCGTAAGCGCAGCTCTTCCAGGCGGCCTGGATCATGTTCAATGCTGTCGTTGAGAGCGCGCAAAGCCCGCGCTACCTCATCGAGCGTGTAGCGCGCCTCATCAAATTGCGCTATCAGCGGCTCAGCCTTGCGAGCCATCTTGGTGAGCTCCTCGAGCTGGCGCCGCAAAGCGCCCAGATTGCCCAGAACGGAAACGCCTGTTCCTGAAACTCCGAAATAAGGCTGGTCATCCCCCTCGAGTCCCTCAAGCAAAGCGGAAAGGATCTCTTTAATCCGCTCGGCGTTTTGAAGGAGGGCCAGTTCCTCCTCCAGGTTTTTTTCTTCCTCCAGGCTGGGAGACGCGCGGTCGATCTCCTCGAGCTGAAAACGCATCAGCTCGCGCTCTTTACGCCTGCGGTCCAGAGAGTCCTCGAGCTCGCCGAGTTTCTTGACGCAGGACTTGTAACGGGACAGCAGTCCGGCGAATTCATCCCGCAGAGGCTCCAAGCTGCCGAAAGCATCGAGGAGTTCGAGCTGGTGAGCGCTCTTGACAAGCAGTTGGTGTTCCTGCTGGCCGTGGATCTGGATCAACTCCTCGCCCAGACTGCGCAGCATGGAGAGGTTAGCCAGGGCCCCGTTGATAAAACACCTGCTTCTGCCTGATCCTGAAACCTCCCGGCGCACGACTATTTCACCGCCTGTGTCCTCTTCCACCAGTCGATCCGCCTTGAGCCGCTCCAACCTTTCCTCGCTGACTTTGAAAAGCCCTTCCACGACTGCACGCTCTGCCCCGACCCGGATCATCCGCTCCGAGGTCTCGCTGCCCAGCAACAGTTCTACAGCCCCAAGCAAGATCGATTTTCCCGCTCCGGTCTCTCCTGTAATCACGTTCAGGCAGTCGCCGAATTCGATATCCACCCGGCCAAAAAGAATGTAGTCTGTTACACGCAGAGCCTGCAGCATAATTCTTTATTCTCTCTCCCGTTCCCCCCATTTGAGCTTGCTGCGGAGGCGGAAGAAGAACGATCCCTTGAAAGGTTTTACGAGACGAGTGACATGAGAGGCCTGAGTGACCAGAATCCTGTCTTGTTCACGGACTTTGCAGCTCATCTGACCGTCCACGGTCAAAACAACATCCTGATGTGAAGACTGCTCTGTGAGAGAAATCGGAATACCAGCGGGAACCACCAATGGCCTGACAGCCAGGGTATGAGGGCAGATGGGAGTGATAATGACTGCTTTCATCAGGGGATAAAGAATCGGACCGTTGGCGGACAATGAGTAAGCTGTGGAACCTGTGGCAGTGGAAATAATTACGCCATCGCAGGGGAAAACTCCCACCAGATCATCGCCTGCTTTCAGGTCGATCATAATCGGACGGGCAAGCGATCCTTTATGCAGAACAATTTCATTGAGGGCTGTGTAGCAGGCTATCTGACTATCCGGGCTTATTACCTCGGCTTTGAGCATCATGCGCTCTTCGACCTGATAATCACCTTTCAGGATGCGCTCAAAGTCAGCGGGGAAATCTTCCAGTGAGCTTGTAGTGAGAAAGCCGAAATTACCCAGGTTTACCGCAAAAATAGGGACCTGCGAGCTTCCGGCCATCTGGGCCGCGGCCAGCACAGTCCCATCTCCGCCAAGGGTGAAAATCAGCTCGATCTCCGGAGGGAGACCCGAGTCATCAAGAACCGGCAGCGCCCGTCCGCCAATGAAACCGGAGAGTTCCTTGGCAACCCATACTCCAACTCCTTTGCCGAGCAGGTAATCCAGGCAGCGGTTCACCTGGAGTCCGGCATTTTCATGGTAGATGTTGGCTTTTAAGGCTAGGTTCATTTATGCGCTCGCCGACAACTCTCTTGACAAAGGAATGTATTCCGGCCGGGGAAAGTCCAAGACGCTCAAGCAGGATGCTGCGTTTGGCCTGTTTGAGAAATCTGTCGGGGATTCCGTGATGGAACAGCCTTATGCCTGTTTCGAGATGTTCTGCAGCATAAAGTGAAACTTGCGAACCGAAACCGCCTCTCAAAACATTCTCCTCCAGAGTCACCACTATCTCATAATGCTTGAGAATCTGGTCCAGCATCCCGTAATCCATAGGCTTGACGAAACGGCAGTTTACCACCCCGGTTCTCAACCCATCCTGCTCGAGCAGCTTGCGGGCCCAAAGAGCTGGATATACCATCGAGCCTACAGCCAGAAGGGCCACATCGCTTCCTTTCTCGAGCATCTCCCATGAGCCTATAGGGACCTCCTTGAAACGCTGGGAACGGATAAGGCCCACTCCGCTGCCGCGGGGATAACGGATGCTGAAAGGCGAATTATCCTGCAGGAATGCTGTATAAAGCAGATCCCGCAGCTCGACCTCGTCTTTGGGGGCGGAAACTATCATATTGGGAATAAGGCTCATAAAGGACAGATCGAAAACCCCGTTATGCGTGGGCCCGTCATCCCCTACAATGCCTGCGCGGTCGAGAGCAAAGACAATCGGCAAATCCTGGAGGGCCACATCCATGATCAGCATGTCGAAAGCGCGCTGGATAAAGGTGCTGTAAATAGCAACCAGGGGCCGTGCGCCGACCCTGGCCAGACCTGCTGCGAAAGTCACCGCATGCTGCTCTGCAATCCCGACATCGAAAAAGCGCTCAGGGATCTCATCCTGGAACTTTTTCAGGCCGGTCCCATCCGGCATGGCCGCAGTAATCGCCATGATCCGTGGATTAGACTCGGCAAGCTCGACAGCCGCCTCGCCGAAAAAGCGTGAATAAGTGGGGATCCTCGGGCTTATCGAGCTGCCGGTGGTGGTATCGAAAGCATCCGTACCGTGAAATCTGGTGGGATTCTTTTCAGCGTACTCATAGCCCTTGCCTTTTTTAGTAAGCACATGCAAAAGCTTAGGGCCTTCCAGATCCTTGATCGTTCTGAGAATACGCACCATCTCATCCAGGTTGTGCCCGTCGATAGGACCGAAATACTTGAAGCCCAGTTCCTCGAAAAGCATCCCCGGTACAAAGAGGTTCTTGAGAGATTCTTCCAGACGGTGGGCGAAATTACGCACCTGTTCCTTGCCTACCGGGAGTTTTTCAGTGATCTCCCAGATTTCCTTTTTGAACTTGTTGTAGCGCGGGTCGAGGATGATTCTGTTGAGATAGCCTGAAAAAGCGCCCACATTGGGGGAGATTGACATCTGGTTGTCATTGAGAATGACCAGCATGTTGCGCCCGCTGGCTCCGGCATTGTTCAATCCCTCATAAGCCAGCCCGCCGGTCAAGGCCCCGTCACCGACTACCGCGACCACTTTAAAATTCTCACCCTTCAGGTCCCTGGCGGTGGCATAGCCAATCGCCGCGGAGATCGAGGTGCTCGCATGACCGGTGGCAAAAGCGTCATAATCGCTTTCCTCGGGATAGGGGAAGCCGCTTATTCCCCCCTCCTGGCGCAGCTTTTTAAAGGCTTCCCTGCGGCCGGTCAGTATTTTGTGGGCGTAACACTGGTGGCCCACATCCCAGATAATCTTGTCATCGGGACAGTCGTAAATATAGTGCAGGGCCACGCTTAGCTCGACAACGCCGAGACTGGGGGCTAAATGCCCGCCGCTGTCGCAGACAACGGAGATAATATAATCCCGCAATTGCTCGCAAAGCAGCCCGAGCTGTTCAAGTGTCAGCCCTTTGAGATCCTGGGGACTATTTATTTTAGCAAGCAGAGAATCTTGTTTTACAGGCACGTCAGAACCCTTTCACTTCTTGTTGAGCCAGAGAAATCAGGCGCTTTCAACCCGGTTGCACCTGAAAAAACGGCCCCTGGAAACATGGTCCAGGTTTATGTTAACATCAGATTAAATTTAACAATCTGAAAACAGGGATCAAGATAAATATTTTCCGACAGGCATCAGGACTTGCGGGTGAGAATGAAATCAGCAATCTCCGCAAGCATTTCCCAGCTGTCGATATCCGCCCGCGCAAGTTCCGCTTTAGCCCTTTCCACAGCGGCAAAGGCAAGACGCTTGCTTTGCTCAATTCCATAGCGTCCGGGGAAAGTGGCCTTGCCCCTGGCCTGGTCCGCTCCCACCCCTTTTCCGAGTTCCTTAAAGTCTCCCTCGATATCCAGCAGGTCATCCACAATCTGAAAGGCCAGACCAATCCCCCCGCCATAAGCATCCAGGGCCGCAAGCTTCTTCTCGTGCGCCCGGGCCAGCCTCCCTCCAAGAGTGCAGGATACCCGGATCAGAGCGCCTGTTTTATGAGAGTGAATGTAATTCAGCGTTTCCTCACTGACCTCTTTCCCCTCGCTTTCAAGGTCTACCACCTGTCCGCCTACAACCCCGCCCCCGCCGGTCGCAGCAGCTACCGAGGAAATCACTTTCTTCCTTGCATCCGGGGATAACCCCAGGCTTTCGGCAGACCGGCCCAGGGTCTCAAAGGCTGCCAGCAGAAGGCCCACTCCGGCCAGCGTGGCCCGGCGCACTCCAAACTTGCGGTGGCAGGTTGGCAGGCCCCGCCTGTAATCGTCATTGTCCATCACTGGCAGATCGTCGTGGATCAGGGTATAGGTGTGGATAAGCTCCAGCGCGCAGGCCGCCGGATAAATATCCTCGCCGCCCGGCCCGCCGCACGCCCTGTACGAGGTAACTGCCAGTATGGGACGCAGCCTCTTGCCACCGGCTTTCACACTGTAAGCCATGGCCTCCAGAAGTGCTCTGCCCCGGCAAGCAGGGTCTGAAAAAAGAATGCGATCTAGATAACGGTCGATCTTCTTCTTTTCCTCTTTCAGATAGGCCTTGACATCCATTCTTTATCCTTTGCGGCCGGGCATCAGCAGCCGGCTACCCCGAAGCAGAGCTTCGAGAAATTCTTTTAGATTACAGGCACACGCGGCGCCTTTTTTGCGGGAGGCTTTTCAACCGATAAGGTTGCCTGATCTCCAATCAGCCGCCTTCAGGGCTTATTATTCGAGATCCTCCAAGCCAAGGCCTCCCTCGATTTTCCGGATCAGTTTCTGTACTTTCTGCTCGCCGTCCTCGAGCTTTTGCCGGGCCTTGACAGCCAGGTCGACACCCTCCGTGAAAAGTTTTATCGAGTCTTCAAGCGGCAACTGTTCATCCTCGAGGCTTTCTACGATCTCCTCAATCCGGCGGCAGAGGCTTTCAAAATTATCAGCTTTTTCTTTTGTCATTTTTTGACTCCCGCTTTTCTTCTTTCAAATCCTCGAAAAATTTCTCCGGCAGACCGGCAAGTTTCAATTTTCGGGCCTCCGGCTCGGCCCTCTCCACCCGGCAGTCCAGCAAACCCCGGCTCAAGATCACCTCCAGCACTTCACCTACTGCCACCTGTACAGCATCCCGGACTACCGCTCCGGAGGGTTTCCGGACCAGCGAGAAACCACGGTCCAGGACTGCAGCCGGATTGAGCGCGGAAAGCGCCCCGCGAAGCCTGAGCCACTCACTTTTACGCGCGGTAAGCTTTGCAGCGATCGCCCTGCGCAGCCGATACTCGAGTGCCTGACATAGAGTTCTGAAAATTTTCAGCCGCTCGAGAAGCCTTGCTGCCGAGAGGCCTCTTTCAAGCTCGTCAAGCTGCTGGGCAGAAGTTTCGAGCAGGGAGTGCTGGGCCCTTGTGAGACTCCTGACTAAAGATTCCACCTGGCTTGAGAGTTCGGCGGCATCCGAGACCACAAATTCTGCCGCAGCAGAAGGGGTGGGAGCGCGCAGATCGGCCACGAAATCGGCAATAGTGAAATCGGTCTCATGGCCCACGGCGCTTACAACCGGCACAGGGCTTTCATAGATCGCCCGGGCCACTTCTTCCTCATTGAAAGCCCAGAGGTCTTCGATCGAGCCGCCGCCCCTGCCGACAATAAGCACATCTGCTCCGCCCCAGCGGCCAAACGCCCTGATACCCTCGGCGATCTCGGCCGCGGCGCCCTCACCCTGCACGCGCGCAGGATAGAGGACAATCCTTACCGGCGGGCAGCGCCGCCGAATCACCGAGATAATGTCCCGAATCACCGCTCCAGTGGACGAGGTGACCACTCCAACAACCTCCGGAAACTGCGGAATGGGCTTTTTGTGCTCCGGATCGAAAAGACCCTCGGCCTGAAGTCTAATTTTCAACTGCTCGAAAGCGAGCTGCAGCTCGCCCACGCCACGGGGCCTAAGCTCAGCAACCACAAGCTGGTACTGGCCACTCGGCTCATAGACTGTCAACTCACCGAAAGCGAGGACTTTCATCCCGTCTTCCGGCCGGTAGCGCAGGCGCATGTTATACTGACGGAAAAAAACGCAGCGCAGGGTGGCTCCCTCATCCTTGAGAGAAAAGTACATGTGCCCGGAGCTGTGGTGCTTGAAGTTTGAGATCTCACCCTCGACCCACACCGGGGGGAAACTTTCCTCGACCAGCGCCTTGAGCTCGCGGGTAAGTCCGCTGACTGTGTAAACCTGGAATTCCAAATTCAAAGGCTCCTTCCCTTATTTTTTTGCTGCCCGTTCCGCCGAGGCGACCGTGTTCGCCATCAGCATCACGATTGTCATAGGTCCTACGCCGCCGGGGACCGGGGTAATGAGAGAAGCCCTGCTGCTGGCGCTTTCGAAATGGACATCGCCCACCAGCCTGTAGCCGCTCTTGCGGCTAGAGTCCTCGACCCGGTTCGTACCCACATCGATCACCACCGCTCCAGGTTTGATCCAGTCTCCGGGGATCATCTCCGGCTTCCCGATAGCGGCAACAAGCACATCGGCGCTTCTTACTATCTCAGGCAGGCTCTTTGTCCTGCTATGCGCCACTGTTACCGTGGCGTTGGCTCCCTTCGCCTTATGCATTAGTATGATAGCCAGCGGCTTGCCCACAATGTTGCTTCTGCCCACTATCACCACATGTTTGCCCTCCAGATCCACACCGCTGCGGATCAACAGCTCCTGCACGCCGGCAGGCGTACAGGGCCGGAAACAATCCATCCCGATAACGAGCCTGCCCAGATTGACCGGATGAAAACCATCCACGTCCTTTTCCGGGCTCACGGCCTCGATCACGGTTTTTTCATCGATATGTCCGGGCAAAGGAAGCTGTATTAGGATGCCGTGGACTCTGTTGTCTGCATTCAACCGTTCAATCAGACCAAGCAGCTCTTCCTGGGTGGTCTCTTTCTCGAGGTGATAGGGATCGGAATATAAGTCAAGCTCGCTGCAGGATTTCTCTTTCATCCCCACGTAAACCTTGGAGGCAGGGTTGTCCCCTACCAGGATCACGGAAAGCCCGGGCTTGACTCCCTGCTTTTGCAATGCGGAGATTCTTTCTTTAAGCTCTTCGCGGATCTCTTGGGCCACCGCTTTACCGTCAATCAGCCTGGCTGTCATGCATGAATCCTCCTCTAGCCGTTTATACTGGAATTTTCCTGATTCAAAACAGCAGATAAGCTATCCAGACCGGACCGTTCCTGCAAAAGACTGGAAATCAGTTTACAGATCGAGACGCTGACCGGGCAGGTACCGGCGCAAGTCGGGCGGGCCGGCAGCCTTTTTTCAATGTCAACCAAAGCGGATATCACTGCGGCATTGATTTGGAGCAAAAAGGATGCCGGCCCGCCCGCCCCTGGACTGCGAAAACACAGGCGATGGCAGCTTGATAATGATTTACAATTTTTTGTTCAATAAATGCAAATATTCCCGGGAGCCAGATGAATAATCCGGGGAAAAAGACAAATTTTTTCTCTGGCCCACAGGATTGCTTCACCGGCGCAATTATATGCCCTTCTATTTGATTTCATGCGACATGTGGAATCGCGAAGCGTTCGATTTTCTCGGTGCGGCAGTTTGTTGGGTTGATAGTCAGGAGCACCCCCATGAGCACCAGATTGCTGTCTGCGGGCTGGAAACGGTTGGGGGTTTGGGTGAGAAAACGTTTGATAGCCAGCTCTTTCTTGATTCCGATAACCCCGTCAATCGAGCCGCTCATGCCGGCATCCGTGATATAGCCGAGCCCGCCCGGCAAAATACGTTCATCTGCGGTCTGCACATGGGTATGCGTCCCGATAACTGCGGCCACCCGCCCATCGAGGTACCATCCCAGGGCGACTTTCTCAGCCGTGGCTTCGGCGTGAAAGTCCACAAAAACAATGCCGGCTTCCGTTTTTATTTGATCGATTACAGGGATCACTGTGCGGAACGGGCAGTCGATCTCGCGCATAAAGACCCGTCCCTGAAGGTTGATCACTCCAACCGACAGGCCGTTTCTGGCTTTGAAAACCCCAGCACCGCGTCCGGGATTTTCCGGAGGATAATTGACCGGCCGGAGAATATTCTGCTGGCTGTCCAGATAGGGTAGAATCTCTTTACGGTCCCAGATATGGTTGCCGCTGGTGATTACATCCACGCCAAGCTCGAATAGCTCCCCGGCTACATCCCAGGTGAGCCCGAACCCGCCGGCGGCATTCTCGCCATTGGTAATGCAGAAATCAGCCTTTTTCTCTTTCAATAGACCAGGCAAAAGACTCCTGGTGACCTTGCGTCCCGGTCCACCGATAATATCAGCGATAAAAATAATACGCAGCAAAATCACTCCTTACCTTATTGTCATTTAGCGTAATCCACAGACCGGGTTTCCCGAATCACCATTACCTTGATCTGCCCTGGGTATTCGAGCTCTTTCTCGATCTTGCGGGCGATTTCTCCGCAGAGAACTTCACTGTAGCTGTCATCCACTTCTTCCGGCGCCACCATGACCCTGATTTCCCGGCCGGCCTGGATGGCGTAGGCTTTGTGCACGCCCTTGAACCCGTCGGCAATCTGCTCGAGCTTTTCCAGGCGTTTGATATAGGTTTCAAGAGTCTCCCTGCGGGCGCCTGGACGGGCTCCAGAGAGAGCATCGGCAGCCTGCACAAGCACGGAGATCAGAGTCGCGGGCTCTACATCATTATGGTGGGAAGCCACAGCGTCAATAATCTCCTCAGACTCATTATATTTCTTGCATAATTCTATGCCGATCTCCGTATGCGTGCCCTCGGCTTCATGATCGACCGCCTTGCCTATATCATGGAGCAGTCCCGCTCTTTTCGCCAGCTCCACATCCAGACCTAGTTCGGCCCCCATCAGACCGCAGAGAATAGCAACTTCTTTGGCATGCTGGAGATTGTTCTGTCCGTAACTGGTTCGGAACTTAAGTCTTCCCAACAGGCAAATCATCTCCGGGTGCAGACCGTGCACACCTGTTTCATAGCAGGCTTCCTCCCCTGCCTGCTGGATCTTTTCCTCGACTTCCTTGCGGCTTTTTTCCACCACATCCTCGATGCGTCCCGGATGGATCCGCCCGTCGACAATAAGCTTCTCCATGGCCAGACGGGCTATTTCGCGGCGAATCGGGCTGAATCCGGAGAGGATTACCGCCTCGGGGGTATCATCGATAATCACATCGATACCAGTAGCCATCTCGAAAGACCTTATGTTGCGGCCCTCCCGGCCAATGATCCGTCCCTTCATTTCATCATTAGGCAGGTTGACCACAGAGACAGTGGACTCAACCACGTGATCTGCAGCGCAGCGCTGGATGGCGAGGGTTATAATCTTTTTGGCTTCCTTATCCGCTTCTCTCTTGGCCTTCTCTCTGATATCCTTCACATACTGGGAAGCCTCCACCCGGGCCTCTTCCTTGAGGTTCTCGATCAACTCGCGCTTGGCCTCCTCCGCGCTCAAACCCGCAATACGCTCAAGCCTCACGTTTTGTTCGGTGATCAATTGGGTAAGCTTCTCATCCTTGCTCCTGACAACCCTTTCCCGCACGAGCAGCTCTTCGCTCATCCGGGAGACCTCTTTTGCCTTTTTTTCGACAATCTCGAGCTTTTTATCGAGATTTACCTCCCGTTCATGCAGGAGACGTTGAAATTCCTCGAGTTCTTTACGTTTTCCGACAGTCTCCTTCTCAAAATCAATCCTTGCCTGGTAATATTTTTCCTTGCTCTCGATAACCGCTGCCTTCCTTACATTGGCCGCTTCCTTCTCCGCATCCTCCAGCAGCTTTTTGACCAGTGTTTCGGTATCACGCAGCTTTCCCTGGGCGATTTTCCTGCTGGCCCAGAAACCCAGGAAAAAAATCAGTCCTGCAATTACCAGAAAAATAATTAAAGTAAACAAATCGTTTAATGGAACAGACATTTATTCTCCGAGATAATTTTTCTTGTTAAGAAGTGATTGAAAAAGTCAGCTGATTCAGGTGAAACCAAAACTTCTCGAGTAAATCAGCCAACGGAATAATAAGGTATTAAGGTTAATGTTATCTTGACCGATTCCGGTGTCAAACAGTGGATTTAATCCGGATTCCCGGGCTTAGGTATCAGTCCTTCCTGTAACGCCAATTCCTGAAAATAAAAAAACCCCGTCGCACATGATTAACAAAGTTGAACCCGGTCATCTTAGGGTGGGTGCCTCTTGTCGAATTCCCAAGTCCCCGGATATTGATTGGGGCATGTGGTCGGCCGACAAAGTCGGCTCCCATAGGTTCAATGTAGGATCAATTTGTGAATCACGCACAGACGGGGAAAACTGTGATCCCTGCGGCCTGTTTGTATAAAGATATACTTATCCTGAGAGCAATTTTTCCGCCTTATGTCTGTCCATATAGGACTCGATAAGGTTTAGTAAAGAATCACACTTGCTATCCAATTCCTCTCTTATTTGTTCGGCGGCATCTCGGGATTGAAAAAGTTCATCGGTTATCGACATAGCCGCTAAAATCGCTATTTTCAAGGCCTCCTGCAAACCAACTTTCTTCTTGATTGACTGCATAGTCTGGTTTACATGTTCAGCTACCATCTGGGTATACTCGGGCTCCGCCTGACTTCGAATGTTGTAAGTTTCTCCAAAAATGGTAACCCGTGTGGAATTGATTCTCTCTTCGACCATAGCGATCTATTCGTAACCTGACGTGATTATCAAACAGTTGATCCTATTTTATGAAAAAAACCTTCCCGCTATATATGTGAAAAAAAACTGGTCTTATTTAGAAATGTAATTTAAACCGAACCTTAAGTCAACAGCATATAAAAATGTCAAAAAAACGAATATCAATTCGCTCTCAAGCTACAGGAAATAAGCCGGATCCTTGAAGTTTTAAATATCAAGCCTGTCAAGTTCTTCCAACACTCTTGTCAGGCCCCGCTCGACAAGCTCCATTTTTTTTTCTATCTTCTCTTTCTCAAGCCTCAAGCTCTTCAACTCGCTGATGATCTGAGCTTGAGTCAGATGATCTCCCCCTCCGTTGACAAGCGCCCGATAAGACCTGTTCTCGGCTTCAAGATGGTCGATTATTTCAAAAAGCTGTCTTAGTTTCTGTTCCAGTTTTTCCATTGCTTGGGACATTTAACAGACTCTTTCCAAATAAACATTAAAGGCGGACAATGCAAAACCGCCTGAGTTGCATGTTGCGCCGCAAACTAAAAAAAATAAATTTTATTCTTCAGGCTAAAGCTCACAGACCGGATCTCCTGAAAAAGAAGTACTTCTCGAGGTCTCATCTCGGCTTGACCCCGAACTTTTTCACCAGTGTCTTAAAAATCTTGCCAAAAACCTTATCCACTTCCTCATCCCTCAGGGTACGCTCCGGGCTCCCAAAAAGGACCGACATGGCAAGGCTCTTTTTTCCGGGCGGTACATGATCTCCCTGATAAAGGTCGAACACCGTCACATCGGTTACGATATTTGAAGCCTTCCTTATCTGGGAGATAAGGTCCGCGCAGGGAACGCTTTCATCAACAAGGATAGACAGGTCCCGGCGCGAGCCGGGAAAAGGCGAGAGCTCTTCATAAACTGGCTCGACTGCCTCAGAGACTAATGGTTCCAGATTAATTTCCAGCAGATAAATCTCATCCGGCAGCTCAAGCTTATGGGCCAGGGCTGGATCGATCCGGCCGATACAGCCTATTTTTTCGCCCCTGTGCTCAATCGAGGCAGCAGTCCCCGGATGCAGCACCGGATGAACATCATTCGTCACCTTGGGAGCCGGCATTTTGAGATGGGAAAACAGGGATTCGAGTACGCCTTTGAGATCAAAGAAATCAAATGTTTTCGCCGGTCCGCTCCAGTGAACCGGGTACCGGCCTCCGGTAACCACAATGCCCAAGTGTTTCTCCTCTCCTGTTCCCTGCTGGCCCGGGCGCCTGCTGAACACGCTGCCGATCTCGAAAAGCCTCAGGTCGGTGTGGCGCTGATTGAGGTTACGCTCGAGGCAGGCCAGAAGACTCGGCACAAGAGTGGGCCGCAGAACATCCTCCTCGATTGAGATTGGAGACAACAGGCGCAGGGGGGCATAATAGCCAGGCCCGTAAATCTTTTCTGCGTAATCCGAACTGACAAACGCTGAGGTCATGACTTCCTGGAAACCTATCCCGCAGAGGGCCCGGCGCAGGTCCATTTCCCTGTAATGCGGTTGGCGCCCCGAGACCTCCAGGGTCACATCCATCCGGCTGGGGACAGGAATATTCTCGTAGCCCCACAGGCGAGCCAGTTCTTCTATCAGGTCCTCCTCGCGTCTCACATCCAGGTGACGGCAACTGGGAACCTTGACCCGGTAAAGATCCTGATCCTTTTTTTCGACAGCGAAATCCACGCCCTCGAGCCACTTTCTGACCTCGTCTTCCGAGAAACCGACTCCCAGTACCCTGCGTATTCTCCCCCCACGCAAATTTATCTCTTTGACCGGGATGGGGACCGGGTAGACATCGATTGTTCCTGCAACCGCAGAGCCTGAGGAAACCTCGGCTATCAGTCTGGTGGCGCGATCCAATGCGTAGGGCATCAGGCCATAATCCGTACCCCGCTCGAAACGCTTCGAGGCCTCGGTGGACAGGGCCAGGGTGCGATTAGTGCGGCGATTTGTCGGTGGATCGAAATACGCGCATTCAAGCAGTATCCTTTTCGTGTTTTCATCCACCTCGGTCAAAATATCACCCATCACCCCGGCAACTGCCACAGGCTTGAGGGCATCGGCAATCACTGTCATCTTTAAGTCGAGCTCGCGCAATACCCCATCGAGAGTGACGATCTTCTCCCTGTCCCGCGCTTTTCGCACAATAATGCGCTTCTCCTCGAGCTTGTCCAGGTCGAAAGAGTGAAGCGGCTGTCCCAGCTCGTAAAGAATGTAGTTGGTGACATCCACGACATTGTTGATGCTCCTCTGGCCCACACTCTCCAGGCGCTCTACCAGCCAGCGCGGCGAAGGACCGACTTTCACATCGACAATCACCCGCGCCATATATCGCGGACAGCCCTCGGGATCATCGATAATAACCGAGGTCAACTTTCCGATGTGAGGTTCACGCTCAGTCACCCGGGAAGGAGGAAGGACAAGTTTACGGCCCACAAAGGGCTGAAGCTCGCGGGCGGCCCCCAGATGGCTCCACATGTCGCCACGGTTGGCGGTCACCTCGAGTTCTAAAAGCCAGTCATCACGGCCGAGCGCCTCTGCCAGCGGCGTACCCGGAGAGTGGCTTGAATCAAGCTCCATGAGCCCTGCCGCATCCTCGCTGATCCCGAGTTCCTTCTCCGAGCAAAGCATGCCACAGCTTTCCACACCCCTGATTTTTGACCTTTTTATCTGAAACCCTCCGGGAAGCTTTGCCCCCTCGAGAGCCAGCGGATAGCAGCCGCCCACCTTCACATTCGGAGCGCCGCAAACCACCTCGAACTTTGAGCCGCCTCCAGCGCTGACCTCCACCAGCTTTAATTTGTCCGCTCCTGGATGGCTGCGGATCGCCTCCGCCCGGCCGACTACTATCCGGTCAAAACCCTGACCCAGATAAACCAGCTCATCCACTACGTGGCCGGTCATGGTCAGGCGCTCGGTCAGCTCGTGGGGGTCCATGTCGAAATCTATCAGGGTTTTCAACCACTTGTAACTGATTTTCATTTTCTGCTAGCCGGTTTAATTTCGGTTTTGCTTAAAACTGGGATAAGAAAGCGACATCCGATTCAAGGAAAAGCCTGATATCATTTATACCATAAAGCCGCATGCAGAATCTGTCGATCCCCATGCCGAAAGCGAAGCCGGTCCAGCGCTCGGGATCATACCCGACAGCTTCAAAGACACCCGGGTGCACCATGCCGCAACCCAGAAGCTCCATCCACCCGCTCCCCTTGCAGACATTGCAGCCTGCTCCCTTGCAGAAAGCACAACTGCAGTCGACCTCGGCACTAGGTTCAGTGAACGGGAAAAAAGAGGGGCGAAAGCGTAGTTTAGTCTCCGGGCCGAAAAACTGGCAGGCGAACTGTTCGAGTGTGTATTTGAGGTCTCCGAAACATACATGCTGATCCACATAGAGGCCCTCGATTTGATGGAAAACCGGGCTGTGGCTTGCATCCGGGGTGTCGCGCCGGAAAACGCGGCCAGGCGCTACGATACGCACCGGGGGCTGATGAGCCTGCATGTGGCGAACCTGTACCGGGGAGGTATGGGCGCGCAGCAGGAGACCGTTCTCCAGGTAAAATGTGTCCTGCTCATTGCGCGCCGGGTGGTGCGGAGGGGTATTCAAGGCATCGAAATTGTGAAAGTCGTCTTCTATCTCGGGGCCCTCGGCCAAAGTGAAACCCATGGAGAAAAATATCTCGTTCATCCGGTCGAGGGTCTGAGTGAGGGGATGGATCGAGCCGGACCAGGGTTTAAACCCGGGCAAAGTGACATCCAGCTTTTGTTTGAACAGCTCCTGGGTGAGACGGACACTCTCCAGTTCGCTCCGTCGCACCTCGAGACACTCATTAACCAGTCTCTTTACCTCATTGGCCCGCTTGCCGATTAAAGGACGATTTTCCTGGGAAACCTGTCCCAGACCGTGAAGCACCTGGGTGATTATACCCTTACGCCCCAGAAACTGCAGGCGCAAAGCCTCCAATTGCTCCAGGTCACTGGCGGCGGCAATGTGTATCGGGGCTTCTTTTGAAGCCAGCTCGAGCTTGTCCAGAAGCTCGGACATCCATACACCTCAATTTAATAATTGGGGAAACGTTCATTCTTTCAGATACCAGCCGCACCATGACACTGTCAGGTTTGCCTGGGTGAGGGCGGCAGGATCTTTGTCTGTCCGAGTGTTAAAACTAGAAATCCAATGGCGTGGAATTCGCTGAATGTTCTTTCCGCAGAAAGAAAGATCAGCAAAAACAGATCGGCGGAAAATCAATCCCCCAGACAGGGGGCTGCTTAAAACGGCCTTTCAGCTTTCCCGCACAATCTTGACCAGGTTCTCAAAACCCTGAGGATCATTGACCGCCATGTCCGCAAGAACTTTGCGGTTAATTTTGATTCCCGCCTTGTTCAAGCCGTTCATAAAGCGACTGTAGGAAAGACCGAAGCTGCGCACTCCGGCATTGATTCTTTGAATCCAGAGGGCCCGGAAATTGCGCTTTTTCTGCTTGCGGTGAATGTATGAGTACCGGAGCGCGCGGTCAACTGTCTCACGAGCGGAACATAACAGCTTGCTGCGCCCGCCCCGATAACCCGAGGCCATTTTAAGAATTTTTTTCCTGCGCCTGTGGGAGGCGACATTGGTTTTTACTCGAGGCATTATCTTTCCTCTGGTTCAAATTGTTAATCGGTTTTTCAGAATCAAAATTTGCGACCTGAGTGCGCGAAGGCCCGGCTTTTCCTACCCGCCGCTGCTATCAGTAAGGCATCATCCGTTTAATCCGGGACAGATCGCTTGAATCAATCAGGCCGGGGGTGCGCAAATGCCGTTTGCGCTTGGGACTTTTCTTACCCATTATATGGCTGGCATAAGCTTTCTTGCGTCTTATTTTTCCACGCGCCGTCTTTTTAAAACGCTTTGCCGCAGCTCTCAGTGTCTTGATCTTAGGCACTCTGACTCCTTCGGATAAAACTTTGATAAAACCGCCCCAAAAAAATCGACAAGACTCAGGCCATGATCTTGGGGCTTAGAATCAGGATC
>DATKXY010000002.1:0-16069 GCA_035528795.1 archaeon | reverse complement strand
TGAAAACAGTTTGGGGTGGGAGGCTTTCAATGAGCTGCAGCATTTGATTAGCGCCTGCCACCACTGTTCGGGATCCTGTTCGGCATAACCCGGTTGCGGTGATTCAATAGGGTATTCTGCGTTGGCCGACGCTTCCACTTTACCGTCTGTGTTCACAAGACCAACCTTCAAACCGGTTGTGCCCAAATCGATACTAAAGACTATATCCATGTTATTTTTGCCTTGTGGCTAAAAGCCCTATGCAGATTTTGCCTTAGGCTTCTGCCCATACATATTCCGAGCAAAGTAACGCATCTCCCGGATATCCTCTTCGGATATCAATTGAGGAGGTAACTACTCAGGTATTAAAGCAGCAGAAAAGTAAGAATCAAGTGGGAGGGGATCTCGTAAAATTTGGTGACACTAAAAGCGTTGCGAAAATCGGTGTTGAAGGAAAAAGAGGCTGGAATGTCCCGGGTCGACCAGGTCTCCTCTCGGCTCAGCAGTGTATGGCAGCAACCATCTCATTTGAATCACCGCTTCAATTTCCCCCGTATACATACTATGATGGAGGAATGAAGAAAATGGGATTACCGCTACGAAAAGCTGACAAAAAGTATACCTACGGCGACTATCGGCAGTGGCCCGAGGATGAGCGTTGGGAACTGATTGACGGAGTGGCCTGGAACATGAGTGCCGCGCCGAACCGCCGACATCAGGAAATTTCATTAGCCTTGACACTGCAGATTGGTAATTTTTTGAAAGGTAAGAAATGCAAGTTATACGATGCCCCCTTTGATGTCCTTCTTCCCGGTTATGAAGAGCAGGATGAAGATGATGTGAACACTGTGGTACAGCCGGACATCCTGGTCATATGCGAGAAAAACAAGCTTACTGAAAAGGGGTGTACAGGCGCTCCCGACTGGATCGTCGAAATCATAACCCCGAATACTGCGAAAAAAGATATCGATATCAAGTTCCACCTGTATGAACACCATGGTGTCCGCGAGTACTGGGTAGCGGACCCGGGGAACAAATACATCCACGTGTACCTTCTCGATGAGAAGGGGAAATACCCGGAAGAACCTCAGGTGTTTGTTCCCGGGGACAGCATCTCTTGTTCCGTGCTTGAAGGCCTGGTTATCGAACTAAGCCATGTCTTCGCCGATTAATGCTATTACTTTTGTGTGAATCGGCAGGTATAATGACCCCGGGGTCGGCGAGGTCAAGGAGCTGAGCAGAGAAGATGTTCAGAACCTCAAAAACATCATGTGCACGAGGAACCTGCCCATGATCGGAGCTCCTGGGGTGAACAAATCCATGGTCGACCTGTATTTCCCGGAAGAGAAATAGCCGGTCGGAGAAGTGCTTCACCTGCAGGCTGCAGAATCTCCCACTATACATAAAGAGACTCAGATCGATATACTGTGGTCTCCGAAATCAAGAAAGGCAGCACTTGTTTTCATCAACCATCCAGCCAGATGTCGATGAGCTTCTCGAAGTTCTCCGCCGCGAGGTTGCCCCCAAACGGCTTCACCACATCGAGCTGTTTCTCGATTCGGAGGTGATAGAGGCGGTCTGCGAGCGCTTCGATCTTACCCAGGACCTGAACAACTCAGATCCCTTCTACTTCTTGGAGCGGGATATCCGGGTGCATGCCTATCTCGGCTACGATGTGTTCCGGGTCGGATTTGTTCACAAAGATATTTTCCCGATGCCGGGACTTGAGAGTGTCGATACAGCTGCCGGCCGCCAAAGCCGGGGGCAGCGGGAGTGGATAGAGGAGCACGAGGGAGCGATCCAAAACTGGGCCGACTTCGAGAGTTATCCCTGGCCGAAGGTTGAAGATATCGATCTCAAGACTCTCGAGTGGATGGAGAAGAATCTGCCTGAGGGTATGGGCTGCTACGAGCTGACGGCACATGTCTTTGAGATGGTCAATTTCCTGCAGGGCTACGAACGTCTCTGTTACAATCTGTACGACAACCCGACGCTGGTAGCGATGATCTGTGACAAAATCGGGCAGTTCTACGCGGATTTCACCGCTCTGATCTGTGATTTCGACTGTATGTCCCTGGTGTGGGGATCCGATGACCTCGGTTTCCGCTCCTCCACAATGACCAGCCCGGATTTCCTGCGGGAGCAGATCCTGCCCTGGCACCGCGCCTGCGCCGAGATTGCTCACGATCACGGCAAGCCCTACCTTCTGCACTCCTGCGGCAATCTCGACGCGGTCATGGAAGATCTGATCGAGACGGTGGGCATCGATGGGAAACACTCCTTCGAAGACACGATTCTGCCGGTTAGCGAAGCCTACCATCGCTACGGAGAGCGGATCTCCATCCTCGGCGGAATCGACGTGGATTTTCTCTGCCGTGCCGCCGAAGCGGCGATTCGCAGCCGGGTGCGCGAGACTCTGGATGCCTGCACCAACAGCGACCAGGGCCGAGGATACTGCTTAGGCACGGGCAACACCGTGGCCAACTACATACCCCTCGACAACTACCTGTTTATGCTCGATGAGGGGCGGAAGTACCGGTTAAAATGACAGCCAAAGCCAAAAGCGACTGTTGCCAGTCCGCCCAGAAGGGCAGGAGCAATAAGTCTTCCGATGGAAAACAATACTCCAACTTTTAAGCCATCTTTCCAATTTCTCTTCGTGGCACCAATATAGGGTAAGAGCAGCGGAAGCGTATAAGCAAGACAGGGACCCCAACCCATCGTGAAACCGCCTACGAATAATTTTAGAGAATTAGAAAGCATCCGTTATGATTATCCTCTTCCCCGCACCTGCAAGAATAAAATCTTTCCCATAGGCTTTCTCAAACAACTGCCTGGCAAGATCCCCCGAACAGTGACAGGGAGCCACGTTCTCAACCCCCACCTTTTTACCCCTCTCTGATGATCTCCTTTACCTGTCCGGCATTCATCCAGCACAAATGAAAGCCCCCCAATATTAGATAAACATCAGCTACCAATAGCTCTTTCGCCCTTTTGACGATATTCACAATCCCGGGATGAGCGCATCCTGTGATGATGACCAATCCCTTGGATGTTTTTATGATCAAAGACTGCTCCTTTATCCAGATGCCAAGTTCTCCTGTGGAATAGGCGCTTTTACAGATTTCTGTCGGATTATCAACCTCAGCTAACTCCGCGCCCGCATTTTGAACTTCATTTTTAATACTTGGAGGAAAAGATTTCGGAATAAAAACGCGAACATCGGAGTTTTTCTTAAGAAAACAGGAGAGCCCACCAATATGGTCGTAGTGAATATGCGAAAGCATCACGATATCCACTTCTTGAGGATCAATCATAAGCCTCTCCATATTCTTTAGCTTTATTAAGCCCTCGCCGCCTACATCAAATAGAATGGTCCTCTCTAATCCCTCTACAAGACAGGAGAATCCCCACCTCGTCTCAAGTTCTTTCTGGTGAGAACCAAATTATTTGCACCCACTGAAGCTGCAAGGAATATGGCAAATATTGAGAATATAATTATCCCCTTAGACCTATTCATTTTTCTGCCTCCCAATTCCTGTAACATCCCGTATCAACCTTCCCTTTAGCATAGTTCTGAGAAATCGCTGAAGCGTTGCCTCATGTGAACATTGTGGGCTTCTTTCCGTCAGAGGTTTGATTTCCTTAAAAAGGGGTGCGATATGCTGGGCTGTAAGCTGATACGGGTTGGCATGAACTAGAGGAACATGATCCCCATGAAAGTGGCTGATCACGATATCGGTACAGTCCTTTAATGCATCCAGTATTTCCAGCCGAACCCTTTCCCAAACCGCTATTTGAACGGGATAAGGTTCCAATCCGTAGCGCTTGAAGCCAAGTAGCAAACCAGGATCAATAAATATTCCGGATTTGCCTGGGCAACTCCTGAAGCGGGGTTATCCTGCCTCTGATGCTCCGTCAAACTCATGGCTTCCCGCCAGAAGCCGGCGTGTAAAAAAACAATTTCCTCTTTATGAAAGTATTTGCTATCCTGTATAAGGTAGTTGTGTTATCGCTTGATGACACAACAGTCGTTTAGATGAGCAACAACGCAGATGGTATATTGCTCTTGAGAGCAAGCGAATTGGTCACGGTGGGGATCGCTTATTGTCGCAGATCACAGGTATGGATGAAAAAAATTATCAGGCGCGGGCGACAGGAGCTGGAAAGAGAGCTTGAAGACCGGCCGGGTGATTTATAATCGGTGTAAAATATGACAACTCATGAACAAAAAATAAATAGAATTATAAAACAATTAAAAGAGCGCAAAAGCACGAAACCAGTGTCATTAAAGAAAAAAGCTGTTTCTCATGAAGTTCCCAAACCAAGTGATAAGAGGCATTCAGACGAGAAAATCGACCTCAGCGAATTGAACGAGATTCTCCATATCAACACGGAGAAGCGAATCTGTATTGCAGAGTCCGGCGTTACTTTTATTGATTTGGTAACTGCGACGATGAAATGCGGTCTTGTTCCTATTATTGTGCCGGAGTTGAAGACCATCACAATCGGCGGAGCGGTTGCAGGCTGCTCAATAGAGTCAATGTCTTACAAACACGGCGGATTTCATGACACTTGCCTTGAATACGAAATAATCACTGCAAAAGGTGATGTGCTGATCTGTACTCCTGACAATGAGAACAACCTATTGTTCCAGATGGTGCACGGAACCTTCGGAACTCTCGGAATCATCTCAAAATTAAAGTTCAAGCTGATACCAGCCAAGCCATCCGTGAAAGTGACATATGAGAAATACAATAATATTGAAGATTATAAATCAGCCATATGGGGACACTATGAGAATAAGGATGTTGATTTCATGGATGGAATCATACACTCGCCAACAGAATACGTGCTCAGCGTGGCGGATTTTGTTGATGAAGCACCCTACACACATAATTATGACTGGATGAGAATCTACTATCTAAGCACGAAAAAAAGAAAAGAGGATTACCTTAAGACACCTGAGTACTTTTTCAGGTATGACAAGGGTGTGACTAATGTAAATCCCAAGTCCTTCTTAGGCAGATTCTTTTTCGGAAAGTTCATAAATTCTACAAGAACACTGAAATTAGTTGAAAAGTTTCGCCGGTTTATCCCGTCTGACAAAATCCCTATCACAGTTGATGTCTTTATACCATTTTCGAAAGTTAGCAATTTTATGGAATGGTATAAAAAAGAAGTGAATCATTTCCCGTTATGGTGTGTGCCATACAAGTTTGTCCGGGAATATGAATGGGTATCCGCTGATTTCTTGCACAAGACAAAAGATAAGCTCATATTGGATCTGGCCATCTATGGAATGAAAAAGAAGGGTGATAAGAACTATTACAAGATCATAGAAGATGAACTGATGAATATCGGAGGAATTAAGACTCTCATCTCGAGCAATTATTACTCTGAATCAGACTTCTGGAAAATTTGGAATAAGGAGAATTACGACAAAGTAAAGGGCAGAACTGACCCGAACAATATTTTCCGCGACCTTTATACAAAGACTTGCAGGACAATGATGGGGTTGGAAAGGTAAGGTAACCATCAAAAATAATCTGAATTACAATGTTGAAAATATTCAATTCTCCAGATAGTAATCTGCGATACAAACGTGGCGCGTGCTCTGGCAACTTCCGAGTATGGGAGGCGGAGGCAGGAATGCGAAGAAGGAGCCAGATTACTGGGGAGCCTGGACTCCGGGGTGCGCACTCTCCGTGACGTAAACTCCCCTTTTTTCGAATCCCATAAATCCTCCCTTCCTGAGATAATCCGAAAACGCACTCGCTTCATCATTGAAGAGAATCAGCGGGTAATGGATTTCGCCGCTGCTGTGGTGCGAAACGATCGGGAATCAATGAGTCGGCTCTGTGAAGGATCCTTTTCCGGGATGAGAGATCTCTATGAAAAAACCGTTCCGGAGATGAAGCGCATGTACGAGGCGATGACAAGCGCCTCCGGGGCGGTGGCGGCACGACAGCCAGGAGGAGGGTTTGGGGGTTGCATGATCGCCTACGTCGATGCAAATCAAGTGGAGTGTTTCTCTGCCCACGTCAGGGAGGTTTATGAAGAAAAGACATCAATTACCCCGACGATGTACATCGCAGAACCGGCAGACGAAGCCGGCGTATTGAAAAATCTGTAGTTCTATAACCTGATCATCACCTTCATGGTTTTGTCTTTTTTTTCCTCGATATATTCATAGGCTTTCTGGTAGTTCTGAAAGTCGAAATAATCAGTGATGAGAGGTTCGAGGACTACCTTACGCTCCGCCATCAATTCGATCGCTTTACAAAAATCCTTCTCCTGGTACATGAGGGTTCCGATAAGCTTGAGTTCCCGATCCTGCACGAGGCCTAAATCAACGGTCGCTTTGTCGCCAAACACACCCACTACGATAATGTCGGTTCCTTTGCGGGCATGTTGGATTGCCTGCTCGATAGTCGTGTTGATCCCAACACACTCCAAAATCAGATCTGCCCTGTCCTTGCCAAAGGCATTCTGTAGCTCCTCACCCAGGTCTGCCCGGTTATTGTTCACAGTGTGGTCAATCCCACACTTCTCGGCAAGCCTGATGCGGAAATCACTGATATCGACGATCATAACCTGATCCGCACCCATTCCTTTGGCGGCTTGGGCGACGAGATTGCCGATAGGCCCTGCCCCGAGCACCAATATTTTTTTGCCGGCTACCTGTCCATACCTTCCCAGCGCATGAACGGCGACGGCGAGAGGCTCGACCATGGCACCGTGCTCGAGGCTGATCTGTTCTGGGAGCTTCAACAGTTTTTCAGCATCTACTGTGAAATACTCCGATGCAGCTCCTGTGGTCTGAAAGCCCATCACCTTCAAGTTGTCGCAGATGTGATAACTCCCGTGCCTGCAGGCGTAGCACTTGCCGCAAACAATCTGGGGCTGGATCGTGATTCGGTCTCCTTGCTGAACACCCGTTACTTCGCTGCCTACGACCTCAACTTCCCCAGAGACCTCATGGCCTTGAACTACGGGATACGAGGTGTAAGGATGCTTGCCATGGTAAACGTGTATATCTGAACCGCAGATACCGATGTTCTTTACCTTCACCACCACCTGGTTTGGACCGGCTTCGGGTTTCGGAATATCCTGAATCTCGATTCTCCCTGGAGCCGTCATCACCGCTTGTTTCATTGCCGCCTCCTAATCTGAGCGCTCTCCGCTCTTGCATGGCTGGAAGATTCTATTGGTTTTTTAGCCTCTACTGTCCTGTTCATAATCCCATACGAGCTGCCGCCAAGATAGTGCAGCGTGTGGAACTTCTCGGCGATCCATCTGCCGTCAAACAGCTCGGTATCGGCAAAGGCGCGAAGAACCTCGCATATCAACAGGTCGTGAGTCTGGATCGCAAATGTTTCAACGACCCGGCATTCCAGGTGGCCGGAGCATTCCTCGATATGCGGTGGCTCCACATATTTGGATGCGACCGCTGTCAGCCCGCTCTCCTTGAACTTATCGATTTTTCTTCCCGTCACCGAACCTGCATAGTGAACCTGCTCGACGAGCTCTTCCCCGGGAACGTTGATCACAAGTTCCTTGTTTCGCTGAATCAGCTCGTAGGAAAATCTAACCTGACGGATTACCAGTAGGACGAGGCAGGGATCGTTGTTGTTAACAGGGGTTTGCCAGCTGAAGGTCATAATGTTGGCTCGTTTTCTATCGCCGGAGCTCACCAACACAACACAGCCCGGCTCCAGCAGCCATTTTGCTTTGATTAGAGGGATATCCGTTTTCATGTATCTCCTTTTTTCGTGACAACCAGTACTGATTGACGAGACAACCTGTGTAAATATATGATTTTGATAACTAACACATGGGGAGTATATGCAATATATAAACCGTAGGGCAATCGTCATCTTTCTCCTGTTGCCACTGTTGCTTTTTCTATCCATAGCAATCTCGAGTTGTACAAACGAAAATGGTGCGTCTGAGAGCAAGCGGACGGACGGTTCGAAGGAGAGTTTGCTGATTGGTTTTTCTCAGGTAAATCATGCAAATCCATGGAGGATTGCTGAAACCAACGATATCAAAAAGGAGGCACAGCGAAGAGGGTACAAACTCATATTAACAGACGCCGAGAGCTCTTCGGTAAAACAAGTAGAAGACGTCGATTATTTAATATCACAGAAAGTCGATTATATCGTGCTGGCACCTATTGAGTACGAACCGCTACGACCTGCTATTTTGTCTGCGATGAGGGCCGGGGTTCCCTTGATCTTGATAGACCGTATGGCCGACGGTATACCGGGAGAAGAGTTCCTCACTTTCATCGGGTCGGATTTTTTCGAAGAAGGAGTACGGATTGCTCAGTGGCTGGTCGTTAAGCTGCACGGGAAGGCGAGAATCGTAGAATTGCGAGGGAGAGCCGGTTCTTCCCCTGCGACAGATCGGGCTCTGGGATTCCGGAGTGTTATCAACAACTACCCGGATATGGAAATCGTCATATCCAGATGGGCAAACTTCGAGCGTCTGGAAGGTCAAAAGGTAATGGAAGATATAATCCTGTCCATCGGGAGGGATTTCGATGCTGTTTATGCCCATAACGATGAGATGGCCATCGGTGCGATTCAAGCGCTCAAGGCGGTGGGAATGCGGCCCGGTGAGGACGTGATATTGGTCTCTATCGATGGAGAGAAGGATGCGTTGAGGTCAATCATCGCTGGTGAGCTGGGCGCGTCGGTGGAGTGCAATCCGAGATTTGCCGTAGAAGTGTTTGAGGTGATTGAAAAACATCAGAGAGGAGAAGCCATTCCGCCGGTGATCATCAACGAAGATAGATTGTTTGATATTGAAAACGCGATGGAGTTTATTGGCGATGCTTTTTAAGAGCAGTCCATTACGAAGCAGTTTGCGTTTTCGAATTCTGATTTTTTTTCTTCTTGTATCGTTCGTCAGCATTCTCGTGCTAAGCGTGACCTTCTTCTTTGTTTCTGCTGATGTCATAAAGAAAAACTCCGAAAAGCTGCTTATCGAGCTTATTGATCAAATCGCGAATGAGGTGAACAGTCTCTTTGTCGACGCTCATCGCACATTACGGATGGTTGCCAATGATCCCAAGATACAACAGGTTCTACGCAACCCCTATCCCCGCTCAATATCCGAATTATATTCAATCGAGCTCGAGGTGGATAACCAGCTCAGCTTTGTGCAGAGTTACGTCAAAAACATTTTTGGAATTTACATCGTCGGTGCCAATGGCACTCAATACAAATCAAATTTCTTCTCTGGAAAGGAGAGTGATTGGCATGATACGCGGTGGTATCAGGAGGTCTCCCACTCCTACGATACCTTCTGGTTTGGTCCTCATGCGGGCGCCTTCATTGTAGAAACCACGGATCAACCGATTATCACAGTCGGAGAATCGATTATTGACAAGGCGAGCGGTAATTCCCTGGGGATCGTACTACTAGACATAGAGGTAAAAACATTAGAAAGATTGCTTACAGCAAATCTGGAAGGATTCGGAAATATTCTTCTTGCAGACGCGGACAAACGGGTAGTCTGCAGTATACCGCAGTTAATACAGGATCCGAAGCGAAACCGGATGTTTTCACCGGTTTCTCACCAGATTACACCAATTGATTCGGAGGAGTATCGAACCGAAGGGTACCTGGTTTACTCCAGCCAGATTGAAATGAACAATTGGTTGACAATCGGGATGATACCACAAAAGCAACTCACGAAGGATATGAATTCGATTACTACTTTTATCATCCTTTTGATACTCTCTGTGTGTGTCATCGATGCCTTGGTCGCTCTGTATTTTACAGGCAAAGTCGCGAATCCCATCAAGAAACTGATGACGCTCATGAAACAGGTTGAAACCGGTGATTTCGATGTCAATATGGAAATTGCGAGCAAGGATGAATTAGGTAAGCTGAGCGAGAGTTTTAATGTGATGGTCAAGAAGCTCGACAATTCCATGAAGATGCTCTTCGAGAATCAGAGGAAACTACGAAAAGCGGAACTGAGAGCTCTGGAAGCGCAGATCAATCCTCATTTTCTCTACAACACCTTGGATTCTGTTTGTTGGCTTGCTCGTGCTGAACGAAGTGATGAAATCATCAATACCGTAGTTGCCTTGACCAAATTGCTGCGAATTGGTCTTAGCAGGGGAGATGAGATCATAACGATCGGGAACGAGGTAGAACACGTAGATAACTACCTGATCATCCAAAAGATGCGGTATCGCAAGAAGTTCGGCTACATTATAGACGTTCCGGAGGAAATCAAGCAGTACAAAATTCTTAAACTGGTTCTGCAACCTCTCGCTGAAAATGCACTGTATCATGGCATTAAGAACAAGATGGAAAAAGGAACAATCCGAATCAGCGCAGAGAAAAACAGCAACACGATTGCCTTCAGTATTTCCGATACGGGGATTGGAATGTCCCAAAAACAGATTGAGGTATTGGAGAAGAGTCTTGAAGACAAAGACAGCACAAAAGCCGAAGGAGTGGGTTTAAAAAATGTAAACGAGAGAATGAAGATCTATTTTGGGGAGGAGTATGGTTTGTCCTTTAAAAGTGAAGAAGGAGTCGGTACCGTTGTCAGTTTCAAGATCCCTATAATCAAGGGAGAGTGAATGTGTTAAAGGTTATGATTGTCGAGGATGAGGAACTCATCCGGGAAGGGTTGCGTAAAAACATCGAATGGGAATCTCTAGGTTTAGAGGTTGTCGGATCGGCGGAGAACGGAGTAGAAGCGATTCAACTGTGTAAATCTCTAAAACCCGACATACTCATTACAGACATAAGGATGCCGATTGTTAGCGGCCTGGAGCTTATCGAAAAAGTAAAGGCGGATAACGAAGACACAGTTTTCATAATTATTAGTGGATACGATGATTTCACCTACGCCCAGCAGGCAATAAAATACGGGGTAAATGATTATTTTCTCAAACCTATAGAGCTGGAGAAACTAACAGAAAAATTGAGGGTGCTGTCCAGCCAGATTTCCCTATTTCGATCGCAGAAAGTAAGCAACAATCAACTTCACGAGTTTGTCGACCACGTTATTCCCTTTCTGAAGAGACAATTTTTCCTAGAGCTCCTTTACGGACCTTATGAAAATAGAGAGATCTATGCCAGGTTGTGTGATCTAGGGATCGTGAAGGAATCGTATTACTATTCAACGGTTCTAGTTCAACTTCAATTGAAAGGAAAAAGCTACAACGCAAACGTGGATATTGAAGAGGCCTACTCTCCGTCCCTGATCAACAGTTTCAACAATGGGGACGAGGTGTACCTCGTGAAAAAAAATGGTCCGATCGCACTTTTTGCTGCAATCTTTCAAGACAGCAGCGCAGAAGCCGTGAAAAAAAGAATCGTTTGGTATATTGAGGAAATACAGAAAAATGACTATCTGTTGTATGCGACCTACGGCACAATTATAAAAAATGTAGATCAACTGCATGTGTCATTCATAAATGCGAGAGATCGACTGTTGCTACAACAACTTTTCGGGTACAAGCGATTGGACGAGATGTCCATCGACACGAAGAGCATCACTGTTCACAGTATCGACTTCCCCGCTGTCGAAGAGGCAATAAAACAGGGAGATGAGAAGCGGTTGGCCGAGCAGCTGTCCTATATACAATGGGTAATAACCAGCACTGATGGCAATGAAAGAGATTCTATGGACTTGCTGGAAAATCTTTTTCATGTACTGAGCAGACTTACTCAAAGCAATGGATTGAACATCGACAACATTTTTAGAGAATCGGAGGACGCTCTTAGATATGATAGAAATGATCCTTCATATGAGAATATATTCAGTAATCTCAAGCGACTGGCCCATGTATTGCTTGACTATTCGACAACAAGAGAAGACAAATCCGCAAAAAACCTAATCAGCAAAGCAAAAGAGTATATACACCAACATTGTTTCAAATGGAATTTTTCGATGGAAGATGTGGCAGATTTTCTTGAATTAAACCCCTCTTATTTCAGTGCTATATTCAAAAATACCGAGGGTACGACTTACATCGATTATGTGACCAGGTGTAGACTCGATCGGGCAAAACAGCTGTTAAAGAATAAAGATGCGAAAATAAGTTCAATCGCAAAAAAGGTCGGCTATCAACACCCAGCCTACTTCAACTATCTATTCAAGAAACACTTCCAGGTCACCCCATCTGAGTTTAGAATGACCGTGCTGGACTAGTAGATAGAAAATATGGCCGGTGTTTTCTGAGGTGTTATACTATGCTTACAGCCGAAGGATGCCGACGAAGGATTGCACGTCTATGGGACGTTCTGCCCGAGCAGGTGGACTGGCTTCTGATCAGCGATCCCAAACACGTAAATTATTTATCTGCATTTTCCGCGAATCCGTTGAGTTCTTCTCACGGTGAGCGGGCGTTTCTGTATATCGAACGTGACGGGGAATCCGTGCTTTTTTGCGATAACATGACACTTTCTTCTTCGGCAGCTGATTATTTTGTTGACGATGTAATCGCTGAACAGTGGTACGATCACCGCCATTCGGTTATCAATCGAGACCACGCTGTTTTAAAGGCATTGAAACGGATAGAAAAAAAACTTACCAGATATACTGGATTGATAGAAAAAGAATGGTTTCCCCTCAGCACCTACGAAACCATATGGGGGGACCGCCCTTCATCCAAGATCGAGCTCCCTTCTCTGGGGTCTGTCATCGGTAAGCTTCGCCGGAAAAAAGAGACAGATGAAATCGAGCTACTGATGCACTGTATACGGTCCGGGGAGGTAGGGCAGGCTCGGGCTCGAGAGATCGTTCGCCCCGGAATCAGCGAGTTCGAAGTGTTTCGGGGTGTTCAGTCGGCGGCTCTGGAGTCCTTGGGATCTCCAGGACTGGTATATGGTGATTTCCGGGCCACTACTCATTCGGCTCCCAAGCAGGGCGGATTACCTACCAACTATGTGCTGAAAGAAGGAGATACCTTCATTCTTGATTTTTCGGTCATGCTGAATGGGTACAGATCAGATTTAACAAATACTCTAGCTGTAGGTACTCCTTCTCAGGAACAGCGTGAGCTGTTTCAAATGTGCAAAGCTGCACTGCGTCTGGGAGAAGAAAAGCTTCGACCTGGAGCACTAGGTCGAGACATCCATCGTGCCGTTGCTGCCCCTTTTCTTGAAATCGACAATCCGGAACTGTTTCCTCACCACGCGGGACATGGATTAGGACTGGGGCACCCTGAACCCCCTATCTTTGTGCCCGAAAGCGATGATGTGGTATGCGCCGGCGACGTAGTGACTCTTGAACCCGGAGCATATAAGAAGGGGGTGGGCGGAGTGCGGATCGAGCACAACTATGTGATCACGGAAGAGGGATTCGAGCGTTTGAGCCATCACGTGTTGGAGCTCGACTAATATAGGTGGACACGTAGCGATCCAGTTTAGCAATTGTTTTGTTTTATGTTGACAATGAACAATTCACTTGTCATAATTGCTGGTGGGGGAGGAGAGATTTGAGAAACTTTAAATTGCTTACCCTGCCGGAACAGATAGCTCTGCAGATCAGGCAGGATATCTACAACGACAGTTATAAAAAAGGAGAATTCTTACGCGAGACGGAGTTGGCCAAGCGCTTCGGCGTTAGCCGCGGACCCGTTCGACAGGCTCTGTCCCAACTGGCCAACGAAGGACTGCTTGAGTTCCAGCCGAATATTGGGGTGAGAGTATCCGATCATCCCAGCGAGGAAGCTTTCTCCCTTATTATCAAGTTGAGAAGAACCATAGAAGCCTTCGTTATAAAAAGTATATTCAACAAACTGAACGATTCTGATTTGAGTGAAATCGAGGGACTGCTTGAGGATATCCGGGAATCTTGTGAGTCTGGTGACATTCATCAACTCATGCTGCGAGATTACGCGTTCCACGAGTTCTTTATGGAAAAGTACGGTGACAAGCACATCCTCTCGATCTGGAGCACCACGATGTCGAGAATGATGATGAGATATACCAGATTTGCAGATCTCATGAACAGCTACGAAGAGCACCGAGCCGTTGTGGAAGCAATTAGGCAAGGGCAAAAGCAAAAGACAGTCCAGGCATTTCAAAACAATATTCAATAGGCGAGTTCCATGACAGTGTTCATTAATGGAAAAGAAAGAACAATCACGGAAGCTGTGACTTTGGATTCTCTGGTAGAAACTTATCGGAAGAAGGGAAGAGTGGACTTTGTCTCTATAAACGATAAAAATGTATTTAAAAAGAAATGGTTCACAACCGTCATTTCCGAAGGGGCTCGTGTCGAGTTTTACTCGATACGGGGCGGAGGCTGATCCCACCCCGTATCGATTTTCCAAGAATCGAATAATCACACTCAGACTTGAATCGGGAAAGGCTAGTACAGATCTTTCGCGGCAAACTCCAGGCCGAGTTCTGAAAGGTTTTCCGGACTGGGCTTTCCCTCCTCGTTCCAGCCAATTTCCCGATAGTATTCATCGAGCATAGCCGGCAGGTCGGGTGAAAATCCCTTCGCCCCTCCCTCCTTCAGTTTGGATAGCTGTCGCTTCGAGAGAGTATCGTGGTCTTTGGTAATGCCGCAGCGATTGTTGAACGCCCGGTGGAGATTCGCGATCCGTTTTCCGATTGTTTTCAGTTCCTCCGCCGTATAGTTCGTACCGGTAGCCAGATTGAGAAAATGGGCCAGATCGCTGGGTTTCATGACGAAACCACCGGTGAGAAATGCGCAGATTACCATAGAATTGTAGATCTCGAAGTGGTAGAGCGCGACAGTAGATATTCTTCCCATTCCCTTGGTCTTCTCTTCGGGATCGAAATCGGTGAGCCCCCATTCAGGAAGGGCATCTTCTGATTCGTAGTGCATGGACTGTCCGTGCAGGTGACAGGCGCCCCGAGGACCTGCCGCGTAGGTTGCGGCCATGCTGGGGAAAGCTCGCGGATCGTGCATACCCGTCTCCAGGCCCTTGGCCTGACAGGCAAAATCAATTGAACCACCTCCCAATTTTTCCGCCGCCCGTTTCACACCCATGGCGATCAGTTTTCCAAGGTTTCCCTCCACTTTGCCCGCTTTCTCAACGGCGGCCACCAGGGCATCGGCACTGCCGAAGTTGAGATCGATTCCGTCGGTATCTTCTTTGCTAATCAATCCCTTTTCAAAACACTCCATCGCCCAGGCAATCGTAGAGCCGGTGGACATGGTATCAATCCCGTAGACATTGCACAGGTGCCCGGCATAGGCCACAGCTTCCAGATTGTCTACCATCGTGTTGGTCCCCATGGCTGCCAGGGTTTCATACTCCGGACCCGGTCCCTCGAAAGCGTAGGGTCCCTGTTTGACTTTCACCATTCGGGCACAGGCCAGAGGACAGCGGTAACAGGCCGACCGGCGGGTCAGGATCGTTTCCGACATTTTAGGCCCACAGAGGTTCAGACAGCCTTCTTTCCACTCGCCGATCTGCCAGTTCTTCACAGGGATACCACCCTTATGCCAAGATGCTTTGAGCCAATTAGCGGTACCGTGCTTCCCATAGGGTTCAAACCCTTCGTCTTTCGGCCATTCTCCTGAGGTAAGTTTCTTACACTCCCGATTAAGGCCTTCCTCATCCGCCAGGGGGAAATCCGTCGTTCCCCTCACCACGATTGCTTTCAGCTTCTTGCTTCCCAGAACCGCACCGCTTCCTCCCCGTCCCGGTGTTCGCCCCTCATCGTTTATGAAGCAGGCGTGAAGAGAACCTATCTCTCCGGCGGGACCAATGGAGCCGACCCTTGCCTTTTTGTCCCCGACTTCTTCCTTCAATATCTCTTGTACGGAAAAACAGTCCTTGCCCCAGATGTGAGCGGCATCCCGCAATGCAGCCGTTCCGTCGTTGATCCAAAGATACACGGGTTTTTCCGCCTGGCCCTGTACGATGAGAACGTCATACCCGGCGCGCTTGAAATCCGCTCCCCAGAAACCACCGGAACTGGAATCGCAGAGGATGCCTGTCAATGGGGATTTAAAGATGAACTGGAAACGAGAAGCCGTTGCCAGCTTGGTGGAGGTCATGGGTCCGGTGGCTACTATGAGCTTGTTTTCCGGCCCCAACGGGTCACACTCAGGGGGGATTTCGTCG
>DATKXY010000001.1:0-19626 GCA_035528795.1 archaeon | reverse complement strand
CGCACTCCTTGAGGATCCGAAAAGGGTAGATAAATCTCTTAAACGCGTTGGAGAAACTCAAATCGTTGGGCAAATGAACTGCGACCACTGCCCCGGGTGCGCAGACAGCTTTTATATCGGCCACAAATTGACCGGGATCGGGTATATGCTCGATAATGTGGCGCATATAGACCACATCGAACTTTTCATCCTTAAAGAGCCCGGCGTTGAAATTGCCGACAATCACCTCCACTCCGAACAGTTCCTTTGCCTCCCGGGCCACTCTGGCCGATACATCCAATCCCACGCACTCATAGCGGCCGAGCCGCTGCGCAATATGGATGAATTCACCCCGGCCGCAGCCCAGGTCCAGGAGCTTGCCGCTTTGCTTGAACCTGGCCAGGCGGTCCAGATACTTCTTTGAAATTTTCAGCAGATGTCTGGAGGCCTTGGCGAAAAACTTGTTTTCAAAGGAGCCCTCGCAACCGTAAAATTCCTCATAATGGCTGTCCATTTTATCTGCCTTGAACTCTTTCGAGCAAAAGGCGGTTTTGCATTCCCTGCAGCGCAAATAGAGGTTATCCCCGGTATAAAGATCCTTTGAAATAAGTTTCCAGGCCCCGGAGTGACAGATTGGACACTTGATCATCTTGTTGTAGCGAATATCGAAAAAATTACAATTTCAACCGTCTGCGATAACAGGCTTCCAATTCAGAATAGCACTAAACATTCAGCCCGGAAAATTCATAAAATTTTTCCGTTTCCGTTTTTTGTAGGGGCGCACCCGCGTGTGCGCCCGATTATAGTCGAAAAATTGCCGAACTCCGGGCGGACACATGGGTCCGCCCCTACAAGTTTTGTGGCAATTTGTGAATAATACGGTTCAGAAAGCTTTTTTTATCAGGATGTCATAAACCATCGGGTCTTTTAACTTACACTTTTCAACGGTCCCGGGACAGGCCGGTTATTGATGCTCTTCGAGGCGGTATTCCCAGGCCTCAATAGGTCTCAAAGAGCCTGCCCCACTTGGTCAAGCGCCACTGTTCGACAATCCGCTTCCCTTTTATCGGGTACCACAGGAAGTCGTGGTAGAACGCCGAGCCGAAAACGAAAAGATAAACCAGCGGGGTGTGAAAAAGCAAGCGCTGGAAAATCTTAAGCGGGCTGAACCAGAAAAGGTCTCCCACCAGGCTCGCCAGATTGTCGCCCACTGCAAAACCGAGGTTCACTCCGCTGATATCCTCGCCGACAATTTCTATTTCGCGGGGATCGCCTGTTCCCAGGCCCTGCTCGTGAGCGATACGGATGTAATCGAGCTTGAGCGGATCGAAACCCATCAGGCGGCTTGAGACTGCATCTAGAGCCACACAGTCTGCCGAGGCGAAAATTAAATCGGCCTCGACCGGTGTCATTGTCCGCGGCCCTGGCCCGCTGCCGCAGGTGGTACCGTCCGCAAAGGCGAAAATCCCGGAATGGATTTCCTTTTGAATGCGCAAGAGATCGACCAGGGTCTCATGGATCACGCTGTGGGTGTAGTGGCGCCTGCGGTTTAGCAGCCCCCCGAAAGCGTTTTTCATTGCCCCGGTGGTGGTCGTATAAATATGGGTCTTCAGTGTAGGCAGGTGGACCACGTTCTTGCCGATAAACTCCCGGGGAATCCTGATCCCTTCCGGAAAGATCTTATCCATCACCAGCATCTTACCTTTCGGGCGATAAATTTCCCAGTTGATATCCCCTTTACGGAAATTATAGAGCACAGGCAGGTTATAGCGCTTGAAAGTACCCATATAGCGGTTCAGCCGCTCTCCCTTGAACGCATTGGTCACCACCGTGTCGTTCTGCACTGCGACCATGTCGCTGAAACCTCTCTCGGAAAGTGCGCGCACGACTCCCTCGAGCTGCCAGGGGGTTGTGTTCGCCCCTGGAAAGGGAAAATGCCAGGAGATATTGTCTTTAAGAATTGTCCGGGCTTTGGGGTCGAGAGCGCTGGCAAGTCCGGCCAGATCCGCCAGCCGGCTATAGTCATCAAGCACACGCTCCGGGGTGGTTTTCAATACGGCGACTTTTGCTTTGCTCATATAATCTCTCCTTGTACCACCTGTGACAAATCGCGCAGAATTAAGCGATATCTCCAGAAGCCCAACCTTAATGGTAAAGAACCAGCGTTACCACCACCAGCCAGCAGAGAATGGCAGCCAGTAACGACCGGTCCGAAAGCAGAACCTGGGTCGGATCGCCCCCGCCTCTTTTTTTGTGAATCAGATACAGGTAACGGAAGATGCCGTAAATCACAAAAGGCACTGAATACAAGAGGTTGGAGCTGCCCACATGAGCGACTGTGTCCGGGCTTAAAGTATAAAGCGTATAGCAGACCAGAGTGCTCGGTGTGACAACAGAGATCATCTGATCGAGAAAATAAGGATCGTAATGCTCCAGCACGAAACGGTGTGTGGAGGCCTGGTTCTCAAGGAGCAACAGCTCGTGGCGTCTCTTGCCGAAAGCCAGGAAAAGGCTCAGCAGGAAAGTGCAGATCAGGATCCAGGGGCTGGTTACCACGTCGATCGCCGCAGTACCCGCCAGAACCCGGAGCACAAAACCCAAGGCCACAGACATCACGTCAATTATCACCACATGCTTCAACCAGGTGGTATACAGCAGATTCAGGACCAGATAAACCGCTCCCACCAGCATAAACTGGCCACCCAATCTGAAAGCCCAAAGGCCCGAGATGAGAATAAAAACAACTGCCGTAAATACACAAAAGCCGGGCCTGAGTTTCCCTGAAGCCACCGGCCGCATCCGCTTGAGCGGATGCTCACGGTCGCGCTCCCGGTCCAGGACATCATTGATCAAATACACAGAGGATGAAAGCAGGCAAAAAACCACGAAAGCCTGCAGCGCGAGCCGGACCAGATTTGAATCTCCCAGTTTCTCGGCGAATATCAGACCGGCAAAGACAAGCAGGTTCTTGGTCCATTGGACCGGCCGCATGGATTGAATCAGATAATAGAATCGCACTGGTTCTCTTCCTGTGTCTGGAATTAAGGTTTGCCGCCGGATTGCCTGTGACGCAAGCCTGTCCTTTCGAGAGGCCTGGATCAGGAGTCGAGCTCTTAAAAGCAAGTTTTGATGCTAATCACTTGCGAAAAAGTTAAACATTTATAATTTACTTTCCAACTGAAAGTTTGTGAATTTATTTATTCAACCGACCCAGGCCGCCAGTCAATCATGCGTGAATTACCCAAAATATCAATTTGCGTGCCGACTTATAATGAAGAAAAAAATATCCGGACCTGCCTGAACGCAATTTTTTCCCAGAACTATCCGGTAGAAATGCTCCAGGTCTTGGTCGTTGACAACCGCTCCGAGGACAGAACAATCGAGATAGCCCGGGAGTTCGAGGTCGAGTTACTGTACAACGATATCGAAAAGCACGGCGAAACTTCCAAGCTGATCGGTTTCCAAAACTCGACCGGAGAGCTGTTCATTTATCTCGATGCGGATATCGAGATTGTCGGTAACCACTGGCTGCGCAACCTGGTCGAGCCTTTTTTTGAAATCAGCGATTTAGCCGGGTCATTCGGCAGATTCATTCCTAAACCGTCAGACACCGCTATCGGCCGTTTCTTGAGATACCATCCCTTGGAACTGGACCCGGTTTTTCAGTATTTCTGCACCGGTATCGAACAAACGGTTGTCAAAAAGAGCGAAGGCTATACTCTCTGCGAGTTCTGTTATCCGAAAATCCCTCCGATAGGGATCTGCCTTTACAGAGTTGAATATTTAAAAAAGGTCCTGGAAAACGCCCGGAGATTTATGGACATTGATGTCCCCTGTCTTCTCTCCGAGGCCGGCCATACAAAATTCGCCTATATTGAAAAGTCCGGCTTTTATCACATCAATGTCAAGAGCTTGGGCGACTTGTTGGGAAGAAGGTGGAGAAATCTCACAAAAATTTATCTGCCGAATGAAGAAACCAGGAAGTATCAATATTTCGATCTAAGCTCATTCCAAAGCATATTAAAAATCGGCGCCTGGGTAGTCTACGCCAATCTGCTCATACCCGAGTTTTTACGCGGCCTTTACAAATGGGCCAGATTCAAAGACTCCGCCTGCCTTTACCAGCCAATAATATCAGCTTCCCTGACAGACCTTATCTGTTTCGGTTTCGTTACCAACAAATTCCTGAGATTCCTTAAAAAATGATCCGCCTTTTGGTTTAAAGCAATCTGTCCGGGTAACAGCGAAAAACACAATCCTTTGCCTTCCTGGGCCAACCACGAGGCAAAGCCAGTGTCACACCGGGCCAAAAAATCCTCTATCTCTCCTCTCTGAGCCTTGAGGCAAGCAGTCCGCGGATAAAATAAAGCCCGTAGGTCAGGTGAGAAAGCACTATGCCGCTCGAAACATACCAGATACGCATTGGGTGCATGCTCACAGATGCTGCCAGAAGGGCGGCGGCAAGGTAGGCGGCGAGTCCAGCCAGATAAAGAGCCGCCAGAGGGGCCCAGAGAAAAGAGAAAACCCAGCCCAGAGACAATCCCAATGCCAGCACTGAAGGTAAAAAGTAAGCCGGCCGCAGGCTTGTTTCCGGGAACTTTTTCACAAAGTAACCCCGGTGCAGGGCATAGCTTTTTATCTGGGCCAGGTGCCCGCGGTAGACTTCCCTGCGGTGGTGATAGACTATGGCGTCCGGCTCGTAGACTATTTTCAGTTTCAGATCGCGGACTATCTTAAGGCAAAAGAAAGTGTCTTCGCCCGGCCAGTATTCGGTATCGAAACCGCCGAGCCGCTCGAACACATCTCTTCTCACCAGCAGGTTGCAGGTCGGATAGTCCTCCACCTCGCGGTACCGGCCTTGTAAATAACGATAAGTGTAAGGCCCGCCCACCAGGGGGGAGGCGTAAATATCTCCGCTTGCCTGCTGTCTCAAGCTGTCCGAGGGAGGGGTGAGCGCCGGGCCGCCTACAGAGGCGACCTCCGGCCAGTGAAAGGCACGCACCGCATTGGTGAGCCAATCGGCGATCGGATAGGCGTCATCATCTAAAAAGGCGATAATCTCGCCTGTGGCTTCGCCGATAGCGCGGTCTCTTTTGTGGCTCGGCATCTCCTTCCCGGTTGGGATCACCCGCACCCGGGGATCGGGCCAGTTGAAAGGCTCATCCGGAAAGACCAGCACCTCGAAATCGGGGTAATCAAGCCGCAGGCAGGCCTCGAGCGATTCAACCAGGTTGTCGTTATAAGGGCCGACAGCGATCACGATTGAGACCCGCGGATATCTGTCAAGAGTGGGAAGCTTGCGGTCATAGTAGTTAAGAATCCTGAGGCGGTAGTAAATGGCCAGCGTATCGATAAAGATATGGACAATGTCCTCCAGGCGGATCCTTCCCCAGCGCAGCCCTCTCTTGAACTGGAGAATTACCGGGACCTCCGCGATTTTGAAGCCGTTATGATGGGCGAGGGTCAAAAGCTCGATATCGAATGCGAACTTTTTTACCAGCACGTGCGGGAAAACTTTCTCGAGCACGCTCCTGCGGTAAAGCTTGATCCCGGTCTGGGTGTCTTTAAGGGGCAGCCCGAAAAGAAGCTTGATAAACAGATAGTAGCAAAAGGAGAAAAACCTTCTGCCCGCCGGATAGCTCAATTTCGACTCCGGGTGAAACTTCGAGCCGATAACCACATCCACCGGAACGGACCGGAGCCGCTCAAGGAGCAGGCCCACCTGGGAGGGATGGATATCGAGGTCTGCATCGAGAAAAGCCACCACCTCGCCGCTGGTTCTTTTGAAACCGGTTTTAAGGGCCCAGCCCTTGCCCAGGTTGTGATGATTTGAGGTGACTTTGATCCGGCTGTCCTGGCTAGCCGCCCGGCGGGCCTCTTTCAGGGTGTCGTCCGAGCTCCCGTCATCCACCAGGATAATCTCAAAAGGAACATTCAAGCTTTCCAGAGTCGAGAGGGTCTCGATCAGGTTATCATGGATTCCATCTCCCTCATTGAAAGCAGGCATGATTACTGAAAGAAAAGGCTTATTCTCCATCTTGGCGCAGATCCTTCCTAAAACCGGGGCTTGGTTATATACAGCAATCTCTCTCGTTGTGCGGATCTTTCACTGAAAAAAATTACCAGATAAAGGCCTGTACCGGCCACCAGGCCGAAACCGGCCATGACCCAGATCACAGTGGCCAGAGTCGCGTGCCACACCTGGAGGGCGGCCACATAGGCCAAAGCCATCGGGATCAGAAAATATAGAAACGCGGCTCTGCCTCTGGCCAGAAGATAATTAATCATGATATAGAGCAGAGCCACAGGGGTCACTCCGATACCGAATATGCGGACCAGTTTCACAGCAGTCATTGTCCCCTCCGGCAAGAGCAGGATCAGCTCCGCGAAAAAAACGCAGACCACTATGCCAATGACACAAAGAACGATGCAGTAGACCAGCGAGAGATTTAAAATCTCCAGGCTGGAGGATTCCAGGGCTGCCGTGCGCCGGGTGACTTTCGGGAACAAAGCCGTGCTGATAGCGACCGGGATAAACAGAAAAGCCTTGCCCACCACCTGGGCCAGACCGTACTCTCCGGCATTGTAGCGCGGGAAAAAATGCTTGACCGTGATAAAATCAGCATAGGTGAAGACAGCGAAAGCCAGCAGGGAGACAAATACCGGCCAGAAAAAGCGGTAGTGCGGAAGGCTGTCAGCCTCTTCATCTCCACCGGCGAGTTTAAAAAGCACCACGTAGAGCGGGAAAACAGCCATTATAACCGCTGTCAGGTAAAAAAACACGAGAGAACCTACCGCTCCCACCACCTCGAGACCCAGCCAGACCAGCAGAATCCCCCCGCCCAGCTTGGCCACAGTGGAAACTATCTGGTTGGCCGCATAATGATAGAAATACTGGAAGCCCTGGAGCGCCCCCCAGAAAACCGAGCTTATCAGGGCAAAGGCCACTGACAGGCCGACAACATAAACTGCGCCTAGACTGTGCACGTTAAGGTACCCGGCCAGAAACTGTCCGAAAGCCAGGAAGGCAATCAGTACCGCAGCCGCAGTCAGAGACAGCTTGAGGAGGGAGCGCCGCAGGAGAGAGGCCGCCTGTCCCAGCAGGCGCTTGCTCTCCAGAGCGGAAACATATCTGGCTGTAACCATCTGAACTGCGGTAAGCGGAAAAGCCAGGATCATGTAAAGCGAAACCAGGCCCGTGTAGTCGCCGAAATTCTCCTTGGTCAGCATCTTGAGCATGGCAATATTGAAAAGCGTATTGCTCAGTCCGGTGATTATAGTGGCTACCAGCAGGATTGTCCCATGCTTGATCAAGCCGTCGTTTTTGCCTGTGAATCTCTCGCTCATATTCTTTTCTCCAGGATATCTTCGATATAGCAGATAGTTTTTTCTGCGGATGTGTCCCAACTGAAAGTCTGAGCAAACTCCCTGGCAGCCGATTTCATTCTCCGGCGCAGGGACTCGTCTCCTGCAATCAGGAGCAGTTTGGCGGCAAAATCCGCTGGATCGCCGGGAGAGAACAGGAATCCCGTCAGACCGTCTTTCACCGATTCCCGCAGACCCGGGGAGCGGCTGGCTACCACCGGTGTCGCGCAAGCCTGGGCTTCCATGTTGGTAATGCCCCAGCCTTCCTTGGGGGATGGATTGGCCACAGCCACGGCGCCGCGCAGGAGCCGCACCTTTTCTTCCTCTGAAACCCGGCCCAGAAAACTCGTCTCGTTCAACAGCCCGAGCTTTGCAGCCCTCTCCCTCAATCCCGGGTAATCATCTCCCGCCCCGGCGAAAATAAGGCGGATGCGGCTGTCAAGCCCCTGGCGTCTGGCGAGGGAAAAGGCATCGAGAATGAGCCCGAGACGTTTGTAGCGTTTAATCCTGCCCATATAAAGGAAATAAGGCTCAGCGGCAGGCGGTTCCTCTCGGTCTGGAGGCGCGGGGCTGTATAGGTTACAGTCGACCGCGTTATAAATCAGACGTATTTTTTCTTTAGCGAAACCCATCCGGATGAGCTCATCTGCCGTATCTTTAGAGACCGCCTGGACCCATTCACCCCGGTAAATCATGGGGATAAGGCGTTCCCAGAGGTAAACATAGGCGGCAACCGGAGGGGCGACCTCGCGGAAAATCGTGGTCCCGAACAGATGGTGAAAGAGAATCAGCTTTGGGTGCGGAGTGAACCAGGGGGTACAGAAGGGGATTTTATTGACATCCTCGACAATGATGTCAAAGTCTCGTGAGGACAGCTCACCGCGAAGCAGAGCGGCAGCAGTAAAGTTGAATGTCATGTTGCGCCCGGCGCGGAGGATTTCTATCCCGTCGATCTCTGCCCGGGGTTCGCAGCCCGGCCACCTGGCACAGAGGAAAGTCACCCTGTGGCCTGAGGCGGCGATGCGCCGGAAAATCTCATGGGCGTGCACCTCGGCTCCTCCGGCCTCGGGATGGGCAATGTCGCGCCAGTTGATCAAAAGGATGTTATAAGCCATCTATAATTAGATATTTAAATAACTGCGAATATGATAGATTAAGAAGAATATGAATATACTACTTTGAAAATAAAATCCGAACGGAATTATTTTCATCCCTTTCATGGTGGCGCGCCAGAGTCATGAATGGCTGACTCCTGCCGCCTGTCGCCTCAAACACGATTGTCTATAATTATTTATAAAACCGGGCACAGTATTTATGCCCAATAATTTTTGACGTTATGGATAAATTCCTAGCTCCCGTAAGCAAGTCTGGCGGCAAGGATCTGTGGCAAACCGTTCTCAAGAATCCGCCTCTGCGCCGCAGCTATATCATAGGGTTGACGGTGGAAAGTGACCTCGTTCCTCCCGCTGTCGAAAAGGGCAAATGCGGCGCGGGGATCGCCATCGCGGGGTTGGCCTACACTGCCCACGTTAACAATATATCTGATTTGAGAGTCCAGAGTGAAATCTTCGGGTTCGTGAAACAACACCTCTTTCAGGCTGCTCTCGAACACCATCGGGAAATGGGTATGGCCGTAAAAAAGAAGCTGCCTTGAGAAACAGTCAAAAAGCGGCCCGGCTTCCTCCTCTGTGAAGAGGTATCTCCAAAGGGCGGGGTCATCGGGAGTGGAATGCACTATTTCAAACTCGCCGAAATCATCTTTCAAAGGCAGCCCGGAGAGATAGCTCTTCTCCCGGGGCGTCAAAACCCTGCCGGTCCAGAGGGCTGCCTCACGCGCGACAGGATTGAAATAGGCGACTGAGGTCAGCCCGACAGCCGCAGCATCATGGTTGCCCAGAATAACCTGGAAACACTTCTGGCGCACGAGTTCGATACAGAGCGCTGGATCGCCTCCATAGCCGACAATATCTCCCAGGCAGATTATCCGGTCGACAGCCAGCCTGTCGATAAGACTCAGCACCTCTTGCAGGGCCTGAAGGTTACTGTGGATATCTGAAATAATCGCGTAGCGCAAAGTCCGGTCAGCCTCTGGACTGCGGGTTAGGTTCAATACCGTTCACTTAAAGCGACAACACTCTCTTTTTGTCACCCCCGCGAAAGCGGGGGTCCAGAAAATAGGCTTAAAAACCTGGATTCCCGCTTGAGCGGGAATGACATCGTTTGCCTTTCCCGCCTAAAGTGAACAACATTGGGGTTAGGTTGGAACGAACGGCTTTCTTTATTTTTTGGCCAGGGTCTTATGCACTGCATCCAGAACCCCGTTGACAAAGCGCGGGGAATCTTCCGTTCCGAACAGGTGGGCGAGTCCCACGTATTCATTAATTGTCACTTTTGGAGGCACATCCTCCAGGAAAAGGAACTCGGCCACTGCCAGCCGGATTATTAACCTGTCCAGCACGGCGAGGCGATCCGGAGTCCAGTTTTTAAGGTGGCCGGCCATGAGCGAGTCGATCTCTGCCAGGTGTTCCTGGTATTCCGAGAGGAGCCTCACTGTAAATTCACGGCCTTTCGACCTGATATTGCGGTAGTTAAAAAATTCTTCCAGTGCCCGGTCCATCCCTTTACCGCTCAGCAGGCTGCTGTAAGCAGCCTGCAAGGCCCAGATCCTGCACTTTGTGCGTCTTTTCATAGGTTGAGATATTTGAGTCTTTGGTGACCCTGAAACGGAAGGTAACCTGGGTGGGAACCGTGAAGTTTCACCAGGCCGTAAGTTAAAAAGCGCCGCTGGAGTAAAGGTTCATCAACTCAAGCGCGGCCAGAGCGGCCTCTGCTCCCTTGTTGCCTGATTTTGCCCCGGCCCGCTCCAACGCCTGCTCCAATGTATCCGTTGTCAATACCCCAAAAACTACCGGCACATCCGATTCGAAAGCAGCGTGAGCCACTCCCTTGGCCACCTCGGCGGCGATGTAATCGAAATGAGGTGTGTCTCCGCGAATCACGGCACCCAGAGCGATTACGGCATCATACTTGCCGGATGCCGCCAGCTTCCTTGCCACTGGACTGATCTCAAAAGATCCGGGCACCTTGAAAATCGAAATGTCCTTTTCAGCCACGCCATGGCGCAATAAGCAATCCAAAGCGCCGGCGGAGAGATGACCGGTCACCAGATCATTGAAACGCGAAACCACAAATGCCACATGCTTACCGCTACCGTCGAGTTTCCCTTCAAAAATTTTAGGCATAAACCTCCCCTTTCAGTGAACGCGGAAAAAGGAGCTTAACCGCTTGATTCCGACCCTTCAGCTCGATCAAGCTTCTGCAGTTTGTGACCCATCCGAACCCTTTTAGTTTCGAGATACTCCCTGTTGAATTCGTTAGGGTCTTGCTCTATGGGCACCTGTTCAGTGACTACCAGCCCGTAGCCACCGTAAATAAAAGCATCCACTTTTTTAGGATTATTGGTCATCAGACGCACGCTGGTCAATCCCAGGTCTTTGAGAATCTGAATTCCCAATCCGTAATCGCGCTCATCATCCGAATAGCCCAGCTCGATATTTGCATCCACAGTATCCAGTCCCTTGTCCTGCAAGGCATAGGCCCTGATCTTGGAAGCGAGACCTATGCCGCGGCCCTCCTGATTCAAATAAAGCAGCACCCCGAGACCTTCATCCTGGATCATTTTCATGGCAGTATGCAACTGGTAGCGGCAGTCGCAGCGCAGGGACGCCAGGGCATCGCCGGTAAGACAACTGCTGTGGACTCTGACAAGCACGTCTTTCCTGCCGGCCACAGAGCCGCACACCAAAGCCAGGTGAGTCTCGTCACTATAGGTTGTCTCGTAGAGGTACATATCAAAAGTGCCGAAAATAGTGGGCAGTGTCGTTCTGACCGTGGCGTTTACAATTTTTTCCCTTTGTCTGCGATACCGGATCAGGTCCTGAATCGAGGCCACGGGCAGGTCAAATTCCCTGGCGATTTCAAAAAGCCGGGGCAGGCGCGCCATCCTGCCGTCATCATCCATGATTTCGCAAAGCACGCCTGCCGGCTCTAAGCCTGCCAGACACGCCAGGTCTATACCGGCCTCGGTGTGGCCCGCCCTGCGCAGCACTCCTCCATCCTTGGCCCTTAAGGGGAAAATATGGCCCGGCCGGGCCAGATCCTCGGGCCCGAGATGCGGGTCGCACAGCGCTTTGATAGTGGCCGCGCGGTCGTAAGCCGAGATGCCGGTTGAAGTGCCTGCTTTCAGATCCACGCTGACTGTAAAAGAAGTGCCGTGAAGCGCGGTATTCGAACCGACCATTGGCTCGAGCCCCAACTCATCGGCCCGCTTCTCGGTCAAGGCCACACAGATTATCCCTCCGCCCTGGCGGGCCATGAAATTAACAGCTTCGGGCGTGACCTTTTCAGCGGCAATCACAAAATCACCCTCGTTCTCCCTTTTCTCGTCATCAACCAGGATAATCATCCCCCCACGGCTAATATGCTCGATAACCTCCTTGATCGGAAGCATCGTGTTATCCAGGTTAATCATCTCCAGTTCCTTTTCTCGACTGTAAAATCTTCCCGGCGCTTTTTCAATAACCCCAGAGGCGCAGCTTCTCTTCGCTGAGACCTCCGCCTTGAGACTTCATCCTCTCCAGCGTGCTGACTACGTACTTGCCGATCATATCCGTTTCCACGTTTACCCGCTGGCCGAGCTTCCTGGTGCCTAGGTTGGTATGTGAAAGAGTAAATTCGATCAGGGAGCAGGTGAAAGCCGTCCTTTCCAGCCGGGCGACAGTCAAACTCACTCCATCGACAGCCACCGAGCCCCGCGGCACAATAAAGGGCCTGGTTTCATCATCAAGCTCAAAGCTCATCAGGGTGCTTTCCGGCAGCTTCCTGATTTTTACAATCCGGGTGGTGGAATCCACGTGGCCGGCCACCCAGTGGCCGTGCACCCGCCCCTCGGCCGGAAGAGGCCTTTCGAGATTCACCAGGCTCCCGGGACAAAGCTCGCCGAGATTGGTTTTGGACAGAGTCTCGGCTACTGCTTCAAGCTCGACCAGATCATCCTTGATCCCGATAATTGTAAGGCAGACCCCGTTGACTGCCAGCGAGTCTCCGGGCCGCATCCGGTCGGACAGGCGCCCGGATTCGATAGACAGGATCTTGCCCTGGCCGTAAGGTGCAACCGCTGAGACCGTGCCCAGGTATTCAATTATACCATTAAACATATAACTCTGCTGTTTAAAATAACATATTTGATAACTGAAGGCAAAATATTATCGGCCGGGGTAGATAAGCCTCCCGGTAATATAGATATCAGGCCCCAGGACTTTGGTATCTACATTGCGCAGCCTGAGCGGCCCGTTTTCTTCGCTTACGCCTATCTCTCCCAGGCCGTGCAGCGGCCCCCCCTCCCCCATTAATACCGGCGCGATAAAAAGATGCAGGCGCTGGACAAGCTTCCTGGCGCAAAAAGATGTCGCCACGAGCCTCCCTCCCTCGATCAGGACACTGGTAATACCGCGCCCGGCAAGGATCTCGAGCACCTTTTCCGGGGGCAGAAAACCCTCGTGCGCTCCATCTACCGGCTCGAGTCCCACTTTCCGCTGCTTGAGAACTGCGAGCCGCGAGGGATCTGCCCTGGCTGGATCATAGAGCACCAATGTGGGGAATTTCTCTGCAGTTGCTACGAGCCTGGACTCCCGAGGGATACGCAAACTGCTGTCGAGAACTACCCTCACTGGCTGCGCGGCGCCTCGTATGCGCCGCACATTGAGCAGCGGATCATCTGCCAGAACGGTCGAGACCCCTACCGCCACGGCATCGTACCAGGAACGCAAACAGTGGGTGAAATCCAGGGCCCGGGAGGAAGTAATAGTTGTGCGCAAGCCTTTACCGAGAGCGATCGCCCCGTCCAGAGACTGGGCCAGTTTCAGAGCTATAAAGGGTTTGCCGGTGGTTATGGAATGAATAAAAACCTCATTCAGCAGCCGGGCCTCAGCTCCCAGGAGGCCTACCTGCACCTCGATTCCCGCCCTCCGGAGAGCCCCTATGCCCCTGCCGCGCACAAGCGGGTTAGGATCGCGCATGGCCACCACCACGCGTGCCACGCCCGAGCTGATAATTGCCTCGACACAGGGCGATGTCCTTCCCGTATGGGCGCAAGGCTCCAGATTTACAGCCAGGGTGGCCCCGCGAGCCTCCCTGCCCGCCTGCCTCAAGGCCATTCTCTCGGCATGCGCCATGCCGCAGCGATGGTGATAGCCCTCACCGATCACCCGGCCCTGTTTAAAGAGCACCGCTCCAACCATCGGATTGGGAGAGGTTTTGCCTCTTGCCAGTGCGGCAAGCTCCAGAGCGCGGGCCATCATCCGCTTTTCAAGTGTTTCGGACACGAACTCTTCCCTTTGAAAAAGCGACCCTTCACTCCCTCCGGCACGATCCGCTGCTTATTCATTATAGACGCTGAAATCTTCCTTGCCTACTCCGCAGGCCGGGCAAAGCCAATCATCGGGCAGGTCTTCAAAAGGGGTTCCCGGTTCTATATCCTGCGTGGGATCGCCCTCTGCCGGATCATAAACCCATTCACAAACATTGCAAATATACTTCTGCATGGCCTGACTCCTTATACTTGAAGTGAAAAGAGGTCACCCTTTCAAGATTTGGAAATGTTTCTTTCAGCAGGTGCGCAAAAGAGCTTCGACGGCTGGCCGGTTCCGGCTCAATTCGTCGAAGTCCGGTTCTCAAGCGTCCCCAGGACTTTTTGATCGATCGCTGCGAGGGAGGAAACCACGACATCTGCCCCGTCAAAGCGACTGTTGAAGTTGTTTTCCACTCCGATCACTTTCATGCCTGCCGCGCGTGCGGCCTTGATACCGGGGTAAGCGTCCTCGAGCACCAGGCAACCGGGAGGAGGAACATCTAGCTTCTGCGCGCCCAGCAAATAGCATTGCGGATCGGGCTTTCCGCGGGTCACGTCGTCCCCGGTGACAACCGCCTCGAATCTGCTGGTTAAACCGGTCAGTCGAAGAATTTTTTGGACATATTTTCTATCTCCGGAGGAAACCACAGCCTTTTTCAGACCATTCCCTTCGAATAAAGATAGGGATTCCTCTGCCCCGGGCATAAGGTTAATGCCCTGTTCCACGAGTTCCATAAATATTTCCAGACGCTCGCGGGCCCAACGTTCCGGGCTGACCGGCAGGCTCAAGCAGTTGACAACATCTGCGGCAATCTCTGCGACCCTTCTGCCATAAAAAGACTGGCGCAAGGCCGCGGGAATATCTTCCAAAGTATGGCCGTAGGCATTGAGCGCCTTCTCGCTGGCCTTTCCGTGAAGCGGTTCAGAATCTACCATTAATCCGTCCAGGTCGTAAAGTACTGCCTTAAGCGCCATCAGCTCTCCCCTTCCTATTTCCTCTTGAAAAAACCTCTTTCCTCATCAACATACAGTCATGAGATCCTGACAAGCACCTGAACCGCATTGTCTCCAGTCGGAAAGCAGGCGGCGGGAATTACCTCACCACCCTGCAGCGATCCACAGGCACGAAACGCTTGCTTAAATCCGCTTGTGGTGTTAGCTTGAAAGCCTGAGTTCCGGATAAGTTTCAGGATTTTTCACGCCGCTCAAAAAGAACCTGTCTTTAACCGTTTTTCATCCAGGAGTAAAGTTATGCCTTTCGACTGGGTTACCTGGAGTATATGGACCCTGGGAGTCATTATCCTGATTGTCTGGATCTATGTGCCGGTGAAAGAATTTATGCAGCTCTTGAGAGAAAGAAAAGTAAAAGAGGAAAAGCTCGAGCAGCAGTAACCGGCATTTTTGTTTTAAGGCTTCTTCATGAAAGAAAAAAGCGGATTCCTGAGTAGAGATTCGTACTCTTTTTTGACACGCTCCATCAGGATTTTCGTCTCGTTCCAGCGCTGGTATTCCTGATCCTTTTTCACATTCGTGTTTTGTATAGCCACCTGGCTCTGTTTCGCTTGCCGGAGTTTTGATAAATATAACGCTTTTTTCCCGTTAAACTCGCTCCAGAGTTTTCGATAAATATCTTTCCGCCGGTCGATAATTTTGCCTAGATCCCGGTCCATGCTGTCGTCTTTTTGTCTTACTTCCTCTTTCAAGATTCCGAGGACATCCCTGACTTCCTTCCTCTTTTGTTCTATTTCGCCGAGCAAGATTGCTATCTCCCGCAATCTGGCATTGTAATCCGATCTGATCCGGTCAATATCCGCTTGATATGATTCAAAGCGCCGCCAGTGATTGCCGTTCTCTTTTCTTAAGCCCAGGTAATGGACCTTTTTTTCATCCAGCATCCGCTGGCGGCGGTAATAGGCCATGGCTACGGCGAGCGCTACAAGCGCCAGGATCAGAATGACCAGGAAGAGGATTGTCAGGTACATGAAAACTCCTCAAAAAGAAACCGCACCTGGAAGGCTGAAATAAATTTGTTCAAGATACATTAATCCAACAGACTCTTAAACCGAAGTATTCATAAAATAAGACTCTGGTCATTTACCTCATTAAAGGCACTCTTGCTGTTCCCTGGCTGGAACCCGTGAGCCGGAATTTAAAGCTAGCGGAGTTCGGTCATGGAATATTTTCTGAATTCTGGCTCCTGACTCCTGTATTCTAAAGAGCTTTTAACAAACTTTCATGTCCGAATGCGGACACAACGAAGCATGAAAATCAAGAAGACTCACTCCGTCCGCTTCGCGCCCCATCCCTCTCGAGAGAGGATTTTCATGTAAATTCCTTTGGTGATCTATTCTCAGTTGTTCGGCCCGCTGATCTTTTTTTAAACAATAGGAGTTAAATATCCTCTTGGGACAAGATTGCTGATTTTTATAATTTCGTTTGATTAATTATTTTAACCTTTTTTTCCGTTTCTATACAGCAAAATATTTAGTAATGTCACTGTTTTGCCTGGAGCTGTTTTCAGATCAGGATCTTTTCGCCTGAATTAACACCTTGCGGCCTGCGGAAGCCTTGGATTCAAAGGGTTCAGCCTCTGCGGCCAGTTATAAGGTGATTGGCCGTACGGGAAGCCAGAGCCATAATAGTCAGCGCCGGATTGACAGCGCCGGAGGTGGGAAAGACACTGCTGTCCATGATATAAAGGCCCGGGACATCATGACAGGCGCCCCAACGGTCTACCACGCTTTTTCCCGGGTCTTCGCCCATCCGGCAAGTGCCCAAAGGATGGACACTGCTTGACGCTGGATGATAAAACTCCCAATCATCCGCGCCCCCAGCCCGGCAAATCTCCCGGCATCTCTGGAGAGCGTGGGCAAAAAGCCGTTTTTCATTATCTGTCCCCAGGTAGCGTATCCGCACCAGTGGAAACCCGTCTTCATCTGTCAGGTCAGGATCAGGTGTCACACAGTTTTCCGGATGGGCCTGGTCTTCGCCCACAACAGCCAGACGGGTCATCCGGTTGTAGGAACTCATGGTCTCCACCAGCTCTTCGCCCCAGCTTTCCAGATACCAGTCGGCAAATGTGGATGGTGGCTCGGGCACCAGAGACACATAAATGGTGTAGCCGCGGCTGAATTCAGCATCCGGGGCCCCATCGTAAAAATCCTGCACGTTTGCCCCGCCGCTAAGGCCCATGTAACCATTGACAACCTGGGGAAAACGGGCCATGTAACGACCTCCGGTGTGTGTCATCAGGTTCCTGCCCAGCATGCCGCTGCGGGCGCCAAGGCCATCCGGATGCGCCGGACCACGGCTGCGCTTCAGGAGCCCTGGGTCAAGCAGCGCACTGCCGCATAAAACGACCAGATCGGATTGGGCTTTATGCCTGGCTCCCTCCTGATCTTTGAACACAACCCCGGTTGCCCGGCCTTGATTGTTTGTCTCGATTGTCAGCACCTTATGCCTGGGTCTTATATCAGCACCGTTTTTCTTTGCAGCCGGGATATAGGTCATCTCCGGTGAACTTTTATCCCCGACTATGCAGCCCCAACCGCATTTCGAGCAATAAGTGCAGGAAGGCCTGCCGCGATAGGGCCGGGAAAGGACCGACATTGGGGTAGGTACCGGGTGGCAGCCCAAGGCGCGGGCGCCCTTGGAGAAAGCCTGCGAAGCGGGTGATAAGGGATGCGGCGGGTTAGGGTAAGGTTCGCGTGGCGCTTCGAAAATGTTTGTATTGCTGCCTGAGGCCCCGGTGAATATTTCAACCTCCCTGTAAAAAGGGGCCAATTCCTCATAAGTCAACGGCCAGTTTGTCCCACAGCCGAACTTTGTCCATGTGCGGAAATCATTGGGGTGCAACCGGAAAAACACGCCGGCGTAAAAAACCATCCCGCCGCCCACAGCCTTCACCATGCCCGGCTTTACCTCACTATCCTCAGAGTAGACCAGACCCAAGGGTATCCTCGGCGCCTCTCCCAGGCGAAAGTCGCGAAAAGGGTTGTACCACGGACCCTCATCAAGGGCCAGCACCTTCCAGCCTGCTCCGGAGAGAGACTCCGTAATCACCGCTCCTGAAGGACCGAGCCCTATAATAATCGCCTCATACTCCAAACGGTCCATGGTCAGTCCCGCCCTTCGTCCGGGATAAAAAACCTGCGATAGCCCGTGAACTGGTCGGATGGAATGTATCCGGTGCGCTGATAACCGACCGGACTGCTGTAAAAAGCCCTGACAATCATCGAGCGCATGCTCGCGAAATCTTTGGCAAATTGGGGTGATTTATCGATCAGTCCACGCAAGAGAGCCGCCCTTGCGGAAGGTTTCAATGAGGCGAAATCCCGGTCCCCCTCCAGCTTGCCGGCTTCCTTATCCAAAAGAGTTAGGGAGACAGACAACTCCTCCCGCTCCTCTGCCTTGGAAACCTGCCAGGCGCGCTTGAGCTCCTCGCGGGCCGAGCTTTTCTCCCAGACTTCCGGGTCTTTATCAGGCACCACTACTGAGGCAAGCTGACAAAGAACCCTGAAATTTTTATCTTCATCCGCTCTCGCCTTCCCGCTTAAAGTGCCCGCTAAGGCAGCTCCGCAGGTGCCAATAAAAACCTTGCGCCGCATTAACTCCTCCAGGTTCTCTCCAAGGGCGCCAAATTAACCCGACTTCCCTCACACAGCGCTTGCCTGTTTTTTCAATCGACCACTTTTTTGGTCAGAACGTAAAAGCTGTCAGGCCAGACTGAAGGGGCCGGATAAAACCTCAGTTCGACCCGGTCTGCGGTTTCACTTCCGGGTAATTTTACCGAATATTCCGCTGTGGAATCCGGCCCCAGCTTCACAGAATCCTCCCAGGCAGGCTGCCCGAGAGGGCTAGGGATAAGCACAACCTTCATCTTGTGGTGGCCGTTGGCTGGAAAGGAATGCACGCCCACCAGGTTGGTCACTTTCACACTCAGGGTTCCTCCCAGGCGATGCGCCTCAAGGAGGGCCCCTCGGGCCAGGGTTTGGGGATTGCGGGAACCGGACCAGAGATGCGAGGCGTGGGTCGCTCCTTCCCTGCGCTCAAGATGCGGACCATCGCCTGCGGCTCCCTCAATATCCGGCATATGGCAATCCTGGCAATCCAATCCACCCGTTTTCCCCCAGGTGTGGCACCCTGCGCAGAAAGAACCTCGAGCATATGTATCGCTCTTTTTTACCCAGTGCGGAACCATCAGCTCTTCGCCGCTTGAATAAGCGACCAGATCGCTGTCCATGTGGCAGGCCACACAATCGACACCCAGCTCGAGTGAATCCTCACGCATCCCGGGAATCATTCCCAGGTTTTGCGGGGGGAGGTATGAAGGGGCATGGCAGGAACAGGAACTTTTCCCCGAACTAAGGGAACCGCCACTTTCCTTAAGAAAAACAGGGGAGGTGGTGCTCTGTGCATGCATGGATGAGCGCCACTCGGCGCTTATCTTCACGTGACATGAGGAACAATCGATAAAACGAAATGCTGAAAGTTCTGCATTTTCCAAAAGAACGGAACAAAGCAACAGGGGGAAAACCTTAAACAGGTTAAGCTGAAAACACACAGTAATAGTTCCTGGTAAAAATGAGCAAACTCAGCCCCTGAGGTTTTTGTCAAATTTTAGATATATTAAGTTGATGCCCCTCGACTGTCAAGTAGCATCAAATATCATCAATTATATGAAGTTAATAATAAGTTGACAAAAACGTTGATTAAAGCTATCGTTACACTTGTGATTTACAAATGTTATCCTTTCTCGAAAAAAGAGAGGTATCCGATGTCTAATAAAATTCCGGTTCCTGATAAATATAAGCAGAATAAGCATAAGAAGATTATCGAGGACCTTTCTGGATACGACTTTTTTTCCACTTTTT